>NZ_JBEZIX010000044.1:47187-97227 GCF_040651315.1 Streptomyces sp. NPDC048506
GCAGGCGGAACACGTCTGGCACATCCCCCTCGGACCCGACCGGCAGCCACTACACGCCGATCACGCCGTAGCAAAGCCCGAAGACACCCCCTCGGACAAGCCCGAGAACAAGCCCGACAACACCCCCACCGAACAGACAGACAACAAGCCCGACAACACCCCCACCGAAGAAGCCAAGCCCGAGCCCGATAGCACCCCCACCGAACACTCAGACGCCAAGCCCGAGGACACCCCCACTCCGCACAGCGAGACCCCGCACGCCGAGGCCCCACACACCGAGACCCCGGCCGACCACGACTCGACCGCTCCCCACCCCGACACCCCGACTGACGACGCGACCAACGACTCGGCCGACAACTCGACCAGCGATCCGGCCGATCACCCGTCGGACGAGTCGCCGACCGACCACGCCCCCACCGAGCCGGAGCACACGCCGGCCGATCAGGTCGACACGACGGGGCCGGAGCATGCGCCCACCGATCACTCGGAGTCGCCCACCCCGGGCGACAGCGAAAGCACGCCCAAAAAGCCCAGCACGAGCATTTCGCAGTACCTCGCCAAAGCACTGAGCCATGACAGCAACCCTCTGATCTACGGCAAGCCCAGCGTCGAGACATCTGACGATTCCAAGGGCGAGGCCGCCACACAAGCACCGCATCAGGAGGGCGAGGCCGCGGAATCTTCCGTCAGTTCCCCGCCCCCAACTACTCCGAATGACGGTGCCGTCGCTCCCACCTCAGATCATCCCGCCGACCAGCACGCACTGGACGCGCAACACCACGACGATGACGACCACCATGCGCCCGAGGAGCCGAGTGGCGTCCCGGAGGACACGTCCGAAGAGCGGTCGAGCCTTGCCGAACGCCGCAATCAGGCCGAGGACATACTCGGCCCGACCGCCGCGAGGGTTCTCGACCTGGATTCCTGGCTGCAATTCCACGAGAAGAAGGCCGATGTGGAATTCGAGCAGACCCTCAACGAGATGCGCGAGGCGAGGAGGCTCCTTGAGGAGAACCCAGACCATGTCCTGCACACCGCATTGGAGCTGAATGCTCCGGTCTCACCGAACAACGAGGCACTGGCGGAATTCGACCTCGGACTCGCCGAACCTAACGGTCCAATAAATCGCCGAGTGGAAGTCACCACTGTCGAGAGGGAGATCGAGAAGCCAGGCGACATCAGGAACGCCGTTGCGCACGGGTTCGATAAAATTAATAAGCGAGAAGCGCACGGATTCCCACTTCCGCGACCACGCGATGTCAGCATCTACCTCAAGGTGAAGGCGGAGATAAAGTCCAAGAAGGGCCTCACCACCGAGCGGGGTCCGGATGGCTCGGTGAAACTCAGCCGGCCTGATGGCACCCTGATTCGGGAGAGGAATCTGTTCGACGACATCCTGGACAATTTGAACAAGACACCTGACGCCAGTAAGCTGGACCGCATAATTTGCTCAGACCCAGATTTGGGCGTATTGGCAGAATATGTGCACAACGGTACTTCATGGGAGCGGATCCGATGACCGATGCCAGAATTCTTGACTTCCCGGGATCGTCCATCCGCCTGGTGAAGGACGTGGAAGACCTGAGCGTTGATCACGCTCAATTCGCAAGGCTGGCCTTGTCCGCGGCATTCAAGATGTCACACGATCTCTGCATCCCACTTTCCATGGAAGTAACGACCGCCTACTGGGAAACGGAGTTCGACCTGCCGGTCGATTCACCGACTCCACCGCGGGAATCCGGGATGCTGCGCCGCTCCCCCCTCCCGGAGAGGGTGACCGCGGAGCCACGCCTACGGAACGAGCAAGTGACCGCCATCGGCGAAATCAGCGAGAATGCCGCTGTCAACTTCATCCAGGGACTCCTCACCGAGCCCCCGAACGATACAAGCGAGCTTTCCGTTGGCTGGCAGGATATTCAGTTCAATGCGTCAATGGCTCGGCTACCCGACGACTACCCCAGAGAAGACCCTGATGTGATTCAGCTTGAGGTCACCAGGGGAGTCGTCAATCACCCTGTCGAGACGCGCGACGATGCGGGCTGGATTTACGGGCCGATTGGGGCATCCGTCGTCCATGCGCCGTTCGAGTATCGGCTCCATAGAAATCCAGGTGAGCTCGTTTTCGATTTCTCCACTTATTGGTCAATCTGGGCCCCGGGTGGCATGGGAAGGCCTGAAATCGACAACAGAATCGAAGCCCTCCTGGAAAGCGGATGGGAACTGGAGTGAAGCGCTCCGAATTGACCCAATGAAGGCAAAGTACGCGATGGGGTTCGGCTCGAACTGGTCAAGGTGCAGCCGTCGATGAGTGGCACAGATGTCACGGGTGGCACCGTGATGGCCAGCTGGGACCCATTGAGGCGGGGAAGGAAATCCAAAGAATGGCAGGCCATACACTCCTCGAGGCGGTCCTTGACCTTCAGAAGCACCTTTCCGTGAACGTGGCGCCAGCCCACAAAGGGGCCATCTAGCCATGACGTTCACTATCTCCTTCCCTGCCGCGCCCATCCACCTGGTCAGCAATGAACGGGTGGATGCGTTCCCCACGTATACCTCTCACTGATCAGGAGACATCGGCTATGTCACAGGACGCTCCCTCGCCCCCCACCACCCCCGAAGAAGCCCTAGCCATCGTCCTGAGCCGCTACGCCCAGCCCAAGCTGGTGGACGGTTCTCCGGCGCCCATGCACGTCCACGAATTCGACATCGGCTACCTGGTGTACGCCACGTTCCCGCGCCCCACCGACGCATCGGGCCAGCCGCAGCCCACCCCGCCCGGCGGCGCCAAGATCATCGTGGCGAAGGACACCGGAGAAACGGTCACCGTCCCCAACCTGCCCACCGAATCGGCCATCGCCCTGTACCGCTCTCAACGCGGATCGAACGCGTAGCACGCACCTCCTGCCGTCCGCCGCGTCAGGCCCACTGTCGCCCGGGGCGGGGCCGGAGATCGAGTGACCCGAACGCGCTGACCGGAATCGAGCTCCGGCCAGCGCGCCGGGCGCTGCGCTCTGGTGTCACCTCAGATGCCGGGCGAAGAATCACAGCGAGCTGTCCCCTTCGAACGACGCCACGCGCACTAGTAGGGCGTGTCCGACGAATCGCCAGTGGATCTCGGAACAGCGCCCCGCCCTTGATCGTTTAGGTGGCTATGGGGCGTGGCGATCTGAACGCGGTGGAGTGGGCTCGGCTGGAGCCGTACCTGCCAAAGAACGGCAAGCGTGGCGGGCAGTGGCAGAGCCACCGCAAGGTGGTCAACGGGATCTACTTTCGGGAGCGGACGGGGGTGCCATGGCGCGATCTTCCTGCGCGTTTCGGGAAATGGAAGACCGTCCACGATCGCCACCGGCGCTGGTCGGCGGACGGTACCTGGGATCGAATACTTGGGGCGATCCAGGGCGATGCAGACGCCGAAGGGCGGCTGGACTGGAGCCAGGTCGGCGTGGATTCCACTTCCTGTCGCGCCCATCAGCATGCTGTCGGCGCTCGCAAGACCGCTCCGGCGGGCGCTCCAAAAAAGGGGTCCCGGTCCAGCACCGTGAGGATGCGGGACTCGGGCGCTCGCGTGGCGGCCTGACCAGCAAAATTCACCTGGCCTGCGAGGGCGGGCTGCGCCCGCTGGCCGTACTCGTCACCCCGGGACAGACCCACGACGGTACCGTCTTCGAGGCCGTCGTCGAGCGAATCCGCGTGCCCCGCCAGGGCGGTGGGCGCCCCCGCGCTCGGCCCGACGCGATCAGCGCAGATAAGGCGTACTCCTCTCGCCGGATACGCTCCTACCTGCGTAGACGCCAGATTCCGCACAGCATCCTGGAGAAGAAGGACCAGATCCGCCACCGCCTGGCCCGCGGCTCCGCCGCGGCGTGCCCGTCTCCGGGCACCGGGCTCTCCACAAATCCCGTTCCGGGGTGTTCAGTTCCTCATGCCGTAGTGGGCCATGGAGCCGGAATGCACTTTCCCCGGTATCGGTATCTGGTCGTGCTTACCTTTGCCGGGTTGAACAGTTCCGCTTCCTCTGTGACGGGCCACCAGCCGCCGCCGTAATAGCGTCGACGGAGCTGCTTCCAAGTGATCCCGGGGTGCTTGCGTCGGATCCATCGTGTCACCCTCATCCACGCGTAGTGGCTGAGGTAACAGAAAGCCACGTTCGAAACTCCGGGACGGAAATACGCGCACCATCCTCGCAACACCGAGTTCAGTCGGTGAAGCAAGGACTCCAGCGACAAGCCGACGTTCTGCCGTCCGGTCAGTTCCTTCACCTTGCCCGTGGCGGAACGTACTGATTTCCGTGCCGGGTAGGTGTAAATATACTGCCGATCAGTGCCAAGTTTCCGGTGACGCTGGATGCGCCATCCAAGAAAGTCAAGGCCCTCGTCAATGTGCGTGATCTTTGTCTTCTCCACCGACAGGCGAAGGCCCATTGGCTTCAATGCCTCTGCGACCTCGTCGCGTAGCTCCTCGGCATGCTCACGGCGCCCGAAGACGAGTACGAGGAAGTCGTCCGCATACCGGACCAGCCGGTAGTTGGGCAATCCTCGGCGCCGTCTCCTGCGCCGATCCTCGGAGGTGCCATCTGGTCCTCCGAGGCCCTGGGCGATGTGCTCGTCCAGGACCGAGAGTGCGATGTTGGCCAGCAGCGGCGATAGGATCCCGCCCTGCGGGGTCCCGGTGCGTGTGTCCGTGAAGACTCCGTCACGGGACAGGATCCCGGACTTCAAGAACGCCTTCACCAAGGACAACACCCGCTTGTCCCCGACTCGATTCCGCACCCGCTCCATGAGGGCCGGGTGCGCGATCTCGTCGAAGCATGCCGTGATGTCGCCCTCCACCACCCACTCGTATCCGTGGCTGGCGAGGTAGCGAGTCTCGGCGATCGCATCGTGGGCTCGGCGGTTCGGGCGGAACCCATAGGAACACGGGAGGAAATCCGCTTCGAATACCGGCTCCAGCACCAGTTTCAAGGATGCCTGGACCACTCGGTCCGCCACAGTCGGAATCCCGAGACGACGAAACTTGCCATTCGCCTTGGGAATCATCCGCTCGCGGACAGGAACCGGATGGAAGCTGCGGTCTCTGATCTGCGTCCGCAGCTTGTCGAGAAACGCCTCGACTCCCTGCCCGGCTTCGATGGAGCGGGCGGTCTTCCCATCCACTCCGGCCGTGCGGGCACCCTTGTTTCCCCGGACACGGTCCCACGCCACCAACAGGAAGGCGGGATCGGCCACGAGGTTGAACAGGTCGTCGAACCTGCGATGAGAATCATCGGCAGCCCAACGGTGCAGCTTGGTCTGGATCTCCAGTACCCGGCGTTCGGCCTTCATCAAGGCCCATTCCAGCTCGTCGGTATTCACCGGCGACAGCCCCTGGCATTCCAGTCTCCTTACTGCTGACTTGCTGACCCCCTTCCCCATGTGACCGGCTTTCCCTGCCTCGGAGTACTACGGAGCCTCCGTCCTGCCCGACGGCCATCAGCCGGCGATGGGCCTGCCCCCGATCGGACTGGATGTCCGATATAAGGGCAACCGCGGACAGTTCCCACGTTCACCGCGAAATCGATCGACAGGTGAGGTGCCCAGCTCTACCCCGGCAGCATCGCCACGCTTACGCCGCAGACTTTCGGCGTGGCCTCCCCACCGATGAGTAGAGTCGGCTTCGGAGTCGACCACCGACGAGCACTGGTGGTCGTGCACTGCGTCCGGCCCAGATCCGCCAGGTTCGAGCCGGTGTCGTAATTACGGGGCGTCAGGCACTGATTTCTCGCGTGCACCTTCCTGTCTCGCTAGCCGGACCCGGGTCGTCTGGCAGTACCAACCCGTCCCGGCGTTGTCGGGGCTGCTTACCGCTCGGCTCGGCATCCCCCGAGCCGAACTGCCCCCAGCTTCAACCGGATTGCTACGACAACCCGGTGGTGAAGGTCTCTCACCTCACTCGATTCCATGGCGCCTCGTGGCGCACCCACCCGCTACGGCAAACGGGCCTATGTCTTCCATGGCACCGTCACTGTCGCAGCGATCCGATTGTGGCTCCGGGTGTGATCCGTCCGCGCCTGGGGAGGCGAGTTGAGCCAAGAGGCTGGCTGGAAGATGTCGGCGGTCACCTGGGAAGTGGGCGCAGCAGCAGCCTCGACGAACCACTCCCGGCCGAGCAGCAACCCGAAGACAGGGGACGGGAGTCTGACCAGTGCCCTGAAGACCGGGGAGCTCCGGCCGGGTCCGGTTAGCTGGGAGCGGTGGGCGGCAAGGGCCGCTTGCTTTT
Source organism: Streptomyces sp. NPDC048506 (assembly GCF_040651315.1). Lineage (NCBI taxonomy): Bacteria > Bacillati > Actinomycetota > Actinomycetes > Kitasatosporales > Streptomycetaceae > Streptomyces > Streptomyces sp. NPDC048506. The sequence continues at coordinate 53,443 of NZ_JBEZIX010000044.1, forward strand.
GTGCGGCAAACCGTCGCACATCAACCGTGTGCGTGATGGCTTCGCGCGGGCTGTACGCGATGCGAAGCACCTCGGGGTCGTAGCGGAAGGGGAGCCTCAGCAGACGTACCAACCTCACCAGGCGGCTGACGACTTCGCGCGGCATCGTCGCTTCCAGCACCCGGGGCACGCCGGCCAGTTCGGCGGCACGCTTGCCCACACGATGCGCCTTGACGTGGTCGCGGTGGCCGTAACCGCCGTTGGCGTCGTGGATGAGTAGCACGTCTGCATTCTCCTCGCGCAGGATCGCCGCGAGTTGTTCGGCGGCCTCCTCCGTTTCCGCCCTCACGAAGCGCGCCCGGTCCGGCGGATCCGGGTAGAGGTCCTTGCCGTGGCCGCTGTTGGCGTACCCCAGGTGCGCGACACGGGCCACGCCGAGCACGGTCGCACTCGCCCTCATTTCCACCAGACGCGGCGCCTCGCCGTCCTTGGGGACGGCATCCATCAGGCCGTCAGTGGCGACCACTATCACCGTGCGATGGCCGTGGGCGGCGGCGCGCGCAAGCGTGCCCCCGGTATGCAATACCTCGTCGTCGGGGTGCGCGGGGAAAGCCACAACGGTTGCCATGGGTCCATCCTGAACCACTCGCCATCCGTCAGAGGCCTCAACCACAGATGATTCGCCGGACAGGCCCTAGCCCACCGGGCCGACGCCTACCCGGTCGAGGCGCTGCACCGCCGTCAGGACCGCCTGCCAGTCCGCGACGTCCTGACCGGCCAGTTGGCTGTGCATCGTGGCGATCAGCGCTCCCGCACTCTCACCGGCCACCATGCCGGGCCCGGAGGCCAGCGGCACTCTTCCTCTCGCCGGACCTCGAAGGACATGACGCATAACGGGGGGGGGACGCGGGACAGGCGTGAATGTCAGTGGGGCGCGTCACAATTGCCGTATGACGACTGAGAGTGACGACGAGAGTCGCGGCGTTGGCTGCCGGAGCGACGGGGAGCATGCTCGCGATCGCGTCGCGGAGATCCTCGCCGATGAAGACCAGGTCGCGGCGTGCGCGCGGACGAACATGGCGGCGTTCGTGGCCGAGCTTGCCGAGCGCGGTTGTGAGGAGCCGTGGGCGGATCTCGACGGCGGGTACGCGGACGACGAGTGGCCCGGGTGCATCCAGTTCTCCTTCGAGTGTCCGCAGGGGTACGAGGGCGATCTGGTGATGCCCGGTGTGCCACTGGAGGTGGTGAAGGGGGCTGGGGCGGACGGCGGTTGGGAGTTGGTGCACAACGGGGTGCCGTACGCCTGGGGTGACCTGGTGGACGAACTCTCCACGTTCGACGAGGCGCGGCGCACGATCTGGTCGAACAGGGATCGGCTGGTGGCCGAACTGGTCGAACGGGGGCTTCCGCTGCGGGATGCGGACGTCAACTCCGATGTCGATGCGGGCGGTGACTCCTGGGTGACGTACCTCCTCACGGTGGAGGGGAGGGGAATCAGAGTCTCGGTGCCGGATGTTGCAGTGGGGCCGGGGCTTTCTCAGGAGATGTATGTGGAGGGGTATCCGTATGCGTGGGAGGAAGCGGTGGAGAAGGCCGTGGAGGCACTGACGGCCAGTCAGGTGACCGGTTCGTAGGGATGCAATGTGCGCTTCACGGTCGTGCGGCAGAGTGGAGGGTCGCATATCGGTGATCCACTTCGGAGGACGACGCCGGTGAACGACTCGATGAACGATGCCGGTTAACGACTCGATGGACGGCTTCGATGGACGGCTTCGATGGACGGCTTCGGAGCACGGCATCGGAGAACGGCATCGATGAACGGCATCGGAGAACGAGTGACGAGCTCAGGGGGTGACGGGTCATGGCGGGGATCGACAGACGGCGGCTGCTGATGGGCGCGGGGGGAGCGGCGCTCGGGGCTGCGCTCGCCACGGCGTGCGGGTCCAACACCGGGCGGGGCGGCGGTGGTTCGGGGCCGGGGATCAGCCAGTGGTACCACCAGTACGGGGAGCCGGGTACCGAGCGGGCCGTGAAGCGGTACGCCGCGGCGTACGAGAAGGCCCGGGTCACCGTGCAGTGGCGGCCCGGGGACTACGACCGGCAGACGGCGGCCGCGTTGCTGACGGACTCGGGGCCGGATGTGTTCGAGGTCAACGGGCCCCTACTGGACCAGATCCAGAGTGGTCAGGTGGTCGATCTGACCGCCGAGGTCGAGCCGGTGAAGGACGACTTCAACCAGGCCGTGTTGGCGCCCAAGATCTGGCAGGACAAGATCTGGGGCATCCCGCAGGTCATCGACATGCAGCTGCTCTACTACCGGAAGAGCGCGCTGAAGGACGCGGGGGTGACGCCGCCGCGGACCCTCGACGAGCTGGTGGACGCGGCCGGGAAGCTCACCACGAAGAAGACCAAGGGGCTGTTCCTCGGGAACGACGGTGGCGTGGGGGTGCTCGGCGGGACGCCGTTGTTCGCCGCGGGGCTCAGCCTGATCGGCGAGGACGGGAAGGTCGGGTTCGACGACCCGGCGGCGGCCCGGGCGCTGGGGAAGATCCGGCAGTTGTACGCGGACAAGTCGTTGCTGCTGGGTGCGCCCACGGACTGGTCCGATCCGGCCGCGTTCATCCAGGGGCTGACCGCGATGCAGTGGTCGGGGCTGTGGGCGCTGCCGCAGATCGAGAAGGCGCTGGGGGACGACTTCGGAGTGCTGCCGTTCCCCAGGGACGGGTCCGGCGGCAAGCCGTCCGTTCCGGTGGGGGCGTACGGTTCCGCGGTCAGTGCGCGGAGCAGGCGCCGGGCGGAGGCGAAGGCGTTCGCGGCGTGGTTGTGGGTGGACCGGACGGACTTCCAGCAGGACTTCGCGCTGTCGTACGGATTCCACATTCCGGCGCGGATCTCGCTGGCGAAGAAGGCCAAGCAGCTCCAGCAGGGTGCGGCGGCGGATGCGGTGCGGTTCGCGACGGAGCACGGGTATGCGGAGCCGCTGCTGTGGACGACCGCGGACCGTACCGCCTATCAGGACGCCCTGAGCCGGATCATCAAGGACGGGGCCAACCCGGAGAGCGAACTGAAGGGCGTGGTGCGGAAGGTGCACGCCGAGCTCCAGCGGGTGAAGAAGAAGGCCGCGTAGGGGGGCGACGACGTGACAGGACCGCGCGCCACCTCCGGCGCCCCCGCCAGTGCCGCCTCCCGCGCCACCTCCGGCGGCCCCGCCGACGGCTCCCGCACGGCCCCCTCCCCCGGCACCCCGTCGCCCCGGTCAACGGTGGCCCGGGTGCTCGGGCCGCAGCGGCGGAACCTGTGGTTCTGGGTGTTCGTCGGGCCGTTCGCGATCGGGCTGGGGCTGTTCACGTATGTGCCGCTGGCGTGGAGCGTGTACCTCAGCTTCTTCGATGCGCACAACACGGTGAGTCCGACCGGCTCGGACTTCGTCGGGCTCGGCAACTACGGCACGATGCTGCGCGACGAGGCGTTCCTGAGCAGCCTGGGCGCGTTCCTGCTGTTCACGGCGTTCATCGTGCCGGCCACATACGTGCTGGCGCTGTCGCTGGCGCTGATGGTCAACCGGCTGCGCTTCGCCCGGGCGTTCTTCCGGTCGGTGTTCTTCCTGCCCACGGCCTGCTCGTACGTCGTCGCCGCGGTGATCTGGAAGCTGTCGATCTTCAACGGGGTGCGGTTCGGACTGGCGAACACGGTGCTCGGCTGGTTCGGGGCGGATCAGACCGCCTGGCTGTCGACCACCGATCCGCCCTGGTACTGGCTGGTCATCGTGACCGTACGGCTGTGGCTACAGGCCGGGTTCTACATGATCCTCTTCCTGGCCGGGCTGCAACGGATCTCACCGCAGCTGTACGAGGCGGCCGCGGTGGACGGGGCGCGGCCCGGCTGGCAGACCTTCCGGCACATCACCTTCCCGCAGCTGCGTGCCACCTCGGTGGCCGTGGTGCTGCTTCTGGTGATCAATGCGTTCCAGGCGTTCGACGAGTTCTACAACCTGCTGAGCGATGCCCGCGGCTATCCGCCGTACGCCCGGCCGCCGTTGGTCTACCTCTACTACACGGCGCTGGGGCGGGACCAGAACCTCGGGCTGGGAAGCGCGGGTGCGGTGATCCTGGCGCTGATCATCGCGCTGGCGACGGTGGTGCAGGCCCGCTGGTTCGGACTCGGTCGCAAGGGAGAGGACTGACCGGATGCAGGATGCGTTGACGCGTGCGGGCCGGGCGTTGCGGGTGGTGGTGCTGGTCGCCCTGGCGCTGCTCTTCCTGGTGCCGTTCTACCTGCTGGTGCGGAACGGGCTGGCGACCGAGCAGGACATCACGGCGCCGGAGTGGACGTTCTTCCCGCATGAGCTCCAGTGGTCGAATCTGACCGAGGTCTTCCAGGACCCGAACCTGCCCATGGGGCGGGCGATGCTCAACTCCACACTGATCGCGGTGTCGACGACGGTCGGCACGGTCGTGCTGGCCTCGCTCGCGGGGTACGGCCTGGCGCGGATTCCGTACCGGTACGCCAATGTCGTCTTCTACGCGATCCTGGGCACGCTGATGGTGCCGGCGGCGGTGACGTTCGTGCCGAGCTTTGTGCTGGTGTCGACGCTGGGGTGGATCTCCACGCTGCGCGGGCTGATCATTCCCACGCTGTTCAGCGCCTTCGCCTGCTTCGTCTTCCGGCAGTACTTCCTCGGCTTCCCCAGGGAGTTGGAGGATGCGGCGCGGGTGGATGGGCTCGGGTACTGGCGGACGTACTGGCGGATCGTCGTCCCCAACTCCCGGCCGGTGTTCGCCGCCGTCGGGACGATCGTCTTCATCGGCGCGTGGAACGCGTTCCTGTGGCCGCTGGTCATCGGGCAGGACCAGGAGGCCTGGACGGTGCAAGTCGCCCTGTCGACGTTCACCACCGCGCAGAACCTCAACCTGCACGAGCTGTTCGTGGCCGCGGCGGTGTCCATCGCCCCGCTGGTGGTGGTCTTCCTGCTGCTCCAGCGGTACATCGTCGCGGGGGTGGAGCGCAGCGGGATCGACGACTGAGGCGCGGGCGGGTGACGTACCGGGTGCGGTGCGTGGCATGAGCACGCACCTGGACGTCCGTGAGGCGGAGCCGCGCGCAGGCGACACCGACGGGTGGCGCTGCCGGAGCGGAAGCTGCCGTTCTTCCGCGGGCAGCAGCTGACTCCCGGGTCACCATGTGAATTCGTCGGAAATTAAAGGTAGTTGGAGACCGCACCGCTGCTGGCCGAGGGGGATTCGGAGGATGTCGTTCGGTTTACCAAGCGGGGCGGCGGGGCGCCTACGTTCGAGAGCGTATGGCGCACGGACAGCACCCTCCGGGAACGGCCCACGCTCGGTGCGGTGTTGCCGCTACGCGAGGGGCCGCCCGCCGGCGGGGACGCCACGTGAGCCGATATGGCAGCAGCATACGACAATTTGCCTTCGAAAATCAGGGCCCGGGACGACGGATCGCGGGCGGCGCACGCCTATCCCCGGGGTTCTCCCACTCCTGCACGCCGCCCCAACTGTCCCCATTCCAGGCGGAGTTCCCGCCCGCCGAGCACCCCGGGGCGCACCGCCGCCCGAAGAGCGTGCGCCGGAAGGGTGCCGGACGGGCGCCGGACGGGTGCCAGGCGGGCGCTGCGCTTACCGCCCGGTGCCCGCCTGCCCACCTCCGCCCCGCCGTCCCGCCGTCCCGCATCCGACCCACACACGAGGTCACACCAGCCGCTCGTACGCCGCCTCCTCCGCCGGGCGCGCCCCGCGCAGCAGCGCCGCGCCGAGCGGGGTGAGGGTGTGCAGCACGGCGTTGCCCTGGCGCAGGGTGTTGAGCAGACCGGCGTCCCGCAGGACGGTCGCGTGCTGGCTCGCGGAGGCCAGCGAGACGTCCGCGCGGCGGGCGAGTTCGCTGGTGGTGCAGCCGACGCCGATGGTCTGGAGTATCGCGGAGCGGGTCTGCCCGACGAGCCGGCCGAGGGAACGCGCCGCCGGGACGTGCGAGGTGAGCCGCGGTGCCGGGTGCTCCACGGGGTAGACCAGGACGGGCGTCAGGTCGGGGTTGTGGAAGGTGACCGGGGTGCGGCGGCAGAAGTACGACGGCAGCAGCAACAGGCCCCGGCCGCCCAGATGCAGGTCGCGCTCGACCGGGTAGTCGGCCTCCAGGACCGGCGGGCGCCAGCGCATCATCGGCGGCAGCGAGGCGAGCAGCCGGTCGGCGCCGCCGTCGAGCAGGGCCCGGCCGCGGGCGGCCCGGTCGGCCTCGATCCGGCCCTGGACGCGCGACCAGTACGGGGCGACCGCCACCTCGTAGTAGCGCTGGAGCACATCGGCGAGACGGCCCAGTGCGCGGGTGTCGCCCTCGGCCATCGCCCGCATCCACGACGGGAGCGGGCGGGTGGCCGTGGAGAGCCGGGAGAGCTCCTCGTGCAGCCGGGTGGCGGGCGTCTCGCGCAGTGCGCCGAGCGCATCCGCCATCCCGAGCAGCCCTTCGGCCGGCGTCAAGAAGTCGGGGAAATAGCCGCGGGTGGGCACCAGCGGCGCCAGCAGCCGCGCTTCGCCATTCAACTTTCCGCGCGTTTCCGATCGCCATTTGCCGAACGCCGAATCGTCACGTCTGTCGCGTAGTCGATGAAAGCTTAAGACCGTCTCCCACAGTGCGTCAGGGCGCGCCGCAATGCGCACACGGGCCAGATCGAGTCCACTGAAATGGACGCGTAACACCGAACCCCCACCTCTGGTTTCCTCAGTCGGCCCCCGGCACGCCTGAGTATGCACGCCAACACGTGCGGTCACCATGCCCTTTTGGCCAGACTTGAAAGTGCTCGCGCCGGTGGGCGGCCGGCGGGAATGCTTGTACTCAATTCGACGGCGGCGCGAACGGCACGGATTGCTCGATCCCGTGGGGGGTGATGGGCAAACAGCCGGCCGCTCGGCAGCCCCGTCGAAGGCCGCCTTCCCGCGCCGACCGGGGTGGCGGCAACTCCCGAGGGGGGAGTCCGGAGAAAGCGAGGGCGGCACCTCCGCACAGGTGCCGCCCTCGTAGGGTTGACCTGCACAGACGCCGAATCGATGGGCTCGGCGCGGCGGGCCGGGAGCTCGCCTGCCGAGGAGCCCCTGGTGCATTGCCGACGGTCCGCAGGACGAGAACAGGCCCCGGCGCCGTCCCTCCGGATCGGGCGCCGGGACCCAACTGCACTACTTCTCGACGCTGTTGTCGATGCTGTTGCTGCAGTTCATCGACGAGCCGATCGTGGTGATCTGCGTGCCCGAGTCACCCTTGCCGCCGTCCGCATTGCCCCCCGTGCCGTTCGCGAACCCGACCTGGCCGTAGGCGTCGACGATCTTGTCGTCCGCCCGGCACGAGGTGCTCTGGCGGTCCCGCGCTTCGCCGCTGCCCTGCTGCCGGTCGTAGTGGCTGAGGCTCACCTGCTGGCGGTCGGACGCGTCGCGGCTCATCTGCTGGCGGTCGTAGTCGCGTCGGGGCTCCTGGCGGTCGTAGTCCCGGCTCGACGCCTGTCTGTCGTAGTCGCGGCTCGGCTGCTGCCGGTCGTACTCACGGCTCGGCTGCTGCCGGTCGTAGTCGCGACTGGTCTCCTGACGGTCGTAGTCACGACCCCCTGCCCTGCCGTCGGCGTGGGCGCCGGCGGCGCCGAGAAGGCCGACGCTGCCGAGGACGGCGGCCACGACGGCAGCCTTACGAAGCTTGCGCATTTCATCTCCGGTGGATTGCGTGGATGCGATCAGTAGTTGATCGACCTCATACGGTTACGAGAGGTTAATAGGAAATATCCCGCACCCACTCAGTGACGCGCCGTCGCGAACCGGCGCCGCCCCGCTTGACCCACACGCCGGATGACCGCAGGACCCCGCAGCCCACAGCAGCGAGGGCGGCACCTCCGCACAGGTGCCGCCCTCGTCGGGGTTCCGGAGCCGACGGCCAGGCGGATGAGGGTTTTGGGGTGCCCTACCGCCGGCTTCCGGTGGTTTCTGGGCACCACGGACGCACTCGGCGCCCGCGGTGCCCGGTGGATCAGCGGCTGTCGCTGCCCTTCGACTCGGCCGCCGCCCGGCCCGCCTCCAGTCGCGCGACCGGGATGCGGAACGGGGAGCAGGAGACGTAGTCCAGGCCCACCTCGTGGAAGAAGTGGACGGACTCCGGGTCGCCGCCGTGCTCACCGCAGACGCCGAGCTTGAGGTCCGGGCGGGTGGCCCGGCCGGCCGCGGCGGCGTTGCGGACCAGCGAGCCCACACCGTCCTTGTCGATGGTCTCGAACGGGCTGACGCCGAAGATGCCCTTCTCCAGGTACGCGGTGAAGAAGCTGGCCTCGACGTCGTCCCGGGAGAAGCCCCAGACCGTCTGCGTGAGGTCGTTGGTGCCGAAGGAGAAGAAGTCGGCCGACTCGGCGATCTGACCGGCCGTGAGGGCGGCGCGGGGCAGCTCGATCATGGTGCCGAGGGTGAGCCCGAGGCTGACGTCGTACGTCCGCTCGACCTCGGCGATGACCTGCTCGGCCTCCTCGCGGACGATCTCCAGCTCCTGGACGGTGCCCACCAGCGGAATCATGATCTCCGCGCGCGGGTCGCCGTTGGCGTTCTTGCGCTCGGCGGCGGCCTCGGCGATCGCCCGCACCTGCATGGCGAACAGGCCGGGGATGACCAGGCCGAGGCGGACGCCGCGCAGACCCAGCATCGGGTTCTGCTCGTGCAGCTTGTGCACGGCCTGGAGCAGCCGGAGGTCGTTCTCGTGCTTCTCGTGGCGGGCCTCGGCGAGCGCGACGCGCACCGACAGGTCGGTGATGTCGGGCAGGAACTCGTGCAGCGGCGGGTCCAGCAGCCGTACGGTCACCGGCAGGCCGTCCATCGACTCGAACAGCTCGATGAAGTCGGCCTTCTGGAGCGGCAGCAGCTCGGTGAGCGCGGCCTCCCGGTCGGCGTCGGTGTCGGCCAGGATGAGGCGCTCGACCATCTCGCGACGCTCACCGAGGAACATGTGCTCGGTGCGGCACAGGCCGATGCCCTGGGCGCCGAACCGGCGGGCGCGGGCGGCGTCCTCGGCGTTGTCGGCGTTGGCCCGGACGCGCAGCCGGCGCACCCGGTCCGCGTACGCCATGATCCGGTGGACGGCCTGGACCAGCTCGTCCGCGTCGTCGGCGCCGGCATGCATCCGGCCCTCGAAGTACTCCACGACCGGGGACGGCACGACCGGCACCTCGCCGGCGTAGACCTTGCCGGTGGAGCCGTCGATGGAGACGACGTCGCCCTCCTCGATGACGATGCCGTCGCTGGTCGTCATCCGGCGGGACTTGGTGTCGACCTCCAGCTCCTCGGCGCCGCAGACACAGGTCTTGCCCATGCCGCGGGCGACGACGGCGGCGTGCGAGGTCTTGCCGCCGCGGGAGGTGAGGATGCCCTCGGCAGCGATCATGCCGTTGAGGTCGTCGGGGTTGGTCTCCCGGCGGATCAGGATGACCTTCTCGCCGGAGCGCGACCACTTGACGGCGGTGTACGAGTCGAAGACGGCCTTGCCGACCGCCGCGCCCGGGGAGGCGGCGATACCGCGGCCGATCAGGTCGGACTTCGCGCTCAGGTCGAAGCGGGGGAACATCAGCTGGGCCAGCTGCGCGCCGTTGACCCGCTGGAGGGCCTCGGCCTCGTCGATCAGGCCCTGGTCGACGAGCTGGGTGGCGATCCGGAAGGCGGCACCGGCGGTGCGCTTGCCGACCCGGGTCTGGAGCATCCACAGCTTGCCGCGCTCGATGGTGAACTCGATGTCGCACAGGTCCTTGTAGTGCGTTTCGAGCGTCTCCATGATCTGCATCAGCTGGTCGTACGACGCCTTGTCGATCTGCTCCAGGTCCGCGAGCGGGACCGTGTTGCGGATACCGGCGACGACGTCCTCGCCCTGCGCGTTCTGGAGGTAGTCGCCGTAGACGCCCTGGTGGCCGCTGGCGGGGTCGCGGGTGAAGGCGACGCCGGTGCCGGAGTCGGGGCCGAGGTTGCCGAAGACCATGGAGCAGACGTTGACGGCCGTGCCGAGGTCGCCGGGGATGCGCTCCTGACGGCGGTACAGCTTGGCCCGGTCGGTGTTCCACGAGTCGAAGACCGCGCGCACGGCGAGGTCCATCTGCTCGCGCGGGTCCTGCGGGAAGTCGCGGCCGGTCTCCTTGGCGACGACGTCCTTGAAGTGCGCAACCAGGCCCTTGAGGTCCTCGGCGTCCAGGTCGACGTCGACGCGGACGCCCTTGGCCCGCTTGGCCTCCTCCAGCGCGTCCTCGAAGAGCTCGCCGTCGACGCCCAGCACGGTCTTGCCGAACATCTGGATGAGGCGGCGGTAGGAGTCCCAGGCGAACCGCTCATCGCCGGCCTGCGCGGCGAGGCCGGAAACCGACGCATCGGAGAGGCCGATGTTGAGGACGGTGTCCATCATGCCGGGCATGGAGAACTTTGCACCGGAACGCACCGATACGAGCAGCGGGTCATCGGCCTGACCGAGCTTCTTGCCCATCTTCTGCTCAAGGGCGTTGAGGTGCTCGGTGACCTCGGCACGGAGTGCCGCAGGCTCGGCGCCGCTCTCCAGGTAGACCTTGCAGGCTTCGGTGGTGATCGTGAAGCCCGGAGGGACGGGAAGTCCCAGGTTGGTCATCTCGGCGAGGTTTGCACCCTTGCCGCCCAGGAGGTCCTTCAGGTCTTTGTTGCCCTCGGTGAAGTCGTAGACGAACTTCGCGGACGAAGGCTGGGTTACGTGGGGATCTTGTGTTTCCGACACGGCACTGACTCCTCGCCGACGGGCTGCCCTGACGGCGAGGAACATACCCAGATCGAAGGCGTATGGGTACGTCCACTCGGTCGACATGCGTGCGTAACCAGGCGTCCGCCAGCAGATCGAAAGTGATCACACACTCAGAGGAGAGTTCATTACCTGAATGCATCACTCCGTTACGCAGTCGGAGTGAAGAGAATAGCTACTCAGCGTGATGGATTCATTGATCACTCGAACAGATGAAGGGTGGCACCGGGTGCCACCTCTTGGAGAGGTGGAGCCCGGCGCAACTCGCTCATCTGAGCGCACCCCCTATCAGGGGTGGCGAGAATCACGCGCTCATGTGTGCCGTGGTCCCATCATTTGGACCCGCCGCTCGCTACCCGATCAAGGAATGCATCGGCCAACTCATACGCCCGCGCCCGAACAACCGGCAGTTCTGCGCGCAATTCGGCCACCCGCTGCACGGGGTCGGCGCCCACCTCGGCCGCGATCGCCGCTCCGCCGTGCTCGAACCGGGGCCGCAGGACCTCCGGGGGCGCCGAGTGTCAGGATCAGGCCATAGTTCTCGGCCGGCAGGAACTCCGCCGCCACGTCCGGGTTCGTATACCGCTCGGCCGTCACCACAAGCCGTTCGTCCGGACGTCGTAAGGAACCGTGTGGGCTCAGGCTTCACCGGCGGCGTTGCGGGCCGTGGCCGCGAGAGCCCCGGCACCACGCCGGCGCAGCAGCGGGACGATCGCCAGCGCACCGAGCAGCGTGCCGGCGGCAACCGGCAGCGCGGTGGTGTGCAGGGCCTCGCCCGACACGGCCGCGGTCTGCGCTCCGGCGGCCCCGGTGTCGCCGGCGAGCGAGAGGAAGACGCTGCCGTACGCGGCGACGCCGACCACCTGGGCGATCTGCGGAACGGTGGTGGCCACCCCGCTGGCGTCCGGGGCGTCCGCCGGGGCGATTCCGGACAGTGCGAGGGTCAGCAGCGGGCTGGTGGTGTACCCGAGGCCGAGGCCCCACACCAGTTGCAGCACCGGCAGGAGGAGACCGCCCTGGCCGCCCGTGCGCAGGGTGAGACCGAGTCCGAGGTACCCGGCCGCGGCGAGGGTGCAGGCCGCGACGATCATCCACAGCTGCCAACGGGCGGGCAGCTTCTGCCAGGTGAGGCTGCCGGTGGCGACGCCGAGGGCGAGCGGCGCGAAGGTCAGCCCGGCGCGGGTGGCGGACTCGCCGAGCCCCGCCTGGAGGTGCTGGGAGAAGGAGAAGAGGAAGCCGGCGTACCCGGCCATGACGAAGAAGAGGGCGGCGGCCCCGCACACCAGGTCCGGCGAGCGCAGCACCCGGCCGGGGACGAGCGGCGCTCCGCCACGGCGCGCGACCGCCCGCTCGACGAGGACGAAGACCGCGAACATCGGGGCCGCCGCGGCCAGGCAGAGCACCGTCCACCGCGGCCAGTGCCGTTCATGGCCCAGGACCAGCGGCACCACGAGCAGCAGCAGCGCGGCGGTCAGCGTGGCCAGGCCGGGCAGGTCCAGGCCCTTGGCCACCCGGGGCGCCTCGCGGGGCAGCAGCCGGACCGCGGCCGCGAGCAGCGCCAGCCCCACCGGCACGTTGATCAGGAAGACCGGACGCCAGCCGGTGCCGAGGAGGTCGGCGCTGACCAGCAGCCCGCCGGCGACCTGGCCGACCACCACGGCGACCGCGATCACCGTCGCGTACAGGCTCAACGCACGGGCCCTGGCCCGCCCTTCGAAGGTGAGCTGGATCAGGCTGTAGACCTGCGGGACCATCAGCCCCGCGCCGAGCCCCTGCACCACCCGCGCACCGATCAGCGTGCCCGCACCGGGTGCCAGGCCGCAGCCGAACGAGGCCAGGGTGAAGAGGGCGAGACCGAGCAGGAAGACGGTGCGGAATCCATGGCGGGCACCGAGCCGGGCGCCCGTGATCAAGAGCGCGGCGTAGGAGATCGTGTAGCCGGAGACGATCAGTTGGAGCGCGGAACCGGTGGTGTTCAGGTCGGTCCGGATCGTCGGGGTGGCGACATTCACGACGGTGGCGTCGAGCAGTGCCATGAAGACCGCGCCGAGGATGACGAGGAGAATCCCGTTGTGGGGCGGTCGATTTCGCCCGGGGGATTGCCTGGGAGATTGTTCGGGAGCTTGTCCGGGGGATTGTCTGGGAGATTGCCCGGGGATTTGCCTGGGGGCTTGTCCGGGGGTGCCTTTTCCGGGTGCGGTGGCGTGCGTTTCCCGCTGAGAGGTCGACTCGCTCATGACAGCGATGATCAAGGCGTCGCCATTCGGGTACCAGAGATCCGGTGATCCTGGTACCGGTGGTATCTGGCAGGCGGTCACGGCGTCCCGCATGATGGTGCGGTGTCCGCCCTCACCACCCGCCCCACCACCGCCGCGGCCTCCCGGCGCGGTGAACTCGCCAGGTTCCTGCGGCTCCGCCGGGAGCGCATCGCACCGGAGGACGTCGGCCTGCCCGGTGGTCCGCGGCGGCGCACCCCGGGGCTGCGCCGCGAGGAGGTCGCCCAGCGCGCCGGGGTCGGCGTGGCCTGGTACACCTGGCTCGAACAGGGCCGGGCGATCAACCCGAGCGTGCAGGTGCTCGACGCCATCGCGCGCGCCCTGCTGCTCGATCCGGCCGAGCGCGAGCACTTGCACCGGCTCGCCGACGTCCCCGGCGCCCTGTCCTGCGCCCCGGCACGGGAGTCGCTGCCGCCCGAGGCGGCGGCCCTGAAGACCATTCTGGATTCGCTCAGTCCGCTACCGGCGAGCGTGGTGACCGCGGACTACGACGTCCTCGTATTCAATGACGCCTATGCGGCGCTCGATCCCCGTATGGTGCTGCTCCCGCCGGCGGACCGGAACGTGCTGTGGCGGCTCTTCACCGCGGACGAGGAGAGCCAACCGCTGGTCGACTGGGAACGCGAGGTGTCTTTCATGGTCGGTCATTTGCGGGCCGAATTCGGACGGCGATTGAACGACCCGCGCTGGCGTGCGTATATCCGTCGGCTCTCCGACGCCAGTCCGGTCTTCGCGGACATGTGGGCCCGGCACGAGGTGTCCGCTCCGGCCACCCACCGCAAGGGATTCCGCACGGTCGACGGCCGTACGGTCACGATCACCGCCACCGGCTTCACCACCACCACCGTCCCCGACGCCAAGATGTGGGTCTACACCCCCGCCGATGATTACGCGGCCCGGACCATCGGCGAACTCCTCGACCGCTACCGGGAGATCGGCGCAGCCGGACTGGTGGCCGACGGGGCGGGCCCGCGGACGGACTAGGGTCTGTCCGCCGGGTCATGGCCCGCTTCCGCGGTGCCCGCCTCGGCTTCGGGCTCCACGACGGCGAACGCGAAGCGGTCCTCCGCCTCCCGTCCCCGTTGCCGGTCCCGGACCCAGTTGCGTCATCGGGCCGTCCGCGTCCTCAGGGCCGTGACGGACCAGTCGATCACCGGCGCCAGGGGTTCCGGGGCCGGCCAGCCGTTGATCACGGCGAGCAGGCCGACGTACCGGTCCCAGCGGGGATCGTTCGCGGCCTCCAGGCGGTGCGACAGCCAGTCGTGCAGTTCGCCGTCGTCGGGGCGGCCGACCGCGAGCGCACACCCTGCGGTGAGCGTCGCGACAACGGGATCGGCCTGCGGCGAGTCGGGGCTGGTGCCGGAGGCCACGGCCGCTCCCACGAGTTCGCGGGTGACGGCCACCACGTCCGGGCGCGGCGGCACGGTGGCTCCGTCGGGCCGATCGGCCACATGGTCGTCGACCATGCTCCGCACACCGGCGCGGAAGTCCGGGTCCAGGGACAGCTCCGCCAGCTGCACCCAGGCTGCGACCTGTTCCTCAGTGGGGCTGTGGGGCAGTTCGGGGGTCAGGGAACGCCGGGCCGCGGCATGGTCGAAGTCGCCGTGGCGTCCCTCGAAGACGACGTCGAGGAAGTCCTCGATCAAGCGGCGCCTCTCGGCTTCGGACAAGGTGGCCAACCGATGCATGCGTTCCATCTCCTCAATGGTGGGCTCGCGCCCGGCCGCGGTGATCAGCACCGCTCGCCGCAGACGCAGGATGCCGATCTGTACGTTCAGGGCGGCGGCATGCTCCGCGGCGACTTCGCCGAGCGTGAGCTGCTGATCCGTGACCCGCCGGATCGCGTCGAGGCCGAGGCCGAGCTCGCGCAGCGTCCGCACGAGGGCCAGACGGGCAACGGCATCCGGGCCGTAACGGCGGTATCCGGCGGGGGTGCGGTCGGCCGGCGTCACGATGCCGCGGTCCGAGTAGAACCGGATCGTCTTGACCGTCAGACCGGTGCGCCGGGCCAGTTCACCGATCGAGTAAAGGGTGCCGCCGTCCATGCCCCCACCTTCGTGTCTCCCCCTGCGGGAGACTCAAGTCTGCGCCCCGGGCGGCGGCTGGTGGTGCCCGGGGCGTGCGCTGCCGGTGGTGTCCGAGGGCGCCGGCGGCACCGGCCGGCGATGCCTCGTTATCCGAACTGGCCGGGCTGGTAGTCGCCGGCGGGCTGCTGGATCATGACGTTCCCGCGGTTGAAGGCGTTGATCAGGGCGATGACGGACACCAGGGCCGCGAGCTGGTCCTCGTCGTAGTGCTTGGCGGCATTCGCCCAGGCCTCGTCCGTGACCCCGCCGGCCGCGTCCGCGATGCGGGTGCCCTGCTCCGCCAGTTCCAGGGCGGCGCGCTCGGCGTCGGTGAACACCGTGGCCTCCCGCCAGGCCGCGACCAGGTTCAGGCGGGTCGAGGTCTCCCCGGCGTGCGCGGCGTCCTTCGTGTGCATGTCGACGCAGAAACCGCAGCCGTTGATCTGGCTGGCCCTGAGCTTCACCAGTTCCTGCGTCGCGGCCGGCAGCGTCGAATCCGCGAGCACCTTGCTCGCCGCGACGAGGTGCCTGCCGAACTTGGCTGCGACCTGGTTCTCGAAGAGGTTCAAGCGAGCATGCATGGTGCGCTCCCGTGTCGTTCGCTGTTGCTGGTTACGCCTCTTGGACGGAACACGTCGGCGCACTGTGACATGCGCGGATGTGACCTGCGTCGCACCAGCGCACCGCGGAGGGGACGCACGACGACGTTTCCGCACCATGGCGAGGAGGCACGACGACGTTCCGCACCATGGCGGCGGCGCACGACGACGTTCCGCACCATGGCGGGGAGCCACGACGGCGTTCCGCACCGCCTCCGAGACCGCGCCCCGCCCCTCGTCGTCAGGGCGTGGACGCCCCCTCGTGCTTCGCCCGACGGCCGCTCCTCCTGGGCCGCGGGTCATGGCCGTCCAACAGCTCCAGCCGCCGCTGTTCACCATGGGTCTCGACCTGCACCACGATCCGGCGCAGCAGCTCCGCCAGGTCGAGCGCCTCGTCGTCGCTCAACGCCGCGGTGACGAAGGCCTCTTCGGCGTTGAACTCCGGAAAGAGCCCGACCATCAGCCGCTCGCCCTCCGGGGTGAGCGAGAGCAGGGCGAGCCGGCCGTCGGTGGGGTGCCCCTTGCGCTCCAGCAGACCTCGGCCCTGGAGGGTACGGACGACGCCGGTGAGCGTGCCCTTGGAGATGCCGGCCTCCTCGGCGACCCGGCGGGTCTCCTGCTCTCCCCAGATCCACACCACCCACAGCACGACGAACGACGTCCAGGTCAGCTCGGCGCCGCGCAGCACGGAGTTCTCCAGGTGCTGCCGCACGGCGGCCGCGGCGCGGTAGGTGTGCGCCACCGCCGTCATCTGCTCATATCGGACCGGCAGGTCACCGAGCTTGGCCTGTACCGCCTTCTCCGTGTCCTCGATGGAACGGCGTCCGCTCACCACAACTCTCCCTGACCCGTGTTCCGTGGACGCACGGCCCGCAGGGACGCCCGCCCGTACGGGTTCAAACGGTAACGGGGGCGCTCGGGGCCGGCCGGTATCCGTCCCTCGACACGCCCCGGCCGCACCCCGGTCGGGTCACTCGATGCCCGGCGGCACCGCACTGCGGAGCGGCATCCGGGTGTCCTCGTCCTCGACCAGGCCGGCGCCCTCAGCCGTCGGAGTCGTCACCCTCGCCCTCGCCCTGTCCTTCTCCCTCTCCCTCTCCCTCTCCCTCTCCCTGGATCTCGGTCAGGAGCTCGGTCAGGAGTTTCCGGGTGTCCCGGGTGCACCGGTGGTCCTCCCCCAGGGCACGCTCGCCGACCTCCAGCAGGGCGCGCCATTCCGCCGCCGCCTCGTCGAGCCGGCCGAGGCCGTGCAGGGCCTTGCCAAGGTTGTGGTGGGTCCACAGCGTGGCGGCGTTCTCGGGGCCGAGGACCCGCCGTCGCGCCGCCAGCGTCGCCCGGTTCTCCACCTCGGCCTCGGCGAACCGGCCCATCGCGGCCAGCAGGTAGCCCAGGCTGTGCCGGACCGCCAGCGTCTGCCGGTCCTCCGGGCCGAGGACCCGGCTGCGGCCCTCGATCACGCTGCGGAACTCGCGCTCCGCCTCCTCGTGGCGCTGCCGGTCGCGCAGCACGTCGCCCAGCCTCTTGCGGGTGCTCAAGGTCTCAGGATGGTCGGGGCCGAGGAGCCGCAGCTGGGCCGCGAGCGTCGCCCGGCACTCGGTCTCGGCCTCCTCGTCGCGCCCGAGCTCCATCAGCACGGTCACCCGGTTGTACCGGGTGATGAGGGTGCCCGACCGGTCCTGCTGTGCCTTGTCGGTGCGCTGCTCCAGCACCTCGGTGTAGAGGGCCAGCGACTCCTCCCAGCGGCCGGGTTGTTCGAGGGTGAGGGCGAGTTCGTGGAGGGTGAGGAGCGTACTGTCGTGGTCCCGGCCGAGGACCCGTACCTGGTCGTCGAGCAGTTCGCGGAAGGCCGCCTCGGCCTCCTCCGGCACACGCCGGTCCCGCACCGCCATGGCCCGCAGGCGCCGGGCGGAGAAGTAGTTGACGTGCCGCTCGCCCAGGGCCGCGGCGGTGCTGTCCACCAGTTGCACGGCCTCGGCCTCGGCCTCCTCGTACCGGCGCAGCCGGCGCAGCACGGCGACGCGCTCCCGGCGCGCCTCCAGCGTCCGCCAGTGCCTCACGCCCAGCTTGGCCGCCACGGTGGCGGGCAGGTCGCCCACCAGGGCGTAGGCCTCCGCACGCCGGTCCTGGGCAAGGAGGATGTCGGCCAGCCGGTACAGAGCCGGCAGCACGGCGGACTCGACCTCCGGCCGGGCCGCCCGGGCGTCCGCCAGCGCCGTCCGGGCCTCGGCCTCGGCCTCCTCGTAGCGCCGGAGCCGTTGCAGCGCGGCGGCCAGCCACGCCCTGCCGAGGACGGTTTGGGTGTGGGACGGCCCCAGCACGTCGCCACGCACCGCCACCACGGCGCGGAACTCGGCCAGGGCTTCCTCGTGGCGCTGGGTACCGTTCAGGAGCAGACCGAGGCGCATCCGCACCTCCGCGACGTTCTCCGCGGTGTGGTCGTCCTGGCTGTCCGCACGCCGTTCGTAGCTGGCGATCAGGCTGCGGCACTCCTCCTCCGCGGCGTCCCGGCGACCGGCGAACTGGAGGAGAGAGACGAGGTAGGAGCGCGCGAAGAGGGTGAAGTCGTGCTCCTCGCCGTGCACCCGGCCCGAGATCGCGACCACGGACCGCAGGTGCTCCTCCGCCTCGTCATGCTCCCCCAGGACGTTCAGGGCCAGCGCCAAGTGGCCGCGGAGGTTGCGGGATTCGAGGTCGTCGGCGGCCGCGAGGTCCGGCAGCTGTGCGCGCACTGCGTCGCACAGCCAGTCCGCGTAGCCGTGCCATCCGGCGTTCACCAGCTCGGACGCCAGCCCGGTCAGACGCGTCACGCCCTCCCATCCGACGCCGTCCGACCGCTGGTCCGCCTCGGCGAGCAGCGGGTCGAGGTACAGCCGGACCGACTGCGGCAGCGCCTCGTCCTCGGCGATCCTCCGCACCACGGCGATCAGCGGCGGTTGGACCCGCTCGGACGCGTAGGAGCGCGGAGGGTAGCGGTGCGGGTTGCGGGTGGCGGTCTTCGGGTGCGGCTCGGGGTGCGGGCCGCCCGGCCCGTCGTCGTCGCGGGCCGGGGAGTCCGCGAGCAGGCCCAGCCGCAGCAGCAGCTCCGGCGAGGCGGCGGCGAACGGGCGGGCCTGTTCGGCGACCGCCGAGTCCCCGCCGCCCTCCCCCGAGAGCCGGGCCCGGAACTCCGGGCCACCGCCGCGTCGGCGCAGCAGGAACCGGGTGACCTGCGCCGCCGTGTCCAGGGCGGTCGAGGTCTGTACGGCGTCCAGCAGCAGATCGGCGACGCCGGGCCGGAACGCGTACTCGACGGCGTCGGACGGCTGCCGGACGTCCGGGTCCCGCCGGCGCAACAGCCCGCCGAGGAAGACCTCGGCGAGCTGCGCCGGGTGGTAGCGCTCGGATCCATCGCTGGCCGCCTGGTGGATCAGCCGCATCACGGGGAGCGTCAGCGGACTGACCGCGGCGAGTGCGCCGGCCAGCCGCTGGCTTTCGGGCGAGGCGGCCGCGCGGAAGCGCCTGAGCCGCTCCTCCGGCGTGGGCGCGGCGGGGGCGGCCGGCGATGCGGAGGCATCCGGCGGCGCGCAGGCGTCCTGCGGCGCGGCCGGGGAAGCGGGCGGGTGCCGTTCGTCCTCCGGCAGCAGCAGCACCGACAGCTGGGCGCTGCCGCGGCCCGTCGCCGTGAGGTCGGCCCAGGCCCCGACCTGCGCCGGCGAAAGGTCCAGCACCGGGACCACCGTCCCCGTGTACGACACGATGTCCGGCGGCAGCACCGGGTGCCGTACGGACAGCGCGCGCCCGGGAGCGCCCGGGCGGTCCGCGGAGACGACCAGCCGCTGGGTGGGCATCCCCTGCTGCGGCCACATGCGCGGGGGCAGCGGCTGGATCACCGCGACCGGCGAGTACCGCGCCCAGTCGCGCAGGGCACGGGGGATCGCGCCGCTGCGCCAGCCCGGACCGACGCCGTCCGAGAGGACCAGCACCGCCGTGCGGCCGGAGGTGTCCGTCAGGTGCCCGGTGCCGCGGCGCGGGGCGGTGGCCGCGTACGGCCGCGCCGTGACCACCGGTTCGCGGACGGCGGCGCTGTCCAGACCGTAGGTCCGCACGTCGAGGAAGGCGCCCTGCCGCTCCAGCATCGCCCGCACCTCGGCGGCGAGCCGTTGCCACAGCACCATCGACGGGCCGTCGTCGACGACCAGGGCGACGCTCAGCCAGCGCTCCCGTTCCGGGCGCAGTACGGCGTCCGGCAGACCGGTGTCCGCGATCCAGTCGGCGGTGGCCGCCTCGTCGAGGGTGAAGGCGCGGCGGGAGGGCACGCTCTGCCGCAGCGGCCGCAGCGCCCGGGACAGCCCGCGGGCCGCGGGCAGGGCCGGCACCCCGCGTACTCCGACCGCCCGGGCCGGTCGGGCCGCCCGGGGCCGGGGGCCGCCGGGGGCGAACAGCCCGGCGGGCGCGGCCGGTTCGGGAACCTCCGCGCCGCCCTCGCGCGGCCCGGACGACCGGACTCCCACCCGTTCGGCGGGCCCGCCGTCGGCCGTGGCGCCGTCGGCCGGCGCGGTCGCGGTGGACCGGTCGGTGTCGCGGGCGCCGTCCCGGTGGGCGGGCGCCGTGGTGACGGCGAGCCACAGGACGTCGCGCAGCTCCTCGGCGGACAGGTCCGCCCCGGCGTCCTCAAGCAGGGTGCACAGCCGCTGGAACATCAGAAGTCTGCTTCGTCCAGGGACCGCAGGACCGTCTCACGCAGGGTGTCGAAGTCCATCCGCACCCCGGAGGACCGCAGGTGGACGGCGTTGAGCAGCTGATCGGTGGCGAGTTCGCGCTCCTGCGAATCCCTCAGGTCGAGGAAGGCGGCGATCAACTCCTGTGCCTGCGCCCCGACCTCGGGGCCGAGGTGCATCCGGACGATCTCGGTGAGCTGCTGCTCGTCCGGCTGCCGCAGGTCGAGGCGGACGCAGCGCCGCAGGAAGGCGGGCGGGAAGTCGCGTTCGCCGTTGCTGGTGATGACGACGACGGGGAAGACGTCGCAGCCCACCTGGCCGCCGCTGATCCGCACCTTCTCCTCGGTGCCGGTGGCCCGCACCTCGACGTCCGGCTGCTTGAGCCGGGCCAGTTCGGGGATCTCGAACGCGCCGTCCTCGAAGACGGTCAGCAGGTCGTTGGGCAGATCGACGTCGCCCTTGTCCAGCTCGTCGATGAGCAGCACCCGGGGCTTGGGGCCGGGCAGCAGGGCACTGCCCAGCGGACCGAGCCGCAGGTAGTCACCGATGTCCGGCTCGGACGCCGGTGCCGCCCCGTCGCCCTCCCGGCCGTGCAGGGAGGCGTCCCGGCCGTGCAGGGAGGCGTCCCGCAGCCGCCCCACCGCGTCGTAGCGGTAGAGCCCGTCGGCCAGTGTGGAGCGGCTGTTGACCGGCCAGTGGAGCACCGGGCCGAGGCGCAGCTCGCGGGCGACGGCGTGGGCGAGCGTCGACTTCCCGGTACCGGGCCGACCGGTGACCAGCAGCGGGCGGTGCAGGTGCAGCGCGGTGTTGACGACGTCCCGGTCCTCCGGGGCGATGACGTACGACGGCTGTGCGCCGTCCCGGTTCCGGGCGCCGGCCCCGAAGCGACGCCACGGCGGCGCCGTGGGCCACTCCACGTCGTGGGGCTCGGCGGCGCCGCCGTGGAAGAGCCGCCAGTCCTGTGCCATGTCTCGCTCTCCTCAGGGTGCCGACAGGTTGAGTTGGTCCGGGAGCGGCCGACACGGGTCGTCCCACAGCAGGGCCAGGTTCCGGCCCGGATGGCGGTCGTCGGCGTCGCTCGCCGAGCGGAGTTTACGCAGGTGGTGCGGCAGGGAAGGGAGCCGCTCCCGGCCGAGCAGGGACTCCAACTCCACTTTCGCCGCAGCCAGTTCGGCATCGCTGTGCCAGACCAGCACGGGCACTCCGCCGAACAGGCAGGCGGTGAACACCTCCGAGCGGGACCGCCGCGGCGTGGTCATCACCACGCCGGGGGCGTCCGCCCGGGACTGCAACGCGCCGTAGACCTGCTTGCTCTTCTCCAGGTCGTCGGGGAGCCAGTGCAGGTCCTCGGTGCTCGCCACGCCCACCTGGTCCCACCGGCGCCTCCACAGGTGCGGCTGGTCGCCGCGGAGTTCGGTGCAGCGCACGACGACCGGGAAGTCGGTGCCCAGGGACCGCTCCACCGGGCCGGACGCGCCGCGCTGCCAGCGGTGGACGTCCAGCTCCAGGTCGGTGGGGGCCAGGAAGAACTCCACCAGCGTCTCCTGGGTGCGGGCGTGCAGGCCCAGCAGGGCGTCCAGATGGCGCTGGATCTCCTCGGGCGACGCCGGGGTGTCGGCCTTGGCCAGCGCCTCGACGTCCGCGCCGCGCCGCGACCAGACCTCGTAGCTGCGCCGCTGTCCCGGGCCGTCCGGCGGGCGGAGGCGGATCTGGATGCGGTCGTCGGCACCGGCCGGGGCGGTTGCCGGGGCGGCCGCCGCGCGCTCCTCGGCGTCGGCCCGCCGGTCCAGCAGGGCGGCCTGGAGGCCTAGCCGGGTGGCGCAGCCGAGCGCCCAGTCCCGCAGGCCGGCCACCGAAGGCGCGCCGGGGCGGCGGGCCGCGAACCGCTCGACGACGCGCAGGAGTTGCGGGAGACGGTGGGGTACGCACAGCAGCCCTTCGAGCGTCCCGGCCAGCGGTGCGGGGGCGATCGCCGGGAGGTGCACGCCGGGGATCTCCTCGTGCGCCGCCGCGGCGAAGGCGCTCAGATCCTCGGGGTCGAGCCGGTCGAGCAGGTCGACGAGCGCCGTGTGCTCGGTGCGGGTGAGCCACTGCCCGCTCTGGAGGATGCGGCAGGCGTCCTGGGCCTCGGGTCGCGCCGGCTCGCCCGGTGTCCGTTCGCCGAGGGCGTCCAGCAGGGTGGCGACGCCGTGCGGGTCGCCGAGCGCCCAGTCGACCAGTTCCGCGGCGGACGGCGAGGTCGTGGCGGGCGGTTCGGCGGCGAGCTCCCCGCACAGCCGGACGGCGACGCCCTCGGCCACGCCCACGGCCGTGGTGAGCAGCCGGTTGACCTCCAGGACGAGCTGCTGCCGGGCCCGTTTGTGCCGGGGGTCCTGGAGCGGGGCGAGGGTGAACTCGGTCTCCTGGTCGTTCCAGTCGTTGACGTAGAGGGTCGGGAACTGCCGGGTGCGGCCGTCGGCGCGCAGCCGCTCGAACTCCCCCCTGACCCCGTCCCAGACCCGGTCGAGGTCCACCATCGCGCCCCCGCGGCCGGCCGCCGCCAACTGGCCGAGCAGTACCGAGGTGAACTGCCCCGACCCGCCCAGCTCCTTGGCCGCGCCCCCGGGGCGGGAGGCGCGCATCATGAAGATCCGGCGGTCGTGGTGGGTCTGCGGCGCCTCGTGGAGGCGGTCCGGTGGCGACGCCATCGTCTGCTGCCGGGTGGACAGGGCGGTGCGGCAGGCGTCGATGACGACGGTGACCCGGTCCACCCCGCGCGACGGCAGCCGGTCGGTGCGCAGCAGGTGGATCAGGTTGTCCGCGTCGAGGCCGACGAGGTCCGTCTCGCGGGTTTCGGGATAGAGCAGGCTCCAGCGGTCGCCCTGCGCCTGTACGCCGTGTCCGGCCCAGTAGATCCACAGCCATTCGCCGTCCAGGCGGCGCAGTTCGTCCCGGAAGACCTTGCGGACGGTGGCCCGGTCGGCGGGGCGGCTGGACGGGGGTTCCTGCGCGGCCAGGACGCCCTTGTTCCGCTCCAGGGGGGACGCCAGGAGGTGGATGTTGTCCGCCGGGACGCCCTGTCTGATCAGCCAGCCCATCATCCCCAGCGCGTCGGTGACCGGTCCGTCCAGGTCCCAGCTCTCGTCCTGGTACGCCTCGACGGCCACCAGCACGGCATGGGTACGCCGCCAGTCGTGCTGCTCCGACGTCACCGCGGCAGCTCCGCGGCGAGCAGGTCGTAGAGCCCACGGTGGGCGAAGTAGGCGCTGTGGGAGCGCGGGAAGGGCTGGCGGGTGTCGACCCGGACGTCGGCGACCCGGCCCGGGAAGGTCCGCTCGCCGACGAAGGCGAGCAGGTCCCGCTCGTCGTAGACGTTGATCCAGCGGGGGAAGGCGGCCGGCAGCGGTTCGCCCCGGCGCAACGAGCCGAGCGCGTCCAGCTCGTAGAGGAACGGTGCCTGCGAGCCGACCGTCACCAGGAGGTCCACGCCCGGAGGCGGGCCGGCGCTCCCGTCGGCGAACAGGTCGACGCAGGCGATGCCCCCGAGGCTGTGGGCGAGCAGGACGACCGGGCCGGGGGCGGCCGCTGCCGCACCGCGCACCGCCTCGGCGATCGCGGTGCGCAGCCCCTCGCCGCGCGCCTGGTAGCGCAGGATGTCGCCGCCGGCCGGGACGATCGCGCCGGTGAGCCGGCCGCGCTGCCACCGCGCGGCGGAGGACAGCGGCCACAGAACCGGCGTGAGCAGCCGGGCACCTGTCCACTTCGCGGCCTGTGCGACGCCGCGGTCACCGCCCCCGAGCCGCTCGGTCAGCAGCCGTACGAGGGCGTCGCGGTCGGCGCCGTCCACCGGGAGGGGTTCGTCGGCGGCTTCCGCGGACTCGGCCAGCCGCAGGGCGAGGGCCAGCACGGCGCGGGCCGCCACGGGCTCGATGCCGTCGGCGAACGGGGCGCCGCCGAGGGCGTTGGAGATCTCCTCGGCGACCCGGTCGGCGGCTTCGCCGGTGTACGGGGCGAGGTCGGCGGCGAGTTGCCGCAGCCCCTCGCCGTCGTCGACCGCCCCGCCGGGAACCCCGTCCGCCAGGGTCAGCTCCCGCACCTGGTCGGCGACCTCGTCCCAGGGGTCCCGGCGGCCCGGTACGAACCCGGTCGCGTCCTCGCCGTCCGCAGCCGCCCCCGCGAAGGCGCGCAGCTCGGCCAGCGGGTCCGCCTCCAACAGGGCCCACACGGCCAGCGGGTCGTCTTCGGCCGGCGGGACGTCCCAGGCGTCCTCACCGCCCCACCCACGGTCCTTGGCCCGCAACGGAAGTGACGCCCCGTCAAGCGCCAGCGAGGCGCCGTGGGCGTCACCCCAGAAGCAGGGGACGGTACGGACATCGGGCCGGACTCCGGCCAGGCCACGGGAGACACGGTCGAAGGTC
Source organism: Streptomyces sp. NPDC048506 (assembly GCF_040651315.1). Taxonomy (NCBI): domain Bacteria; kingdom Bacillati; phylum Actinomycetota; class Actinomycetes; order Kitasatosporales; family Streptomycetaceae; genus Streptomyces; species Streptomyces sp. NPDC048506. The sequence goes on from NZ_JBEZIX010000044.1 coordinate 78,227, forward strand.
TTGTCGTACGACGGCGCCCGGACGCCCGTACCGTGCACTAAGACGACGCTCGTCACTGCTCTCCCCCCGTGGCCGTGAGCCACGCATGTTACTCGCGCCGCCCGGCCCCAACTCCCCTTTCTCCCAGGAAATCCCGGGAAACGGTGTGGTGGGGCGGGGACGGCGCCGTCAGCCGCCCGACGTGTCCAACTCCGCGTCCACGTCCACGCCCGCGCAGTCGTAGGGGTCGTCCAGCCACCCGTCGGGGAGGACCACGCGGTTGCGGCCCGAGGTGCGGCCACGGGGGCCGTCGGCGCCGGTCGGCCACGGCTGGTCGAGGTCGAGCTCCGACAGCAGGGCGTCGAGCTCGTCCAGGGAGGAGGTGACCGCGAGGTTGCGGCGCATGTCCGAGCCGATCGAGAAGCCCTTGGTGTACCAGGCGACGTGCTTGCGGAAGTCGATGACGCCGCGCGCCTCGTCGCCGAGCCACTCGCCGAGCAGGGTGGCGTGCCGCAGCATCACGACCGCGACCTCCTTGAGGGTGGGCTGTGCGTACGCGACGTCACGGCCCCCGTCCCGGAACCCCGTGCCCTCGAAGGCGGCGACCAGATCGCCGAACAGCCACGGCCGGCCCAGGCAGCCGCGGCCCACGACCACGCCGTCGCAGCCGGTCTCCCGCATCATCCGCCGGGCGTCGTCCGCCGACCAGATGTCGCCGTTGCCCAGCACCGGGATCTCCGGGACGTGCTCCTTGAGGCGGGCGATGGCGTCCCAGTCGGCGGTGCCGCCGTAGTGCTGGGACGCGGTGCGCCCGTGCAGGGCGATCGCCGTGACGCCCTCCTCGACCGCGATCCGCCCCGCGTCGAGGTAGGTGAGGTGGTCGTCGTCGATGCCCTTGCGCATCTTCATCGTCACCGGCAGGGCGCCGGCGTTCGCCACCGCCTCGCGCAGGATGGAGCGCAGCAGCGGGCGCTTGTACGGCAGCGCCGAGCCGCCGCCCTTGCGGGTCACCTTGGGGACCGGGCAGCCGAAGTTGAGGTCGATGTGGTCGGCGAGGTCCTCCTCCGCGATCATGCGGGCGGCCTTGCCGACGGTGTCCGGGTCGACACCGTAGAGCTGGATCGAGCGCGGCTTCTCGGTCTCGTCGAAGTGGATCAGCTGCATGGTCTTCTCGTTGCGCTCGACCAGCGCCCGAGTGGTGATCATCTCGCTGACGAAGAGGCCCTTGCCGCCCGAGAACTCGCGGCACAGGGTCCGGAACGGGGCATTGGTGATCCCGGCCATCGGCGCGAGGACCACGGGCGGCTGCACCGCGTGCGGACCGATCTCCAGCAGAGTCATGGCGGGGGTACCTTCGGCTTTCTTCGACTTCCGTTGGTGAGGCGGGCGGGCCGCGGCCGTACGGGGCTGCCGGCCGCTGCGACCTCCTATTGTCCCGCACCGCGCGAGTGGCCCCGCCGGGGCCGGACGGAGTGACCTCGCCGGACGGGACGGAGTGACCCCGCCGGGCCGGACGAGGCACCTCACCGGACCGAGCGATGCGCCCCACCGGACCGGACGAACAGGAATCGTTGTAGCGTTCAACCATGCCTGACCTCGGCCGCCGGCGTCGACTCCTGGTACTGGCGATCTGCTGTCTGAGCCTGCTGATCGTCAGCCTCGACAACACCGTCCTCAACGTCGCCCTGCCGTCCCTGGAGCGCGACCTGGACGCCTCGGTCTCCGGGATGCAGTGGACGATCGACGCCTACACGCTGGTGCTGGCCTCGCTGCTGATGCTCTCCGGCTCGACGGCCGACCGGCTGGGCCGGCGCCGGATCTTCCTGGTCGGACTGGCGGTCTTCGCGCTCGGCTCGCTGCTGTGCAGCCTGGCGCCCGACCTGTCGTGGCTGGTGGTCTTCCGCATGGTGCAGGCGGTCGGCGGCTCGATGCTCAACCCCGTCGCCATGTCGATCATCACCAACACCTTCACCGACCCCCGGGAGCGGGCCCGCGCGATCGGTGTGTGGGGCGGGGTCGTGGGCATCAGCATGGCGGCCGGGCCGGTGATCGGCGGGCTGCTGGTGCAGAGCATCGGCTGGCGCTCGATCTTCTGGATGAACGTCCCGATCAGCGCCCTGGCGATCTTCCTCACCCTGCGCTACGTCCCCGAATCGCGCGCCCCCCGGCCGCGCCGGGTCGATCCGGTCGGCCAGCTGCTGGTGATCGCACTGCTCGGCTCGCTGACCTACGCGATCATCGAGGCGCCGGGCTCCGGCCCGGCGTCCCCGAAGATCCTGGGGTTCGTGTTGGTGGCGGTGGCCTCGCTGACGGCGCTGATCGGCTACGAGCGACGCCGCGACGAGCCCCTCATCGACCTGCGGTTCTTCCACAGCGCACCGTTCAGCGGAGCCACGGTCATTGCGGTCTGCGCCTTCGCCGCGCTCGGCGGCTTCCTCTTCCTCAACACCCTCTACCTCCAGAACGTCCGCGGACTGTCCGCCCTGGACGCCGGGCTCCACATGCTGCCGATGGCCGGGATGACGCTGTTCTTCGCGCCGCTGTCGGGGCGGCTGGTCGGCAGCCGCGGCCCCCGGCTCCCGCTGCTGCTCGCCGGTACGACGATGGGCACGAGCGGCCTGCTCTTCGCGGCCTTCGACGCCCAGTCGACCGACGCCCTGCTGTTCACCGGCTACGTCCTCTTCGGCATCGGATTCGGGCTGGTCAACGCGCCGATCACCAACACCGCGGTGTCCGGCATGCCACGCACCCGGGCCGGGGTGGCGGCCGCCGTGGCCTCCACCAGCCGGCAGGTGGGGCAGTCGCTGGGCGTCGCGGTGATCGGCGCCGTCCTGGCGGGCGGAGCACACGCCGCCGCGACCGCCGACGAGTTCATCGCGGCCGGCCACCCGGCATGGTGGATCATCACGGGCTGCGGCGCCGCCGTACTCCTGCTGGGAGCACTGACCACGGGCCCCTGGGCGAGGACGACGGCCGCCCGCACAGCAGCCCTCTTCGAGGAGGAGGCCCGGGGATCACAGAGGGAGGACGCGCGGTCGTAGCGGACACGCGGTCGTAGCGCGGTCGTAGCGCGGTCGTAGGGGATCGTCGTAGATGTCCGCCGGCCCCGCGCCCCGTTGCGCGTCACCCGTCACCCCGCAGCCGCACCTCAGCTACACCGCAGCCAACGCCGTCAGCTCGTCCAGGTGCCGCAGCCGCTCGTGGGACGCCTCGTCGACGGGGGTGTACGACAGCAGCTTGGGGCCCGGGTTGGGGCCCGTCCACAGGCTCGTGGCGGTCAGCTGGAGCACGCCCACCCGCGGGTGCTTGAAGACCTTGACGGAGCTGACCGGGCGGACGACCTCGTGCTGCGCCCAGATCTCGCGGAATTCGGGCGATGCCTCGGTCAGCCGCGCGACCAGCGCCTTCCAGGCCGGCTCGGCTATGTGCTCGGCCATCGACGCCCGGAACTTGGCGGCCATCAGCCGCATCGTGGCGTCCAGGTCGACCACGCTCGCGCGCCACTGGGCGTTGGTGAACGCCAGCCACATGCAGTTGCGGTCCTCCTCGGGCAGCGCGTCGAGATCGCACATCAGGTGCCCGTACGCGCGGTTGTAGGCGAGGATGTCGAACCGGCTGTTCTGGATGACCGCGGGGAACGGCGACAGCTGTTCCAGGATCTGCCGCAGCTCGCGCGGAACGCCCGTGCACTCCTTGTTCGGCATCGGGTCGACCGCCGCGGCCAACGCGAAGAGGTGGCTGCGCTCGGCGCGGTCCAGCAGCAGCGCCCGCGCCACCGCGTCCAGGACCTGCGGCGACACGTGGATGTCCCGGGCCTGTTCGAGCCAGGTGTACCAGGTGACCCCGATCGCCCCCAGATGCGCGACCTCCTCGCGGCGCAGGCCAGGCGTCCGCCGACGGGCGCCGCGCGGCAGGCCGACCTGCTCGGGCGTGATCCGCTCGCGCCGGCTGCGCAGGAAGGCGGCCAGCTCCGCCCGGCGGGCGACGTCGTCGCGCGGGGCGGAGGACGGCCGGGCAGCGGTGGTGGCGGGTCCCGTGGGAACCTGCGTCAGGGTCGCGTCTACGGTCATGTTCCCAGCCTGCCGCAGGCCGCAGCCGGTTGCCAGGTAGCACTGGTACCAGGATAAGGACACTCTGGTACCAGTCTCAGCGGTCGACGATCGTCGACTCCGTGAGCGATACCCGAGTACAGACCACCACCCTGGAAGCCCCGGCCAACGCCCCACGACGGCACGCGGCCACGGCCCTGTTGACGCCTCTCGGCCTGCTGACCGTCCTGCTGGGCGCGGCCCTCCCGATGATCGACTTCTTCATCGTCAACGTCGCCCTGCCGACCATCGACCACGATCTGCACGCGGGCCCCGCGATGTTGGAGATGGTGGTGGCCGGTTACGGCGTCGCCTACGCCACGCTGCTGGTCCTCGGCGGCCGGCTCGGTGACATGATCGGCCGTCGGCGGCTGTTCCTGTGGGGCCTGGCCGCCTTCGGTCTGACCTCGTTGGCCTGCGGCCTCGCTCCGGGCGCCGGAACGCTGGTGGCCGCCCGGGTCGCCCAGGGCGCCGCGGCCGCGCTGTTGCTCCCGCAGGTGCTGGCCACCATCCAGGCCACGACCACCGGCAAGCGCCGCGCCAAGGCCGTCAGCCTCTACGGCGGCACGGCCGGCGTCTCCAGCGCCCTCGGCCAGGTGCTCGGCGGGCTGCTGGTCTCGGTCGACCTGGCGGGCACCGGATGGCGCGCGGTCTTCCTGGTGAACGTCCCGATCGCGGCCGTGGCCCTGCTGCTGGCCGCCCGTACGGTCCCCGAGACCCGCTCCCCGCACCCGACCCGGGTCGACGGTCCCGGCACCGCGCTGCTGGCCGCCGCGCTGATCACGCTGCTGCTGCCGCTGACCGAGGGCCGGGCGGCCGGCTGGCCCGTGTGGTCCTGGATCCTGCTGGCCGTCTTCCCGTTCGTGGGCACCGCGTTCGTCCTCGTCGAGCGCCGGGCCGAGCGCGCCGGGCGTACGCCGCTGGTGCCGCCCTCGCTGCTGCGCATCCCGTCCGTGAACAGCGGTCTGGCCATGATCGTCCCGTTCTCGGTGGGCTTCGGCGGCTTCATGTTCGTGGTGGCCGTCGCCCTGCAAACCGGCCTGCACTACGGGCCGTTCGCGGCCGGCCTGTCCCTGGTGCCGCTGTGCGCCGCCTTCTTCCTCACCTCGCTGGCCGGCCCGCGGCTGGTGGGCCGCTTCGGGCGTCGGGTGGTGATCGCCGGCTCGGTGATCCAGGGCAGCGGGCTGATCGCCCTGGTGCTGACCGTGCACGGGAGTTGGCCGGGCACGTCGGTGGCCGGCCTCGCGCCGAGCATGGCGATCCTCGGCTTCGGCCAGGGCATGGTGCTGCCGGTTCTGCTGCGCATCGTGCTGAGCGAACTGCCGGTGGCGCAGGCCGGTGTGGGCGGCGGCGTCATGGTCACCACCCAGCAGTCCGGCCTGGCCCTGGGCGTGGCGACCCTCGGCACTCTCTTCCTCGCGCTGCTGCCGTCCGCCGGTATCCGCGATGCGCTGCTCGCCGCCCTGCTGACCCAGCTGGCGATCGTCGCGGGGACCACGGCACTGGCCTTCCGCCTCCCCCGAACACTGCGCTGACCTGCGATAACACCGAGGGTGGAGCTCGACTCAACACATGACGACTGACAGATATTGAAATCTGTCAGTCGTCATGCCATAGTGAAGAAGCGGAAGGAGCCCGCCCGGGCCCGACCGGCGACCACGGCGGCCAGTCCCGACCCTGTTCACCCCGACCCTGTTCGTCCCGACCCCGTTCGCCCCGACGCGCCGCTGCCGACCGGACTCCGACGGACCCCTCCCGCACCCCACCACCCCTCCCTTCTCCTTCAGGAGCACGCAGTGCAGACCCGCACCTTGGGCACCACCGGCCCGCAGACCTCCGCCCTCGGCCTCGGCTGCATGGGCATGTCCGCCCTCTACGGCGACAGCGACCGGGCCGAGTCCATCGCCACCATCCACGCCGCCCTCGACGCCGGCGTCACCCTGCTCGACACCGGCGACTTCTACGGCATGGGCCACAACGAACTGCTGATCAACGAGGCTCTGCGCACCGCCCCGACGGCGGCTCGCGAACAGGCGCAGATCAGCGTCAAGTTCGGCGCCCTGCGCACCGTCGAGGGCGGCTTCACCGGCTACGACGGCCGGCCGAACGCGGTGAAGAACTTCGCCGCCTACTCCCTCCAGCGCCTGGGCGTGGACCACATCGACGTCTATCGGATCGCCCGTATCGACCCGGACGTCCCGATCGAGGAGACCGTCGGTGCCATCGCCGAGCTCGTCCAGGCCGGTCATGTCCGGCACATCGGGCTCTCCGAGGTGGGCGCGGAGTCGCTGCGCCGGGCCGCCGCGGTCGCCCCGATCAGCGACCTACAGATCGAGTACTCCCTCATCTCCCGCGGCATCGAGGACGCGATCCTGCCCACCGCCCGCGAGCTGGGCATCGGCATCACCGCGTACGGCGTGCTGTCCCGCGGTCTGATCAGCGGCCACTTCAGCCGTGACCGCAAGCTCGCGGCGAACGACTTCCGTGGGATGAGCCCGCGCTTCCAGGGCGAGAACCTCGCGCGCAACCTCGACCTGGTGGAAGCGCTGCGGAAGACAGCCGAGCAGAAGGGCATCTCGGTCGCCCAGACCGCCATCGCCTGGGTGCTCTCCCGCGGCAAGGACATCGTCCCGCTGGTCGGCGCCCGCCGCCGGGACCGACTGACCGAGGCGCTCGGCGCGCTGGACGTCACGCTGAACGCCGACGACCTGGCCGCGATCGAGCACGCGGTCCCGGCCGACGCCGCCGCGGGCGACCGCTACCCGGCCGAACAGATGGCACACCTGGACAGCGAGCACTGACCACCGGGCCGCACGCCCCACGGCACCCGACCACCCGGCCACGGCACCCCGGTCACAGCCCCCAGCCACGGCACCCCGGTCACGGCAGCCCGGCCACGGCAGCCGGTGGCGGCTCCCGTGGCGGCACTCCGGTTACGACACCGGTGACGGCGCCGGTGACGGCGCCCTGGCCATACGCCCCGGGCGGCCGAGGGGTACGGCCAGGTACCGTCCTAGGTACCCGGCGTCCCCGCCCCGCCCGCTCTCCAGAAAGGCCGGCCCGCCCCATGCCCCCCGAGACGTTGACCCCCGAGCGCATCCTCGAAGCCACCGAGGAGGTGCTGCGCCGCTACGGCCCGGCCAAGGCCACGGTGGTGGACGTGGCGCGCGCCCTGGGCGTCAGCCATGGGAGCGTCTACCGCCACTTCCGTACGAAGGCGGCGCTGCGGGAGGCGGTCACGGAGCGCTGGCTGGACCGTACGAGCGAGCAGCTGTCGGTCATCGTCACGGAGGAGGGCACGGCTCCCGAGCGGCTGGACCGTTGGCTCACCGCCCTCTTCGAGGCCAAGCGGCACAAGGCTGGCGACGACCCCGAACTCTTCGCCACGTATATGACGTTGATCGGGGAGAGCGGCGGCGTGGTCGACCGGCACGTCACCGATCTGGAGGCCCAACTCACCAGCATCATCGAGGCCGGCGTCAGCGAGGGCGCCTTCCACACCCCCTCGCCCGCCACCACCGCCCGTGCCGTCTTCGATGCCACCGGCCGCTTCCACGACCCGTGTTACGCCGCCGAGTGGTCCCGCCCCGAGATCGCCGCCGACTTCGAGGCCGTCCGCGGCCTGCTCCTGCGCGGCCTGCGCAGCTGAGCCGGCCGGCACGGTTACAGACGCGGGGCCGTCCCCGCATCCGCGCGGGCGTGCCGTGCGGATCAGGCCGCGCACGCCGCGCCGTGAGCGAAGGGCCCGCCCACGACGCACGGTCGCGAGCGGGCCCCTGCCCGACGGCCTATGGCCTTACCACCTACGGCCAACGGCCTGTGATCCGTGGCCTGGTGGCAGCCGGACTACTTCTTGAAGCCGTAGTCCATCAGCTTCTTGGCGTCGGCGGTGCGGTTGGGGACCGAGGAGGACGCCAGGACCGTACCGATGACCGTCTTGCCGTTCCGGGTGGCGGCGAAGACCAGGCAGTACTTGGCCTCCGGACCCGAACCGGTCTTGACGCCGATGGTGCCCGCGTAGCTGCCCAGCAGAGTGTTGGTGTTGTCCCACTCCATGTAGCGGTAGCCACCGCTCTTGGTGGTGACCTTCTGCTTGGTCGACTTCGTCTTCACGACCGTACGGAACGTGGAGTACTTCATCGCGCTGCTGGCGAGCTTGGTCAGATCGCGCGGTGTCGAGTAGTTCGCGCCGCGCCCTATGCCGTCGAACGAGTCGAAGTGCGTGTTCGTCAGCCCGAGGGACTTGGCGGTGGAGTTCATCTTGCCGATGAACGACTTGACCCGCGCGTCCCGCGTGGACCCGGTGCCGAACTTGTCGGCGAGCGCATAGGCGGCGTCACAGCCGGACGGCAGCATCAGCCCGTAGAGCAGCTGACGAACCGTGACCTTGTCGCCGACGATCAGCCGGGCCGACGAGGCCCAGTTGTTGTTGACGATGTAGTCGCTGTACGCCTTCTGGACCGTGACCTTGGAATCCAGGTTGAGGTTCGGCTGCGCGAGCACCACCCGAGCCGTCATGATCTTGGTGGTGGAGCCGGTGGAGCGACGGGTGTCGGCAGCCTTGGTGAAAAGGGTCTTGCCCGTGCCGTTGTTCATCACGAACCCGCCCTGGGCGGTGATCGTGGGCGTCGGGAGCGTGGCGGCCTGCGCCGGGGCGGCGAACGCCCCAGCCGTCAGGACGGCTCCAGCGGTGATGGCAACCGCAGAGATGCGACGAATGCCCTTGATGCCAGTTTTCAAATTGAATACTCCAAATACCCCTGCAGTGCGGCCCATATGGGAAAGCCGCTCGCTCATGAGACGCATGAGAGGGGCCGATGGATGCGCACCCGACGACACCAAGTTCCCCCTCTCCCCCTGTACGGCCGAGACCGGGCCCCGCCAAGGAACCCGCCTGACCGGCCCGGGCGCACACACAACGACCCGCCAGCGGGCGAACGGGCGAACACGCGAACGGGCACGCAAGCCGACCGGCCCGCCCGGCGCGTTGCCCGCTTCGTCAGCCGACCCGTCGGGCCAGCACCTGTCCCGGCCAGGCCTCGGAAAGGAAACGGTCGGTGGGGGTGAAACCGTTGCGCACGTAGAAAGCGACCAGTTCGCCCCCGCCGCCCGCCCAGCAGTCGACCCGCAGCAGCTCCACGCCGGCCCGCCGGGTCTCCTCGGCAGCATGGGCCAGCAGCGCCGCCCCGACGCCCAGACCGGCGTACCGTCGGTCGGAGACCAGCAGCCGGACGTACCGCTCGGGTTCCTCGGCCGGCTCGATCGGCATCTGCGGGCTGGGCCCGGAGTCCAACACCAGGGCTCCGACGGGCGTTCCGTCCAACTCCGCGATGTAGGGGTCGTTCTCGGTCGTGTACCGCTCGACCCGCGCGACCCCGCCGGGCTTCTGCGAATACGGCGTCGTGCCCCACTGCTCGGTGTTGCCGCGATCGTTCATCCAGGCCACCGCGGAATCGAGCATGTCCAGAATGGCCGGTGCGTCGGCCAGGCCACCTGGTCTGATCCGTATGCCATGTGTGGTGTCGTTCACGGCGAAAGCTTAGGCAACGAAGGGACGTACGACTCCGGCCGGACCCACTCCGCATGCATCGGCTCACCCCGCCCCGGGCCGACAACGACGATTCGCTCCTTCGGCGCGTCGCTCGGTGCCGCCACCGTGACGGAGTAACCCAGCGTGATCCATCGGTTGCTCGTTCGTTGTCGCGGTGATCCCGGCAGGAGACCGGGGACCAGACAGGAAGGAAGTTCCGTCGTGGGTAAGGCAATGCGTATGGTCGCGGGCGCCCTTGGGGCCGGTGCGCTGATGATGTCGGCAGCCGGCACGGCCAGCGCCAAGGGCTGGGAGGACGGGCTCTTCGACCAGGACATCCGATGCGCGCCGTCGTTCAGCTTCAGCCTGCTGTTTCCCGGCGGGGAGGGTTGCCGCACGGACATCTTCATCGACAACCACAAGCGGCTCGACCTCGTCAGGCAGCTTGCCGGGGGCGACATCACCGGCACCACCGTGCGCCGGGGAGGAGGCCGCCGCTGACACACGCGCCGTACCCCGGAGTGCGATGCTCCGGGGTACGGGTCGCGCCTCTTGTGCCTGCCCGTTGTGCTGCCCGCCGTTTCCGCTGGTGGGCAGTGCGCACCCGGTGGCCGGCGACGGGTCACCCGTGGGGGCACTGTTCGCCTTTCTTGACGACCGTCAGCGTGATCTTCGAGCCCTCCAAGGCGGTCCCGGTCGCCGGCTGCTGATCGCAGACCTTCCAGCCGGCCGGCCACAGCACATGGCGATGGGCGCCCAACCCGTCGCGGAGCCGAATGCCGGTGTCGTAGTTCAGGGCCGCATAGGCAGGGACCAGGTCCTTGCCCCGCAGGCTCGGCATCAGCGCGGGGCCGCCGTCGGCGAGCGCTGGGGCGGCGGAGGCCAACGTGGACAGGGCCAGGGCGGCGATGATTACCGTGATCGTCTTCATGCCCCAAGGAACGACCGGTTGTCGGAGCTGGTCACGAGCGGCCACACCATGTCGACCCCACCGGCCCTATCCCCTCGCTCCCTCCACTCGCCGCACTCCCCTCGCTCACCTCACGCCCCTTGCCCCTCACGCCCCTCGCGCCTCTCACGCTCCAGACCTGAACCCCGATCCGCGGCGATTCCCCCATGGGGCCCAAGGCCCATCCGCTAGCCGCCCACACCCAGGAAGTGCAGTACCGCCAGTACCCGGCGGTGGTCGGCGTCCGCCTTCGGCAGGTCCAGCTTGGCGAGGATGTTGTTGATGTGCTTGGCGACCGCGCTCTCGCTGACCACGAGCTGGGCGGCGATCCCCGCATTGGAGCGGCCCTCGGCCATCAGAGCGAGGACCTCCCGCTCCCGGGCGGTCAGTCGTTCCAGCGGATCGCTCGGCCGCCGTACCAGCAGCTGGGCCACGACCTGCGGGTCGAGCGCGGTACCGCCGCCCGCCACCCGCCGCAGCGCCTCGATGAACTCCTCGACGTCCGCGATCCGTTGCTTGAGCAGATAGCCGACCCCACTGGTGTTGGTGGCGAGCAGCTCGGCCGCATAGCGTTCCTCGACGTACTGGGAGAGCATCAACACCGCGGTGCTCGACCAGTTCTGACGGATCAACAGGGCAGCGCGCACCCCCTCGTCCGTGAAGCCGGGCGGCATCCTGACGTCCACCACGGCGAGGTCCGGCCGGTGCTCCTCGACCGCGGCCAGCAGCCCCTGCGCGTCGCCCGCCTCGGCCACCACCTCGAAGCCGGCCATCTCCACCAGCTTGACCAGCCCGATCCGCAACAGCACGGAGTCCTCGGCGATCACGGCACGCCGCACGCCGGGTACGGCACTCGCGTCAGGCCCAGTGCCTCTCACGTCAGGTACGGCACCCCTCGTATCAGGGACGACACCCCGCGCATCAGGTAGGACACCTCTCGTGCCAGGCACGGCACCCCTCATGTCGGGCACGGCAGCTCCACGCTCATCATGGTCGGGCCCCCCACGGGGCTGCTCATCCGGAATTCCCCGTCCACGGACCGCACGCGCTGGGCCAGCCCCTTCAGGCCGCTTCCCTTGGACGGATCGGCGCCGCCCACACCGTCGTCGGCGATCACCACCCGCAGTATCTCGCCCAGCCGGGTGACCGTCACATCCGCCCGGGTCGCCTCGCGCGCGTGCTTGGCGATGTTCGTCAACGCCTCGGAGACCACGAAATACGCGACCGCCTCCACGGCCGGCGTCAGCCGCTGCGGCAGATCCACCCGCACTCGTACGGGCAGCGGCGCCCGGGCCGCGAGCCCGGACAGTGCGGCGTCCAGCCCCAGCTCGTCCAGGACGGCCGGATGCAGCCCGCGCACGAGGTTGCTGAGCTCCTCGATGGCCTCCTTCGCCTCCCGGTGCGCCGTGTCGATCACCTCTTGGGCCTCGGGCGGCAGATCCGTCAGCGTCACCTTGGCCAACCCCAGGTTCAGCGCCAGGGACACCAGCCGCTGCTGGGCGCCGTCGTGCAGGTCCCGCTCGATACGCCGCCGTTCGGCGTCCGCGGCGTCCACCGCCCCGGCCCGGCTCTCGGTGAGGTCGATCACCCGCCGCGCCAGGTCCTCGCTCGGGTCGGGCCCCAGCATGGCGGGCCCGAGGTGCGTCTCAAGGCGTACCAGGGCCGTGGCGAGGGACGGGACCGCGGCGAGCGCGGCGAGGCCGGCGAGGGTGACGGGAGAGGCCTGGGTGAGGTAGCCGGGGTGGTCGGCTCGCCATTGCAGGGGAACCGCCCATACCCATGCGTACACGGTGGCGGCGGCCAGACCCGTCAACAGCAGCGACAGCAGCAGCAGTTCGAGCCCGCCGAGCAGCGTCCCGGCCAGGCAGTGGTAGCCGAACCGCCGTTGCGGCCGCTGCCACCCCGGGTGAGGGATGTCGATGCCGAGCAGCCGCCGGAAGCGCCAGCGCTGGGCGGCGGTCAGCGCCGGCGCGGAGCACGCCATCAACAGCAGCGCGAACCCCAGGACCACCGGCGAGTCACTGTCCCGCCCCGCGATGGTGTCCATCACGAGACCGAAGACCAGGAACAGCAGGGAACCGATGAAAAGGTGCAGCGGCACCCCCAGGGCGAGGAAGGACGTATCGCGGGTCAGGCGGGTGAGCGCGCGCCGCAGCCGGGGCGGGATGTTCATGGTCCAACCGTAGGTGCCGGGCGTCGCGACCTGCCATGAAGCCCGTTGCCGTACGGGGGGTGTAGCTAGTGCCACCCCAAGTCGGACAGCGACGTTACTGACCGGGACCGGTGGAATCGGGAGTCTTGATCACAAGCCCGAAGGCCGGGTTCGTGACACCGAAAGGGACCGCCGCCGTGGCGCTCATCGCCTTCAACCCCCCTGTCGACAAAGGCAGTTGCGCAACGACCGGTGGCGCCCACGGCATTGGGCGGATCGGCCGCGCGCGTCGCTGGCAGGGCCGCGTACTGACGGGTGCCGGGCTCGCCCTGCTGCCCTGGCTCGGCTACCTCGCCGGCACCCTGCCGCCCGCCGAGGCCACCGCCTGGGTCACCCTCGACGCCCTGGAGGCCGTCGCCCTGCTCACCGCCGGCACCCGCCTGCTGCGTGCCGACCTCCGATACCGCGCGCCGGCGGCTGCCGCGGCGGTGCTCCTCTTCGCGGACGCCTGCATCGACCTCACCACCGCGGCGCCGGGCGCGGAGCTGGCCACCGCGGTCATGATGGCGGTTCTCGCGGAGCTCCCCCTCGCGGCCCTGTGCGCGACGCTTGCCGCCCGTCCGGGGCGGGGTGACCGTCCCGGGGCAGGGTGACAGACCGGGTCAGGGTGACCGTACGGGTCAAGGTGACCGTCCGGGGCGGGGCACCTAGGGCATGGCCGAACAGAACCCGTAGGGGTCACGAGCGCCCCCTGCGGGTCCACAACGTGAAGGAGCAGTACGGGTATTCCCGCCAGCATTCCCCGTCGAAAAGCGCCGGACAGCAGCAGTGCCGGGCTCCCTCAGGAGCCCGGCACCAGTGCTATGCAGCGTCTTGCGGCGTCAGCATCGCCGTCGCCATCAACGCCACCGTCGCCATCAACATCGCCATCAACGTCAGAGACCGCGTGTCGACGTCAGCGACCGCGTCAGCAACCCAGCAGTCGCCCGCCCAGGTAGGCCTGGATCTGGTCCAGGGACACCCGCTCCTGCTTCATCGTGTCGCGCTCGCGCACGGTGACCGCGTTGTCGTCGAGGGTGTCGAAGTCGACGGTGACGCAGAACGGCGTGCCGATCTCGTCCTGGCGGCGGTAGCGGCGGCCGATGGCGCCCGCGTCGTCGAACTCGATGTTCCAGTGCTTGCGCAGGTCGGCCGCGAGGCCCTTGGCCTTCGGGGAGAGCTGCGGGTTGCGCGACAGCGGCAGCACCGCGACCTTGACCGGCGCCAGGCGCGGGTCGAGCTGCATGACCGTGCGCTTCTCCATCTTGCCCTTGGCGTTGGGCGCCTCGTCCTCGACGTAGGCGTCGAGCATGAAGGCGAGCATCGCGCGGTTCACACCGGCCGCCGGCTCGATGACGTACGGGGTCCAGCGCTCGCCGGCCTCCTGGTCGAAGTACGACAGGTCCTGGCCGGACGCCTTGGAGTGCGCCGACAGGTCGTAGTCGGTGCGGTTGGCCACGCCCTCCAGCTCGGAGAACTCGGTGCCGCCGAAGTTGAAGCGGTACTCGATGTCAGCCGTGCGCTTGGAGTAGTGCGACAGCTTCTCCTTGGGGTGCTCGTACCAGCGGATGTTCTCCTCGCGGATGCCGAGGTCGCGGTACCAGTTCCAGCGCTGCTCCATCCAGTACTCCTGCCACTGCTCGTCCTCGCCCGGCTTGACGAAGAACTCCATCTCCATCTGCTCGAACTCGCGGGTGCGGAAGATGAAGTTGCCCGGGGTGATCTCGTTCCGGAAGGACTTGCCCATCTGCGCGATGCCGAACGGCGGCTTCTTGCGCGACGTCTGCTGCACCTGGGCGAAGTTGGTGAAGATGCCCTGTGCGGTCTCGGGGCGCAGGTAGGCGACCGAGGCGGTGTCCTGGGACGGGCCGAGGTGGGTGGAGAGCAGGCCGGAGAACTGCTTGGGCTCGGTGAAGCCACCCTTGTTGCCGCAGTGCGGGCAGTTGACGTCGGCGAGGCCGTTCTCGGGGAGCTTGCCGTGCTTGGCCTCGTACGCCTCCTCCAGATGGTCGGCGCGGAAGCGCTTGTGGCAGGAGGTGCACTCGGTGAGCGGGTCGGTGAAGGTGGCGACGTGGCCGGACGCCTGCCACACCTCGGGGGCCAGGATCACCGACGAGTCGATACCGACCACGTCTTCGCGCGAGGTGACCATGGCACGCCACCACTGGCGCTTGATGTTCTCCTTGAGCTCGACGCCCAGCGGACCGTAGTCCCAGGCAGCGCGGGAGCCACCGTAGATCTCACTGCAGGGGTAGACGAAGCCACGGCGCTTGCTCAGGCTGACGATGGTATCGATCTTGTCGGCGGCCACGGTGCTCTCTTCATTACGACGACGAACGATGGATGGGCAGCGCCCTGACGCCTCGCTGGGGGGTGGTGGTCGGGAGACGGGTGGGCGAATAGTTCAGGGTACCGGCGGCCGTGCCCCCCGGACCAAATCGGTTCCGGATCAGCTCGGGATCGGCTTGGGATCGGCTCGGGATCGGCTGGGGATCGCCCCCCGATCGACCTCCGGATCGGCCTCTGGATCGCCCCCGGACCGGCCTCCGGATCGCCCCCCGGATCGCTTCCGGCCCAGTGTCGCGCCGCTCACACGACAATCAGCTTTATTGACAATCGTTTCCAGCCTTGTTGAAAATGAGTGTCATGAACATACGCCGTCACCTCTCCACCGCGGCCGTAGCCGGAGCCGCGGCGCTCGGCCTGCTGGGCCTCTCCGCCTGCTCCCCCACGGCCACCGGCCGCACGGATGACGGCAGGCTGAAGGTGACGGCGTCCTTCTACCCCATGGAATTCCTCGCCGAGCAGATCGGCGGGAAGCACGTCGAGGTGACCGACCTCACCAAGCCCGGCGTCGAGCCGCACGACCTGGAGCTCACCCCGAAGCAGACCGCCCAGCTCGGCGAGTCCGGGGCGATCGTCTACCTCAAGGGCCTACAGCCGGCCGTGGACGACGCGGTCAAGCAGTCCGGCGTGCAGCACGTCGCCGACGCCGCCGCCCTGACCTCCCTGGAGAAGCACGGCACCGAGGTCGACGGCCACCACCACACCACCGGCGACAACCACTCCCACTCGGAGGCCGAGGGCGGCAAGGATCCGCACGTCTGGCTGGACCCGGTGCGGTACGCCGAGGTCGCCCGGGGGGTCAACAAGACCCTCGCCGCGGCCGACCCGAGCCACAAGGCCGACTACCAGAAGAACACCGACGCCCTGGTGAAGAAGCTGAACGGGCTGGACAAGGAGTTCCGGGACGGCTTGCAGAAGCGCTCCTCGGACACCTTCATCACCACCCACGCCGCCTTCGGCTACCTCGCCGAGCGCTACGGCCTCACCGAGGAGGCCGTCAGCGGCCTGGACCCCGAGTCCGAGCCCAGCGCCAACCGCATCAAGGACCTGCACGACCTCGCCACCGAGCACCACGTCTCCACGATCTTCTTCGAGACGATCGCCAACCCGGCCACCGCCAAGACCCTGGCCGGCGATCTGCACCTGAAGACCGACGTCCTCGACCCGCTCGAAGGAATCACCGCCAAGTCCCGCGGCACGGACTACTTCGGCGTGCAGCGCGCCAACCTCGCCGCGCTGCGGAAGGCGCTCGGCACCCCGTGACGGACACCGTTCCCCAGGACAGCGCTCCCCAGGACAGCGCGCCCCGGGACACCGCTCCCGAGCGCACCGGTCCCCAGGGCGCCGGTCCCCAGGGCACGGCGCACCACCCGGCACACCACAGCGCGCGCACCCCCAGCAAGCGCGCACCCCGCAGCACATGACGGAGGCCCCCATGAACCAGCCGCACCCCGAGCCGGTCATCGACCTGCGCGGCGCCACCGCCTCGTTGGGCGCCCGCCCCGTACTGCGCGGTGTCGACCTCGCCGTGCGCGGCGGCGAGGTGGTCGCACTGCTCGGCGCCAACGGCTCCGGGAAGTCCACCGCCGTACGGTCGCTGATCGGCCAGGTCCCGCTCACCGGCGGCACGCTGTCCCTCTTCGGTACGGAGTTCCGCCGCTTCAAGGACTGGGCCCGGATCGGCTACGTGCCGCAGCGCACCACCGCGGCCGGCGGGGTCCCCGCCACCGTCCGCGAGGTCGTCACCTCCGGCCGGCTGGCCCGTACGAAGCTGGGCGTCCTGCGCAAGGCCGACCGGGCCGCGGTGCACCACGCACTGGAGCTGGTGGGCATGGCCGACCGCGCCAAGGACTCCGTCGACGCCCTCTCCGGAGGACAGCACCAGCGCGTGCTGATCGCCAGGGCGCTGGCCGGCGAACCGGAGCTGCTGATCATGGACGAGCCGATGGCCGGCGTCGACCTGGACAGCCAGGAGGTGCTCGCCGCCGCTCTGCGCGAGCAGGTCGCCCGCGGCACCACCGTGCTGCTCGTCCTGCACGAGCTGGGCCCGCTGGAGCCGCTGATCGACCGCGCGGTGGTGCTGCGCGACGGCTGCGTGGTCCACGACGGCCCGCCTCCGGAGGCCGTGGGCCAGCACGCCCTGCCCGGCCACGACCACGTCCACCCGCACGCCGATGCCGCGGCGGAGCCGCTCCGCACCGGCCTGCTGACCTAGTAAGGGGGCTCGCGCCATCATGGAAATCCTCAGCTACGCGTTTATGCAGCGGGCGTTGATCGCCGCGCTGATCGTCGGCGTCACCGCCCCCGCCATCGGCATCTACCTCGTCCAGCGCCGCCAGGCCCTGATGGGCGACGGCATCGGCCATGTCGCCCTCACCGGTGTCGGCCTCGGCTTCCTGCTCAACCAGAGCCCGGTCTGGGTCGCCACCGCGGTCGCCATCGCCGGCTCCGTCGTCATGGAGCTGATCCGCTGGTACGGCAAGACCCGTGGCGACCTCGCGCTGGCCATGCTGTTCTACGGCGGTATGGCGGGCGGTGTGATGCTGATGAACCTCTCCGACGCCGGCTCCAACGCCAACCTCGGCACATACCTCTTCGGCTCGATCACCACCGTCTCGCCTGCGGACATGACCACGATCTATGTGCTCGCCGCCCTGGTGCTGGCGATCACGATCGGGCTGCGCCGCCAGCTGTTCGCGGTCTGCCAGGACGAGGGGTTCGCCCGGGTGACCGGCCTGCCGGTCCGCCTGCTCAACCTCCTGGTCGCGGTCACCGCCGCGGTCACCGTCACCGTCGCCATGCGGGTGGTCGGCCTGTTGCTGGTCAGCGCCCTGATGGTGATCCCGGTCGCGGCCGCCCAGCAGATCAGCCGCAGCTTCGCCGCCACGTTCGTGGTGGCCGTCGCGATCGGTGTCGCGGTCACTCTTACGGGCACCGCCACCTCGTACTACGTGGACGTCCCGTCCGGTGCCACGATCGTCCTCTTCGCCATCGGCCTGTTCGTCGTGTTCACCGCGCTCGCCGCACCGCTCGCGAAAAAGCGCGCCAGGGCTGCCGCGAAGCCGGGCGCCGGGTGCACCCTGGAGGTGCCCGGCAGCCGCACCGCGGCGGACGATGTGAGCGTGGTCGGATGAATGGCCGGATCGGGCCGGCACGCGCTGTCGGTCGGGTTCGCGTACGGGAGCAGGCGATAGATATACGGGTAAGCGTCTCACCGGGCGGCCGGTCGTCACCTGGCACAATGGCGGGACGCATGTGCAGGGGGAAGTCCTGACGTCCTAGGGAGGCAACGGTGGCGACGAGCGCGGGATCTCCGGTACGCGGCCGATCGACGCGGCAGCGGACCGCGGTGTCCGCCGCACTCGACGAGGTGGACGAGTTCCGCAGTGCGCAGGAGCTGCACGACATGCTCAAGCACCGCGGTGACTCGGTCGGACTGACCACCGTCTACCGGACGCTTCAGTCGCTGGCCGACGCCGGCGAGGTCGATGTGCTGCGCACCAGCGACGGCGAGGCGGTCTACCGCCGGTGCAGCACCGACGATCACCACCACCACCTGGTGTGCCGGACGTGCGGCAAGGCCGTCGAGGTCGAGGGCCCCGCGGTGGAGAAGTGGGCCGACCAGATCGCAAGCGAGCACGGCTTCCGGGACGTCGCCCACACCATCGAGATCTTCGGTACGTGCGGTGACTGCGCGGAGCAGGCCGCCGCGAAGGAGAAGCAGTAGCGCGCGAAGGGGAAGCACCCGCGCGCGAGGGTGAGCAGTAGCGGCGCCGGACCGTACGGGCCCCGCTCCACGCCCACGACAGAGCGGGGGGCCGCCGACCGCAAACGGCGGCGGGGCCCCCAGGAGTGGTCAGGGCGCGGCGTGGCCCGGGGATAGGGGGAGCGGGGGGTAGGGGGAGAGGGTGTGGTGGT
>NZ_JBEZIX010000045.1:0-97152 GCF_040651315.1 Streptomyces sp. NPDC048506
GGGAGGGGACGGGCCGGAGGGGCAGGGGTGTGGGACGTAAAGCGAAGCAGTCCCACACCCCTGCCCCGCAGGACCGTCACCGCACCCAACAAACCCACGCCCGCCGCAGGCGCAACGGCGAGACGACACACGGCGGGAAAGCCGACAACGTGGGGAGGGCCCGCCGCAGGCGCAACGGCGAGAAGAAGCGCGGCGGGAAAGACGACAACGTGGGAGGAACAATGGACTTCGGTTTCGCGAGGGAGGACGAGGACTTCCGAGCCGAGGCCAGAGCCTGGCTGGAGGAGCGTCTCGGAGGCCCCCACGCGGATCCCGCCGGCCGCCAAGGCCTCGTGTGGGAGCGGGAGTTGGGGGCCGGCGGGTGGATCGGGATCGGGTGGGACCGGGCGCACGGGGCGTACGGGAACCGCGCGGCGAGCCTGACGCAGCAGGTCGTGTGGGCCGAGGAGTACGCACGGGCCGGGGCGCCGGAGCGGGTGGGGCACATCGGGGAGAACCTGCTGGCGCCGACGTTGCTCGCGTACGGGGACGAGGCGCAGCGGCGTCGGTTCCTGCCGGCCGTCGCGCGGGGCGAGGAGTTGTGGTGCCAGGGCTACAGCGAGCCGGATGCGGGGTCGGACCTGGCGGGGCTGCGGACGGCGGCGGTCCGGGACGGGGACGTCTACCGGATCAGCGGGCAGAAGATCTGGACGTCGCTGGCCCGGGAGGCCGACTGGTGCTTCGTGCTGGCCCGGACCGATCCGGGTGAGCGGCGCCACCGGGGGCTGTCGTTCCTGCTGGTGCCGATGGACCAGCCGGGGCGCATCGAGGTGCGGCCGATCCGGCAGATGTCGGGGGCGGCGGAGTTCAACGAGGTGTTCTTCGACGGGGCGGTGGCCCGGGCCGGGCATGTGGTGGGCGGGGAGGGCGCCGGTTGGCGGGTGGCGATGGGGTTGCTGGCGCTGGAGCGGGGGGTCTCCACGCTCGTCCAGCAGATCGGTTTCGCCGCGGAGCTCGACGAGGTGCTCGGGGCGGCGGTCCGTGGCGGGGCGCTGCGGGACCCGGTGCTGCGCGACCGACTGGTGCGGCAGTGGGCGGAGTTGAAGGTCATGCGGTGGAACGCGCTGCGGACCCTGGGTGCGGCCGGGGACGCGGGCGCACCGAGCGTGGCGAAGCTGTTGTGGGGCGGCTGGCACCAGCGGCTGGGGGAGCTGGCGATGCGGGTGCGGGGCGCGGCGGCCGCGTCGGGGCCCGCCGACTGGTCCGCCGAGGCGCCGTACGAACTCGACGCGCTGCAACGGCTGTTCCTGTTCTCCCGGGCCGACACCATCTACGGCGGCTCCGACGAGATCCAGCGCAACATCATCGCCGAGCGCGTGCTCGGCCTGCCCAGAGGGGAGCGGTGATGAGGGGCGTCATATTCGACGGCGAGCAGCCCCGGGTCGTGGACGATCTGGAGGTGCGGGACCCGGGGCCGGGCGAGGTGCTGGTCCGGATCCGGGCCGCGGGGCTGTGCCACAGCGATCTGTCCGTGGTCGACGGGACGATTCCGTACCCGGTGCCGGTGGTGCTGGGGCACGAGGGAGCGGGGGTGGTGGAGGCGGTGGGCGCGGGCGTCGGCCATGTGGTGCCCGGCGACCACGTCGCCCTGTCGACGCTGGCCAACTGCGGGGCGTGCGCGGAGTGCGACCGGGGGCGGCCGACGATGTGCCGCAAGGCGATCGGGATGCCTGCGCGGCCGTTCCGGCGGGGCGGTACGGAGCTGTTCAGCTTCGCGTCGAACTCGGCGTTCGCGGAGCGCACGGTCGTCAAGGCGGTGCAGGCGGTGAAGATTCCCGAGGAGATACCGCCGACGTCGGCCGCGTTGATCGGGTGCGGGGTGCTGACCGGTGTGGGCGCGGTGCTGAACCGGGCGCGGGTGGACCGCGGGGACTCGGTCGTGGTGATCGGGGCCGGTGGGGTCGGGCTCAACGTGCTCCAGGGGGCACGGATCGCCGGGGCGTCCACGATCGTGGCGGTGGACGCGAACCCGGCGAAGGAGCGGGCGGCGCGGCAGTTCGGGGCGACGCACTTCGTGGCCGCGTCGAGGGACGCGGACGGGGTGACGGCGGTGAAGGAGATCCTGCCGACCGGCGCCGACCACGCCTTCGAGTGCGTGGGCAGTACGCGGCTGATCCGGCAGGCGATCGATCTCCTGGACCGGCACGGACAGGCGGTGCTGCTCGGTGTGCCGCCGGCGAGCGCCGAGGCGTCGTTCCTGGTGTCGTCGATGTACCTGGACAAGTCGATCCTGGGGTGCCGATACGGCTCGTCGCGGCCCCAGCGGGACATCGCGCTGTACGCCCGGCTGTACCGCGAGGGGCGGCTGCTGCTGGACGAGTTGGTGACGAGGGTCTACCCGGTGGAGGACTTCGCGAAGGCGGCGGACGACGCGCACCACGGGAGGGTGGCGCGGGGGGTGCTCACCTTCGGGTAGCCACCCGGTGGCCCGATCCTGGCGAAGCATGACCATCTGGCCACTCGATCCGTTCGGGGGTCATGGACGATGCTGCTCCGGTGACCCAGACACCCGAACTGTCCGTCCGCGCGGCGGAGCCCGCCCCGGCCGTCCGGCGGCGTCGGCGTCCGCACCGCGCCTGGTCCGTCGCCGCCGTCACCTTCCTCACCCTCATCGGCGCGGCCGGCTTCGCCTCGCTCCCCGGGCTGCTCATCGATCCGCTGCACGCCGAGTTCCACTGGTCGCGCGGCACCATCGGCTTCGCGGTCTCGGTGAACCTCGCGCTGTACGGGCTGACCGCGCCGTTCGCGGCCGCCCTGATGGACCGGTTCGGCATCCGGCGGGTGGTCGCCCTCGCCCTGACGGTGATCGCGGTCGGCGCCGGGCTGACCGTCTTCATGACGGCGAGCTGGCAACTCGTGCTCCTGTGGGGCGTGCTGGTCGGCCTGGGCAGCGGCTCGATGGCGCTGGCCTTCGCCGCCACGGTCACCGGCCGCTGGTTCACCGAGCGGCGCGGGCTGGTCACCGGCATCCTGACCGCGGCCGGCGCGTCCGGGCAGCTGGTCTTCCTGCCGGCGCTGTCCTGGATCGTGGACCGGCACGGCTGGCGGCCGGCCGCGGTGACCGTCGCGCTCGCCGCGCTCGCCGTCGTCCCGCTGGTGTGGCTGCTGTTGCGCGACCACCCGGCGGACGTGGGGCTGGCGCCCTACGGGGCGACGGAGTTCGCGCCCAAGCCGCCGCCGCAGCGGGGCGCGGCCCGGCGGGCGCTACGGGCGTTGGCCTCGGCCGCTCTCCCGCACACCCGGCGGAGCTCGGGCGGTGGGACCTCCGTCGGTCCGTTCTGGCTGCTGGCGGGCAGCTTCGCGATCTGTGGCGCCACGACGAACGGCCTGGTCAAGACGCACTTCGTGCCGGCTGCGCACGATCACGGCATGCCGATGACGGCGGCCGCCTCGCTGCTCGCGGTGATCGGCGTCTTCGACATCGCGGGCACCATCGCCTCCGGCTGGTTCACCGACCGCTTCAACACCCGCCGGCTGCTGGCCGTCTACTACGGTCTGCGTGGACTGTCGCTGATGTTCCTGCCGCTGTTGCTGTCCGACAGCGTCCACCCGCCGATGGTCTTCTTCATCGTCTTCTACGGCCTGGACTGGGTGGCGACCGTGCCGCCGACCCTCGCCCTGTGCCGCGAGCACTATGGCGAGGACGCCGCGATCGTCTTCGGCTGGGTGCTGGCCGCCCACCAGGTGGGCGCGGCCCTGGTCGCCTTCCTGGGCGGGCTGGCGCGCGACGCCTTCGGCACCTACAACCCGGTCTGGTACGCCTCCGGAGCGCTCTGCGCGCTGGCGGCCCTGATGGCTCTGGTGATCCGCGAGCGGCGGACGGGGGCGGCGGTGCCGGTCGCCGTCACGGGCTGAAGCGCCCGAAGGCGCCCCGGTGGAAGAGGAGCGGACCGGCCTCCGCCGCGGCCGGATCGGTGCCCAGGGCCTCGACCCGTCCGACGACGATCAGGTGGTCGCCCCCGGTGTGCACGGCCTGGATCGTGCAGTCGATCCAGGCCGGGACGTCCGCCAGGCGCGGTGATCCGGTCACCGGTGCGGGCCGGTGGCGGACCCCGGCGAACTTGTCGGCGCCGCTGACCGCGAACCCCCGGCACAGCTCGCCCTGTCCGGCACCGAGGACGTTGACGCAGAACACCCCGGCGCGGGCGATCCGCGGCCAGGTGGTCGACGTGCGCGCCACCATGAACGCCACCAGGGGCGGGTCGAGGGAGAGCGAGGCGAAGGACTGGCAGGCGAAGCCGGCCGGGCCGGGCTCCCCGGGGGACGTGACGACCGTGACGCCGCTGGCGAAGTGGCCCAGGACGGAGCGGAATTCGGCCGGGTCCAACGGGGCGCGTTCATCCTCGCGGACGGCGCGCAGCGCGGGGCGTGGGAGGGGTGCGGCCGGTGCGGTCGCCGCGGTGGGCGCACCGACGGAGCGCAGGTACCGCACGGCCGTGGCCGCCATTCCGGCGTGTCCCATCATGCCCTTCATTGAATCTGATGGAGCGTCAGTTGTGAAGGGCGGTGACGTACGGCCACCCGGACGTGTGGTTTGCCCGCGGGTCGGCGAGATCCCGGTGATTCGCGGGAAATGGGGGGAGGTGATTCCTGATTGTGTGGTGCTCGCACGGGTGGCGTCCCTCACGGCCGCGTCCGTAGCCGAACACGGGGGAGGGTTTCGGTACATGGCCGATGCGACACCGTCGTCAGCTTCGTCTGCCGCGTCGCCCACCTTCGACGAGGTCTTCTGCGGGCTGTTGCCCCGGCTCTACCGCAGGGCGGTGATGCTGGCCGGTTCACGACAGTCGGCGGAGGACGTGGTGCACGAGGCGTACCTCAAACTCGCCGCCCGGCCGCAGCGCTTCCTCGCCCATCCGGAGCCGTACGCCTACGCCTTCACCGCCGTGCTCAACGTCGCCCGGGACGCCTACCGCAAGGACCGGCGCCAGGTGCTGGTCGACGGGCTGGAGGGCGTCGAGGAGGCCGGCGCGGGGGGCGGTGCGGACGCGGGGCCCGGTGGCTGGGACGGCGGGGTGGAGCGGCGGCACGCCGAGATCGAAGCGGTGCGCCTGCTGGGGCGGTTGTCGCACCGGCAGGCCGGCATCGTGATCCTCGTCGACCTCGACGGATACACCATCGACCAGGCCGCCAAGATCATGAAGGTGCACCGGGGCACCGCCGCCCGGCATCGCGCCCGCGCGCTGGACAGGCTGCGCGCCTACCTCGTTGAATCGGAGCACGGGCAGGCCGGGAGGTGAGCGGCACGGTGGGCGTGGGGCCACGGTACGGCAGCGGTGCGGGCGGCGACGGCCGGGACCTCGGCGGTGGCCGGGGCGACGGCGCCGGGGACGACGCCGAGGCGCTGCTGCGCGCCCGGCTGCGGCTCGCGGACGAGCAGATCGAGACCCCGCCGGGCCTGTGGGAGCGGATCAGGGACACCGGCGGCGCACCGGCGCCGGTCGCGGTCGCCCCGCCGGGCAGACGGCCGTTCGCGGTCGTGCTGGTGGTCGCGGCCGCGGTCGCCGCGGTGGCGCTGGGGGTGTGGTGGCTGGTGCGCCCCGGCTCCGTCACGTCGGAGCCGGCCGGACCGCCCCCGACGGTGAAGATCGCGGTCTACAACAGCGAGCAGGCCTGCCGCACCGGGCGCTCCCTGGAGTGCGGGCTGCGGCTGGCCAAGGACCCGCGTGCCCGGTACGCCGCGCCGGACAACTCCGCCGGCCGGGTCTGGCACGGCGACGTCCTGGCCGCGCGCTGCGTGGTCGTCGACGGCCAGATGGTCCGCGACGAGGCGGGCGTCACCTCCACCCGCTGGTACTTCGTCACCAGCGGGCAGGGGGTGCGGGGGTGGCTGCCGGGGGTGCGGACGCGGAACACCCATGAGGTGCCGGTCTGCCCCGCCGACGTGAAGTAGGCCCGGGGCCGCTCCCCGGCGTCACCGGCCGCGGTACGTCGGGTGGCGTCGCGCCACGAACGAGGCGACGCCTTCCTGGGCGTCCCTCGTCGTCATGGTGATCTCCTGGGCGGCGGCCTCGGCGGCGAAGGCGGTACCGCGGTCGGTCTCCAGCGAGGCGTTGACCAGCTGCTTCGTCAGGGCCAGGGCGCGGGTCGGGCCGGCCGCCAGCCGCTCGGCCCACTCCCGGGCGGTCTTCGCCAACGCGCCGTCCGGGACGACCCGGTTGACCAGCCCCAGCCGCTCGGCCTCGGCGGCCGGTACGGCGTCCCCGAAGAACATCAGCTCCTTGGCGCGCTGCGGGCCGATCAGCCGGGGCAGGAGGTAGGCCCCGCCCCCGTCCGGGACCAGTCCGCGGCGGACGAACACCTCGATGAAGCGGGCCGATTCGGCGGCCAGCACCAGATCGCAGGCGAACGCCAGATGGGCGCCGATCCCGGCCGCGGTGCCGTTGACCGCGGCGATGACCGGCTTCTCGCAGTCCAGCACCGCGGAGACGAGCCGCTGGGCGCCGCCGCGGATCATCCGGGCGACGTCGCCGGCGACCCGTTCGCCCGCCGGCGGGGAGCCGCGCAGATCGGCACCGGCGCAGAAGCCCTTGCCGGTCGCGGTGAGGACGACGGCCCGCACGTCCGGGTCGGCGGAGGCGTCGGCGAGCCGGGCGATGAGGCGTTCGCGCTGGTCCGGGGTGAGGGCGTTGAGGGCGTCGGGGCGGTTGAGGGTGAGCCACGAGACGCCGTTGTCAGTGGTGTGCAGTACCAAGGAATCGACGGGTTCGGCGGCGGCGTCGGCGGGCCCGGCGGGGGAAGCAGTGTCGGGGGACGGGGGCATCGGGGACGACGGGGACGACGGGAAGGGCGGGGAGGACGTCATGGGGGAGCGGCTCCAGGGGGTGTGGACGGGGGTGCGGTCGGGGTGCGGACGGCCGCGCCGGTGGCGGGTGCGCCGGGTGCTCGGGCGGCCGCGTTCAGTGGCAGACGGCGAGCGCGTCGAGGGCCACCGCACCCTGTCCGCGCGGCAGCACCACCAGCGGGTTGATATCCAACTCGGCGAGGTCACGGCCCATTTCGAGGGCCATCCGCTGCACCCGCAGGACGACCTCGACGAGCGCGTCGACGTCCGAGGGCGGGGCGCCCCGCACGCCGTCCAGCAGGGCGTGGCCGCGCAGCTCGCCCAGCATCGCGCGCGCCTGGTCCTCCCCGAAGGGCGGCACGCCCACGGCGACGTCCTGGAGGACCTCCACGAGGACCCCGCCGAGGCCGACGGTCACGGTCGGCCCGAAGAGGCTGTCGTGGGTGACGCCGACGACCATCTCCACGCCCCGCTCGATCATCTGGCAGACCAGGACGCCGTCCAGCGTGACGTCCTCGTAGCGGGCGATGTCGGTGAGCTCGCGGTAGGCGTCGCGGACCTGGCTGGCCGAGGTCAACCCGACCTTGACCAGCCCGAGTTCGGTCTTGTGCGCCAGCTGTGGGCCCGAGGCCTTCAGCACGACGGGGTAGCCGACCAGGCTCGCCGCCCGTACGGCCGCCGCGGCGCTGGTCACCAGCTGCTCGCGCGGTACGCGGATGCCGTAGGCGCGCAGCAGCTGCTTCGCCGCGTGTTCGCTGAGCTGCTGGCCCGGGCGCATCAGGGCCTGCGCCTTGCGGGCGGCGGGGGACGGGACGCGCGGGGCGTCGTCGAAGGGGGAGCGGTAGCCGGCGGCGAAGCGGTGGTGGTCGAGGTAGGCGCGGACTGCGGTGATGCAGTTGGCGAAGGTGCGGAAGGTCGCCACCCGCGAGGAGCCGAGCAGGGTGGTGCGGTAGGCGTCCTCGGTGCCGACCGGCGAGCCCCAGACCACGCACACCAGCTTGTCGGTCTGCTCCGCCGCGTCCACCAGGTCCTGGGCGAGCCGGTCGCTCATCGGCGGGAAGGGGCCGGTGATCGGGCAGATCAGCACGCCGACGGCCGGATCGGCCAGGATCGCGTCGATGATCCTGCGGCCGCGCCAGTCGCCGACCGGGTGCCCGCCGTTGTCGATCGGGTTGGCGACGTTGAGGTAGTCCGGTATCCACTGGTGCAGTTCGGCCTGTTTGGCGTCGTCGAGGGTGGGCAGTCGCAGCCCGGCCGCCGTGGCGAGGTCGGCGAAGTGGGCGCCGGTGCCTCCGGAGATCGAATAGACCGCGACCCCCTCGGCGGTGGGCTTCTTGGCACGGGCCAGCAGGGCCGCGGTGTCCTGCAACTCGTCGAGCCCGTCCACCCGGATCACGCCGAACTGCCGCATCGCGGCGTCCACGACCTCGTCCGCGCCGGTCAGCTTGCCGGTGTGCGAGGCGGCCGTCCGGGCGCCGGTCTCGGTACGGCCGACCTTCACGGCGACGACGGGCACCTTGTTGCGGGCCGCCCGGTCGGCGGCGAGCAGGAAGCTGCGGCCGTCCTTGAGTCCTTCCACATACGCCGCGATCGCCCCGACCTCGGGACGGCCGGCGAAGTAGGAGAGGAAGTCGGCGGTCTCCAGATCGGCCTCGTTGCCGGTGGGGGCCCAGTGGGAGAGGCGGATGCCCAGTTCCTGGAGGGTGAAGACGGGCCGGCCCTGGTGGCCCGACTGGGTGATCAGGGCGATGGCCGGCCCGTCGAGGTCCTCGCGGAACTTCTCGAAGGCGTTGAGGTTGGTGTTCGGGCCGAGCAGGCGGAGCCCGGAGCGCTGTACGGCCTCGGCCAGTCGGGCCTGGGCGGC
Source organism: Streptomyces sp. NPDC048506 (assembly GCF_040651315.1). NCBI lineage: Bacteria > Bacillati > Actinomycetota > Actinomycetes > Kitasatosporales > Streptomycetaceae > Streptomyces > Streptomyces sp. NPDC048506. Next base: position 8,688 of record NZ_JBEZIX010000045.1, read on the forward strand.
CGCGCCCTGCTCCCCGGTCTCGGCGAAACCGGAGGCGAACGCCACCGCGAACTTCACCTTCGCCTCGCCGAGTTGCTCGATGACCGGCAGCGGGTCGCCGACCAGCAGGACGGCGAGGTCCACCGGTTCGGGCAGGTCGGCGACGGTGGCGTGGCAGGGCAGGTCGAAGACCCGGGTGCGGCCCGGATTGACGGGGTGAAGCCGGGCGCCGACCCGCTCCGCCCAGGCGATCAGCTGCCGGGTGATGCCGGTGTTGGGGCGGCCTTCGGCGTCCGAGGCGCCGATCACGGCCACCGACTCGGGCCGGAAGAACCGGTCCAGGTCGGGCACCGGAGCGTGCAGCGGCCGGCCGCTGACGTCCAGGTCGACCACGGTGCCGGCGCCCTCTCCGGCGCCGGCGCGCCGCGGTTCGCTTCTGCCGTGGACGGTGTGTGGTGGGTGCTCCCCACAGGCCACGACGCGGGCCGGCCGGGAGTGCGTGGTGAGGGTGCCGTGAGTCGATCCAAGCATCGCAGACGCCCGCTCCTGTGTGACGGCTCTCATTACCTGCGCAGCACCTGGCGCAGATAGCTGACGCCTAGTCAGATTACTGAACTGACGGCATGTCAGGAATGCCCTTGCGGGGGAAAGCTTGGCACTGTTCCGCGCGTCGCGTGGTGCGCGTGACCCCGTCGCCCCCTTGTGCGCCGCGTGCTCATCAGCTGAACTGACGCATCATCAGAATCGAGTGGTTTGGGGGTGCGCGCGGTATGCGGACGATCTGGCGCGGCACGGGCGGACGGCTGGTCGTGCGCCGCATCGGCCTCGGCCCGTGGCGGTGGGAGGGCCGGCGGCATGAGGACGCGCAGGGCCCGGGGGTGTTCTCGTGAGCGCCGGGGCGGGCGGCGGCGCCGACGCCGGGGCCGCGGCACCACGGTTCGACCTGCCGGAGGTGGACGCCTTCACCCGGCCGTACTGGGACGCGGCGGCCGAGGGGCGGTTGCTGCTGCGCCGCTGCCGGGCCGCGGGGTGCGGGGCGGCCCATCACTACCCGCGGGAGTTCTGCCCGTACTGCTGGAGCGAGGACGTCGTCTGGGAGCCGGCCGGCGGCCGCGCCAGCCTCTACACATGGTCGGTCGTGCACCGCAACGACCTGCCGCCGTTCGGCGGCCGGGTGCCGTACGTCGCGGCCGTGGTCGACCTCGCCGAGGGGCCGCGGATGATGACCGAGGTCATCGACTGCGGTCCGACGGAGCTGCGGATCGGGATGCCGCTGGTGGTGGCGTTCCGCACCGAGGGGCCCCACCGAGGGGGCGGCGACCGGTGCGCGGTCCCGGTCTTCCGCCCCGCGTGACGGCTCGCTCGCCGGTAGCTGCTCGCCGGTACTTATTCGGTGGCGGTCCGCCCCCGGCGGCGGCACGCTGGAGGCGTGCTGATTCGTGAGGCGACCGCGGCCGACTGGCCCGCCATCTGGCCCTTCTTCCACGCCATCGTGGCGGCCGGCGAGACCTACACCTACCCCCGCGACCTCGACGTGGCGCAGGGCCGCGCGATGTGGCTGCTCCCGCCACCCGGCCGTACGGTCGTCGCCGTGGACGACACCGGGGCGGTGCTGGGTACCGCCAAGATGAATCCCAACCACATGGGCGGCGCCGCGCACATCGCCGGCGCCAGCTTCATGGTCGATCCGCAGTACCGCGGACGCGGCGTCGGGCGGGCCCTGGGGGAGTACGTACTGGACTGGGCCCGCGCCGAGGGCTATCGGGCGATGCAGTTCAACGCCGTCGTGGAGACCAACACCGGCGCCGTCGCCCTCTGGGAGTCCCTGGGCTTCGCGGTCATGACCACCCTCCCCGAGGGCTTCCACCACCCGACCAAGGGCTATGTGGGGCTGCACATCATGTACCGGAAGCTGTGAGGCGGCCGGAGCGGCACGGGCTCGCCACCGCCGACGAGCCCGTCCGCCCCGGTCCGTCCGCCCCGGTCCGTCCGCCCCGGTCCGGCCGCTCAGGTGCCCCGCGCCTGCCTCAGCCGGCCCAGAGCCCCTCCGGCGTGAGCCCCAACAGCTCGATCGCGTTGCCCCGGACGATGCGCTCGACCACGTCCGGCGCCAGGTGGCCCATCTGGGATTCGCCGACCTCCCGGGACTTCGGCCAGGTCGAGTCGGAGTGCGGGTAATCGGTCTCGTAGAGCACGTTCCCCACCCCGATCGCGTCGAGGTTCCGCAGGCCGAAGGCGTCGTCGAAGAAGCAGCCGTACACGTGCTCGGCGAAGAGCTCGGACGGGGGGCGGCGGACCTTGTCGGCGACGCCGCCCCAGGCGCGGTTCTCCTCCCAGACCACATCGGCGCGTTCGAGGATGTACGGGATCCAGCCGATCTGGCCCTCGGCGTACATGATCTTCAAGCGCGGGAAGCGGTCGAAGGCGCCGCTCATCAGCCAGTCGACCATCGAGAAGCAGCAGTTGGCGAAGGTGATCGTGGAGCCGACGGCGGGCGGGGCGTCGGCGGAGGTGGACGGCATCCTCGACGAGGAGCCGATGTGCATGGCGATCACCGTGCCGGTCTCGTCGCAGGCGCGCAGGAACGGGTCCCAGTGGTCGGTGTGGATGCTGGGCAGGCCCAGGTGGGGCGGGATCTCGCTGAAGCAGACCGCCCGTACCCCGCGGGCCGCGTTCCGCCGCACCTCCGCCGCGGCCAGTTCGGCGTCCCACAGGGGGATGAGGGCGAGGGGGATCAGCCGGCCCCGGGCCTGCGGGCCGCACCACTCCTCCACCATCCAGTCGTTGTACGCGCGCACTCCCAGCAGGCCCAGTTCGCGGTCCTTGGCCTCGGTGAAGGTCTGGCCGCAGAAGCGGGGGAAGGTGGGGAAACAGAGGGCGGACTGGACGTGGTTGACGTCCATGTCCGACAGGCGTTCGGGGACGGAGAACGAACCGGGGCGCATCTGCTCGTAGGTGATGCCCTCCAGCTTGATGTCGTCACGGGAGCAGCCGACGGCGGTGTCGAGGCGGGTGAGCGGGCGTTGCAGATCCTCGTAGACCCACCAGTCGGCTATCGGTCCGTCATCGCCGGGGGCACCCATCGTCGGGGCGAATTTCCCGCCCACGAAGGTCATCTCCTTCAGGGGGGCGCGGACGATCCGCGGGCCGATGTCGTGGTACTTCGACGGGAGCCGGTCCCGCCAGACGTTGGGGGGCTCCACCGTGTGGTCGTCCACCGAGATGATCTTGGGGAAGGTCTCCATGACGCATACCGTAGCGCTGATCTGACGATCCGTCAGTAAACCGTGAGAGGATGCCGGATGGCCGGGGGCGCACGGAACCGCACGTTCCGCGCCCCTTGGGTGCGCCGCCCCTCCAAACCGTCCCCAACAGGCGAGGAGGCTTTGTGCACGGTCCGGACCCCTACTGACGGAAGCGGCCGCGACAAGGCAGACTGGCCGTTGCACACAGCGAGAAGGTGCATACAGCGCGGTCAACTGGTACAGGGCAGGGGGACACCATGGACGACGGTCCGGGGCGGGAGCGGCTCCGCTTCACCGTGCTCGGTCCCGTACGGGCCTGGCGCGGCGCAACGCCGCTGGCAGCGGGCTCCCCGCAGCAGCGTGCACTGCTCGCCGCACTACTGCTGCGCGGTGGACGCACCGCCACCGCGCCGGAACTCGTGGACGCCCTGTGGGGCGACGAACCACCGCATGCCGCGCTCGCCGCGCTGCGCACCTACGCCTCCCGGCTCCGCAAGGCGCTCGGCCCGGACGCCGACGCGCTGGCCAGCGAGTCCGGCGGCTATGCGATCCGGCCGGTCGACGGCCGCCCCCTGGACCTCGACCACGACCACGCCGAGCAGTACGCCGCCGAGGCGGAGAAGGCCAGGACCGCCGGCGACCGCGGCCGGGCCCGGGAGTTCCTCGACCGGGCGCTGGCGCTGTGGGACGGCGAGCCGCTGGCCGGACTGGCCGGCCCGTACGCCGACACCCAGCGGGCCCGCCTGGAGGAGTGGCGGCTGTCCCTCACGGAGAGCCGCCTCGAACTCAACCTGGAGGCCGGCTGCCACGCCGACGCGGTCTCCGAGCTGACCGCCCTGACCGCCGCCCATCCGCTGCGCGAGCGGCTGCGCGAACTGCTCATGCTGGCGCTGTACCGCAGCGGCCGGCAGGCCGAGGCGCTGGCGGTCTACGCCGACACCCGCCGGCTGCTCGCCGACGAGCTCGGCGTCGATCCCTGCGCCTCGCTCTCCGACCTGCACCGGCGCATCCTGCGGGCGGACAGCGATCTGGACGCGCCGCCGGTCGCCATCGGGGGCCCGGACGTGGCCGACCACGTCGTGGTCCGGCCCCAGCAACTCCCGGCCACCGTGGCGGACTTCACCGGCCGCACCGCCTTCGTCGCCGAACTCGGCCAGCAGCTCGCCACCGCCGAGGGCAGTGTGATGGCGGTCTCGGCCCTGACCGGCATCGGCGGCGTGGGCAAGACCACGCTCGCCGTCCATGTCGCGCACGCCGCCCGCGAGCACTTCCCCGACGGGCAGCTGTACGTCGACCTCCAGGGTGCCGGACACAACCCCTGCGAACCGGAGGCGGTGCTGGGGGCCTTTCTGCGCGCCCTGGGGGCTCCCGATTCCTCCATCCCCGACGGTCTGGAGGAGCGGGCGGCGCTCTACCGGTCCACGCTGGCCGGGCGCCGGGTGCTGGCGCTGCTGGACAACGCGCGGGACGCCGCGCAGGTCCGGCCGCTGCTGCCGGGGGCGGAGGGCTGCGCCGCGCTGATCACCAGCCGGGCGCGGATGATCGACCTGGCGGGGGCGTACCTCATCGACGTCGATGTGATGAGCCCCGAGGAGGCGCTGAAGCTCTTCACCCGCATCGTGGGAGAGGAGCGGGTGAACGCCGAACGGCAGTCGGCGATGGCCGTGGTCGGCGCCTGTGGCTTCCTGCCCCTGGCGATCCGCATCGCGGCGTCCCGGCTCGCCGCGCGCCGCACCTGGACCGTCTCCACCCTCGCCCGCAAACTCGCCGACGAGCGGCGCCGGTTGGACGAGCTCCGCGCCGGTGACCTCGCCGTCACGGCCACCTTCGAGCTGGGCTACGGCCAACTGGAGCCGCACCAGGCGCGGGCGTTCCGTCTGCTGGGCCTCGCCGACGGGCCGGACATCTCGCTCGCCGCCTCGGCCGCCCTCCTCGACCTGGACCTCGACTCCGCCGAGGACCTGATCGAATCGCTGGTCGACGCGAGCCTGTTGGAGTCCGCGGCCCCCGGCCGCTACCGCTTCCACGACCTGGTCCGGCTCTATGCCCGCGCCTGCGCGGAACGCGACGAGCAGCCGCCCGCCGAGCGGGACGCGGCGCGCTCCCGGCTGCTGGACTTCTACCTGGCGACGTCCGCGTGTGTGTACGCCCTGGAGAGGCCGGGTGACCGCCTGGTCGACCACGTGGAGGCCGCACGGTATCCGGGGCTGACCTTCAACGACCGCACCGAGGCCTTGGAGTGGCTGTTCGCGGAGGCCCGTTGCCTGCTCGCCTGCGCCCGACAGTCGCGCGGCGCCGATTCGTTGCGCCGCGCCGCCGACCTGCTTCTCCTGGCCCAGGACCTCACCGAGTCCGGCGCCGACTCGCGCCAGTACGAGCAGGTGAACGTGGACCTGCTGGCCGCGGCCGAGGCGCAAGGCGACCAGCGCGCGGCGGCGCGGGTGCACGTCGCGCTCACGCACGTCCACACCCTGGCCGGCAGGTTCGAAGAGGCCGACAAGCACGCGACGTCGGCGATGCTCCTGGGGCTTGCCACGGAGGACACCTTCGCCGGGTCCTATGCCCCGAACGACCGTGGCATCATCGCCTTCAGCCAGCACCGGACCGAGGACGCCGAGGCCTATCTCAGCCAGGCGCTGGCGGCCTTCCGGCGGGACGGCAACCGGCACTCCGAAGCGAGCGCGCTGTGCAACCTCTCGCGCGTCCACCTGGACACCGGGCGGGTCGACAGCGCGATAGAGCTGGCGGAGTCGGGCATCGCCATCTACCGGGAACTCGGCGCCATGCGGCGTCTGGCCAACGGAATGTACGCCCTGAGCCTCGCCTTCACGCGAGCCGGGCGCTTCGACGATGCGGTCGAGCACCTCACCGAAGCGCTCATGGTCTTCCAGCACAGCCGTCAGCGCTTCTGGGAGGGCATGACGTACTTCAGGCTGGCCGAGGTGGCCCTGGCCGCAGGTCGCCCGGCGAAGGCCGCCAACCACGCCGAGCAGGCGCTGACCGCGCTGCGGGACATCGGTGGCGAATGGCGGCGCGCCAACGTCCTGACCGTCCTGGGGCAGGCCCTGACCCGCATCGGGCACCACGGGCGGGCCGAGGTGTGCTTGCGGGAAGCCCTCGCGATGTATGACCGTCTCGGCTCACCGGAGGGTGCTGACGTGCGCAGACTCCTCACCGTGGTGGCGGCCGCATAGCCCGACCGGTGTGCCCTCGGCCCGACTTGCCAATCGCTCACGAACGGCGTTTATCGATCGTTCATCGCCGAGGTCCATTCTCATGGGTATCGAACCGCCGCCTCGGGGGGCAAGCGGCTCGGTGACCGGGCCCGCCAGTAAGGTGATCGGCCCTCGCACATCTGTCCGGCGACCCACGGGGGAGTCGCCGGGCGGATGATGTGCACCAAGCGCCCACGTTAAGGAGATGGCCCGATGAGCACCGAGAAGCAGACACCGGCCACTGAAGACCACCAGGTCTTCCAGCCGCTTGACCACCACATTCCCGCACCGCCCAAGGACATGGCGGCGCCGCAGTCGACTCCGCTGGGGACGCCCCGCAAGAACACCAAGAAGCCGGTCATCACGCCGCAGGACCACCACATCCCGCTCGGGCGGGAGCTCGGCGACGCCTTGGGTGAGTCCAAGTAAAGAACCTCGGGGGAGAGTTTCGGGGGATCGCAGGGGCCGTTTCGATGGCACGGAGGGGAGCCATCGAAATCGGTCCCTGCGGCATGTCTGCCCACACGTCGCATCCGGCCGACCTGCACCGCTTTCCGGCCATGCCATCGAACAAGTGCTCTGGTGGCCGGGAGTGTCTCTCTACTCTCGACACACTGCTCACACCCGCACCCCCTACGGAGGAACCCGTATGACCCGCGCCTGCAAGGCCGTCCTTTTCACCGCTCTCGCGGTCGTCGTCACGGGCACGGCCGCCGCGCCGGCGATGGCCGACTCGCCCCGTCGCGAGTCGGGCCTGGTCTCGCCCCTCGATCACCACGCGCCGATAGTCGGGGGTCTCGGCACCTCGCACGACATCGGTGCCAAGGATCGTCACCGCCCCTGAGCGGTACGGGAAGGCGTCGGGACCGCGCCCCGGCGCCGGTCCCGAAGCCTTGCCCGCCCCTGCATCTGACGCATCATCAGCTCCGCTGCTACAGTGCGCGCCATCCGGTTCCGGCCGGCTCGCCGGCCCGGTCCACGTACCGTCCTGCTCGCAGTCAGGAGGCGCGCCGTGTTCGAACCCGCTCGTATCCACACGCTCTGGGAACTGGTCGAGTACCGGGCACGGGCCTCCCGCGGGGTGCCGATGTTCTTCGACGCGGACGGGCGGAGCGTCACCTTCGACGGGGTGCGGGACGAGGCGCTGCGGGTGGCGGCCGGGCTGCGCGCGCTGGGCGTGGGCGCCGGGACGCGGGTGGCTTGGCAGCTGCCGAGCCGCATCGAGACGGTGGTCGTCTCGCTGGCACTGGCCCGGCTCGGAGCCGTGCAGACGCCCGTCATCCCCCTGCACCGGGAGCGCGAAGTCGGCTTCATCCTGGCCGACTCGGCGGCCGAGGTCGTCCTCGTGCCGGGCACCTGGCGGGGGTTCGACCACACCGCGATGGTGCGGAAGGCCGCCGGGGACGGGGTGCGGGTGGTCCCGGTCGACGGCGGGCCACCGGTGGGGGACCCCGGCGGACTCCCCGACGCGGCGCCCGCCGACGGCACGACCTGGATCTACTACACCTCCGGCACGACCTCCGCACCCAAGGGCGTGGAGCACACCGACGCCTCGCTGATCGCCGGCGGGGTCGGACTGGCCACCGCGCTCGGCATGTCCGCGCGAGACATCGGCTCGATCGCCTTCCCCTACGCGCACATCGCCGGCCCGGACTACGTCATCGCCATGCTGGTCAGCGGTTTTCCCGCGGTCATCCTGGACAGCTTCGAGCCGGCCCGGGCGGCGGCCGTCTACCGTCGGCGGGGCGTCACCATGGCCGGCGGCAGCACCGCCTTCTACCAGGCGTTCCTCGACGAGTCGCGGCGCCGGCGGCAGCAACGCCCGGACGCCGGGCGGCTGATCCCCTCGCTGCGGCTGCTGTCCGGCGGCGGCGCGCCACTGCCCCCGGAGCTGTACGCGGCGGCCGGGCGGGAACTGGAGTGCGCGCTCGTGCACGGGTACGGGATGACCGAGTGCCCGATGATCGCGATGGGAACGCCGTACGACAGCGACGAGCAACTGGCCCGGACGGTGGGCCGGCCGGTGGTGGGGGCCGAGGTGCGGATCGTCCGGCCGGACGGGAGCGGGGCGGCGACCGGGGAGACCGGAGAGGTCACCCTCAAGGGCCCGATGCTCTTCCGGCGGTACACCGATCCGGCACTGACCGCCGAGGCGTTCGACGCCGACGGGTACTTCCACACCGGCGACCTGGGGCAGCTCCGCCCGGACGGTCATCTGGTGCTCACCGGACGGCTCAAGGACATCATCATCCGCAAGGGCGAGAACATCTCCGCCCAGGAGATCGAGGACCTGCTGCACACCCATCCGGCCGTGGCGGAGGCGGCCGTGATCGGGCTGCCGGACCGCGAGCGCGGTGAGCGGGTGTGCGCGGTGGTCAGGCCCGCCGATCCGGCCGCCCCGCCGCTCACGCTCGGCGCGCTCACCACCCATCTGCGAGCGGCCGGCCTGATGACCCAGAAACTGCCGGAACAGCTGGAGATCGTCGAGGAGTTGCCGCGCGGGGGCCCGCTGAACAAGGTCCTCAAGGCGGCGCTGCGGACGCGTTACGAGCCGTAGCCGGCGGCGTTCGCCCCACGTTTTTGTCTGCGGCGCCGTGTGTCGTCTCGCCGTTGCGCCTGCGGCGGGCGTGGTTTGTTGGGTGCGGTGACGGGCCTCCGGGGCAGGGGTGTGGGACTGCTTCGCTTTACGTCCCACACCCCTGCCCCTCCGGCCCGTCCCCTCCCGTGAGTGGGTGGTGAGGGGCCGGTGGGGGCGGGCGTCGTCTGTCGACTGCCGGTAGGGGACCACTGGGTCCACCCCCACCGGTCGTCTTCTCTCCCACCCACGGGAGGGTGCGGGCCTCCGGGGCTGGGTGTCCGGACGTAAAGCGAAGCAGTCCGGACACCCAGCCCCGGAGGCCCGCACCCGCAGCCGAACAGCCCCGCTCAGCGGCACAGCCCGCCGCAGGCGCAACGGCGAGCAACAAGCACGGCGGGCAAGCCGACAACGTGGGAGGGACTACAACCGGCTCGCCTTGAGAGCCATATGCAGCAGCAACCGGTGCTCCCCGTCGTCCAGGTCGAGACCCGTCAGCTTCTCGACTCGGCCCAGGCGGTAGTAGAGCGTCTGGCGGTGGATGCCCAGGGCCTGTGCGGTGCGGCTGGCCTGGCCGGCGCAGTCGAGGAACACCTCGGCGGTGCGGGCGAGTTCGGCGTGTGCGGGGGTGAGCAGCGGGCCGATGACCGGGTCGGGGTCGGTGGCCGGCAGGGCGGTCAGCATGCGGTACGAGCCGATGGCGTCCCACTGGGCGATCGGGCCCAGCCGGGGCTCGGCGCGGGCCGCGCGGGCGGCGTTCAGGGCCTCCTGCCAGGCGATCGGCAGATCGGCCAACTCCCGGGTTCCGATGCCGATTCCGGCGGCGGAGGGGTGCGGCGGCCGGGGGTGGCCGGTCGTCGCCGTGCGGGGGTGTGGAGGATGGTCGGCGGCGGCCGGTGCGGCGCCCGCGCGGGGGGAGCGCAGTAGGTGTTCGGCCACCGTACGGGCCGGGGTGAGCCCGCCGGTCGAGCGCAGCCGTACCAGCGCGGCGAGCGCGGGCCCGGACACCGGGGGCTGTGGACCGGGCCGCAGCGGACACGCCGCGAGCAGCCCCGGCAGGCTCGGCAGCGGTGTGGTGTCGGTGTCCGAGGAGGCCCAGGGCACCACCGCTACCAGGGTGAGCGGTACGCCCGGGGTGAAGCGCAGGGTGTCCCGCAGCGCATCGCGCAGGGCGGTCGCCGCGGCCGGGCGCGCGGCGGGCTCGGAGACCAGCAGCACATGCAGCAGATCACCGAGTTCGGAACCGGCGCGGGCCTCGTCGGCCAGCAGCGCTCCGATCCGGGCGGCGGTCTCCATGGCCTGGGCGATCCGTGGGTCGGGCGGGGCGCCGTGGCCGCCCAGTGCGAGGTCGGACAGGTGCCCGTCGTCCAGTAGCCAGACATAGCCGTGCACGATGTCCCGGTGTCGTACGGGTAGACAGATCCGGCCGCGGAAGACCCCGGCCGCCGGATCGGGCGGAATGCGCAGCGGCGTCCTGGCGCGGGCGATGCCGAACGCCTCGAACCAGGCCCGTACGGCCGCGGTCGACCGCCGCTGAAGGATCGACCGGGTCCGCACCGGGTCCATGACCTCGTCGTCCTCGCCTTCGTGCGCACCGAAGGCGATCAGCCCGAAGTCCCGGTCCTCCAGCGTCGCCGGCGCGCCGAGCGTCGCCGAGATCTCGTCCACGAGCTGCTGGTAATCGCCGCGCATCAGTCACCCGGCCCTCTCCTGTCGCAGTGGTGGTCATCCCTCACTATTCTCATACATCTGTCTGAGATCCCGACCACGAAGGCGTGACAGCTGTCGATGGCCGCGAAGTGGCGCGATCCTTAAATTTCAGGTGGCTCAATCTTGCCGACGCATCCCCGCCATACGGCGTCCGCAGGCATTCGTCATCCTGAAACGTGGAGGTGCCCCATGCTGGGTCCCGTGCTTCTCGCCGCAGCGCGCAGCGACAGCATCCGCCGTGTCGTCGCGGCCGCCCCGGTCACCCGCCCCGTGGTGGACCGGTTCGTCGCGGGCGAGCGTCTGGACGAGGCCATGACCGCGGTGCGCAACCTGGCCGCGCGCGGCCTGGAGGTCACCCTCGACCACCTCGGTGAGGACATCACCGACCCGGCGGAGGCGCTGCGCAACCGCGACGCCTACCTCCAGCTGGCCGAGGCCCTCAAGGAGCAGGGGCTCGGCGCCAAGGCCGAGATGTCGGTCAAGCTGTCCGCCTTCGGCCAGGCGCTGCCCGGCGGCCACGAGCTGGCGCTGAAGAACGTCACTCCGGTGGTCGAGGCGGCAGCCGAGGCCGGGACGACCGTGACCCTGGACATGGAGGACCACACCACGGTCGACTCCACCCTCGCGATCCTGGCCGAGCTGCGCGAGCGCTTCCCGCAGACCGGCGCCGTGCTCCAGTCGTACCTCTTCCGCACCGAGGACGACTGCCATGCACTGGCCGGGGAAGGCTCCCGGGTGCGGCTGGTGAAGGGCGCGTACAAGGAGCCCGCCTCGGTCGCCTTCCAGGACAAGCGCGAGGTCGACAAGGCCTATGTACGCTGCCTGAAGATCCTGATGGGCGGGCAGGGCTACCCCATGATCGGGTCGCACGACCCGCGGATGGTGGCCATCGCCCAGGACCTGGCGCACCGCAACGGGCGCAAGCCGGCCGACTACGAATTCCAGATGCTGTACGGCATCCGTGAGGTGGAGCAGCAGAGGCTGGTCGCCGAGGGCAACCGCATGCGGGTATATGTCCCGTATGGCACGGATTGGTACGGATACTTTATGCGGCGCCTCGCCGAGCGCCCCGCGAACCTGGCCTTCTTCCTGAGGTCGCTCGCGACCCGCGGCTGAGCCACCGGCCCCCAACGCCCCGTACGTACGAACCGACGATCGAAGGAGACGGCCACGATGGACGCCGTAACCCAGGTCCCCGTGCCGGTGAACGAGCCGGTCCACACCTACGCGCCCGGCAGCCCGGAGCGTTCCCGTCTGGAGGCCAGGCTCAAGGAGCTGGCCGACAACCCGATCGACCTGCCGATGACCATCGGCGGTGAGCGGCGGATGGGTGGCGGCGCGCGCTTCGACGTCGTGCAGCCCCACAACCACGCGGCCCGGCTCGGCACGTACGCCAACGCGACGGTCCAGGACGCCCAGGACGCCGTGGACGCCGCGCTCGCCGCCGCCCCGGCCTGGCGCGCGATGTCCTTCGACGACCGCGCCGCGATCATCCTCCGGGCCGCGGAGCTGCTCTCCGGCCCCTGGCGCGAGACGTTGGCCGCCGCGACCATGCTCGGGCAGTCCAAGACCGCCCAGCAGGCGGAGATCGACACCCCCTGCGAGCTGATCGACTTCTGGCGCTTCAACGTGCACTTCGCGCGCCAGATCCTGGCCGAGCAGCCCCCGGCGAACGCCCCGGGCGTCTGGAACCGCTCGGACCACCGCCCGTTGGAGGGCTTCGTCTACGCGATCACGCCGTTCAACTTCACCGCGATCGCCGGCAACCTCCCGACCGCCCCCGCCCTCATGGGCAACGTGGTCGTCTGGAAGCCGTCCCCGACCCAGACCTTCGCCGCGGTGCTGCTGATGCAGCTGCTGGAGGAGGCCGGGCTGCCCAAGGGCGTGATCAACCTCGTCACCGGTGACGGCAAGGACGTCTCCGAGGTGGCGCTGAACCACCCCGACCTGGCGGGCATCCACTTCACCGGTTCGACCAGGACCTTCCAGTACCTGTGGAAGACGGTCGGCAACAACATCGAGAACTACAAGACCTACCCGCGACTGGTGGGCGAGACCGGCGGCAAGGACTTCATCGTCGCCCACCCCTCGGCCGACCGCGCCGTGCTGAAGACCGCCATGACCCGTGGCGCCTTCGAGTTCCAGGGGCAGAAGTGCTCCGCGGCCTCCCGCGCCTACGTCCCGGCCTCGCTGTGGAACGCCGGCTTCAAGGAGGAGTTCGCCGCCGAGGTCGAGTCCCTCACCATGGGCGACGTCACCGACCTGTCGCACTTCATGGGTGCCGTCATCGACGAGCGCTCGTTCGCCAAGAACAAGGCGGCGATCGACCGCGCCCAGGCCGACCCGACCGTCGAGGTCGTGGCCGGCGGCACCTACGACGACAGCGAGGGCTACTTCGTCCGCCCGACGGTCCTGGTCTCCACCGACCCGGAGAACGAGATCTTCAAGGACGAGTACTTCGGCCCGATCCTCGGCGTGTACGTCTACGACGACGCCGACTACGACGGCATGCTCACCCAGATGGAGTCCGCCTCGGCCTACGGCCTGACCGGCTGCGTCATCGCCCAGGACCGCGCGGCGGCCGCCGCCACCTGCGAGAAGCTGCGCTTCGCGGCCGGCAACTTCTACATCAACGACAAGCCCACCGGCGCCGTCGTCGGCCAGCAGCCCTTCGGTGGCGGCCGCGCCTCCGGCACCAACGACAAGGCCGGCGCCAAGCAGAACCTGATGCGCTGGACCTCCACCCGCTCCATCAAGGAGACCCTGGTCCCGCCGACCGACTACCGCTACCCGCACATGGGCTGACGCCCACGCGCACGACGACGGCCCGGCACCCCTCTGCGGGGGTGCCAGGCCGTCGTCGTTGCCGTCCCGAGGGTCGCTTCCGTCTCAGATAGTAGGAAGCCCAAGTAATTGTGCAGACATCACGGCCCGGCTGTCCTAGCTTTGTAGGAGCCGAACGTACCGCTCCATCGAGCGCGAGCGGGTGCGGCCCGGTGCATGAGCGCAGGTGACCCCTGCCGTGCCGAGGCCCCCGCCCTCCGGCCGCTTCAGGATCGACGCATCCCATTTGTTCTCGGGGCTCTGGCATTGGAGACGTGAATCATGGCCGAGACTGCTGTCCGCAGGACCCGTCACTCCGCCCGTACGACCGGCGACGCCGACCGCAGGAACGCCGCGGCGGCCCTCCAGCGCGCCCTCGACCGCCGGGACAACGGCGGCTCGACCGGGCACTGAGGCGATGCGTACGCACGCCGGTGCGGTGCTGTCGTCGGTGCCGTGCCGTTGCTGGTGGCGGATCCGGTCCTCGCTGGCCCGCTGGATCTGCCCCATGTGAACGTCGGAGGGGCGCTCCGGACCCCCAGGCGCCCCTCCCCGCGTACCGCTGCTCAGCCCTGCGGTGAGCGGGTCACCTCGAAGTGGTCGATGCGCTCGCCGGATTCGGCGAGGGCGGTGACCGTCATCCGCGGGCGGTGGCCCGGGCAGACCTCGACGGCGATGAAGGAGTAGCCGGTGTAGCGGACCCGGGACCACTCCACGGTCTCCGCGGTCTTCGCCTGGCCCTTGGACCAGTGGTACGTGTCCACGTGGTCGAGGTCCTTGACGTGGCCCTCGTAGCTGTCGGGCACGGGGAAGTCGTAGAGGGACCTGCCGGCGCCGCCCGCGGTGACGTAGACGATGCCCTCGCGGGTGGCGTCGACGGACTCGCCGATCGGCAGCTTCTTGGCGACCCGGCCGCCCTTGATGGCGTCGGTCCGCTCGTAGACGTGGTTGTGGCCGTTGATGACCAGGTCCACCTGGTGCTTCTCGAACAGCGGCAGCCAGGCGTCGCGCACCCCGCCCTCGGAGGCGTGCGAGTTGGTGGTGGAGAAGGCGCAGTGGTGGAAGAACACCACGATGAAGTCGGTGCCCTCGGCGGCGCGCAGTTCGGCCAGCCGGCGGTCGAGCCAGCGGGTCTGCTTGCCGTCGGTGTAGCCCTGGTTGGCGGGGATCTCGTAGGAGACGTCGTTGGCGTCCAGCGCGACGACCGCGACGTTGCCGTAGGTGAAGGAGTAGACGCCGGGGGAGTCCGTGGCGTCCGGGCCGTTGCCCGGCAGCGACCAGCGGGCGTTCTGGCCGCCGTAGCCGTTGGGCGAGTACCAGGCCTCCATGTCGTGGTTGCCGGTGGTCACCATCCACGGCACGGACTTGGCGACGGACTCGGTCTGCGCGAGGAACTGGTCCCACACCCGGGCGTCGTAGGCGTCGTGGTCGCTGCCCTGGCCGTCGGTGTCCGCGTAGCAGATGTCGCCCGCGTGCAGGTGGAACGACGGGTTCTGACCGAGGATCAGCTGGTCGTTGGCGAGCGCGTGGTAGCTGACGCCCTGGTCGCCGAAGGCGGTGAAGACGAACCGCTCGGCGCGGGCCGGGGCGGTGCGGAAGGTGCCGACGGTGGAGAAGCGGCGCGGGTCGGCCGGGTCGAAGCCGTCGTGGCCGACGCCGTAGTAGTACGTGGTGCCCGGCCGCAGGCCGTCGAGGGCCGCGTGCAGGTAGTACTGCTGGACGGCCGGCAGCTTCGCGGAGAGCGACGGGGTGTGCAGGTCGCGCACCTCGGCCTCGATCTTGCGCCCCAGGTCCCAGGGCGTGAGGCCCACCCGGACGTACGGCCGCCGCACCGCGAAGGGCACCTGCCAGCTCACCCGCATCTGGTGCCGGGGGTCGGCGCCGAAGGCGAGGTGGCGGCCGAACGGGGCGACGAGGGACCCGTCGACGCCGGCGGTCGCGGACGACACCAGCAGGGTGGGCGCGGCCGCGGCGGGGGAGGCGGCCTGGGCCGAGCCGGCCAGCAGACCGGAGCCCGCGACCATCCCCGCGGTCGCGGCCGAGGTGCGCAGCAGGCCGCGGCGGGTCAGCTTGGTACGGAGGTAGTCGTGCTGCTCGGGCATGCTCATCCGGGCGGCGAGCTGCTCCGGTATGCCGACGCGCGGGGTGTGCGAGGGCATGGGGGAGGAGCCCCAGGGGTTTCCAGTCATGCCGCCGAATTTCCCAGCAAGATCCGTCCGTTGGGGGTCATCCGGGTGAACGGCGGTTGACCGACTCCCCGCCTGTCCGTATGTCGGACGTTACGTGTCAATCAATGGGACGAAGAGTAGGGTCCAACCATGTCTCGCAGCATTCGCCTCGCAGTGATCCCCGGTGACGGTATCGGCCAGGAGGTCGTGGCCCAGGGCCTGAAGGTCCTGACCGCGGTCCTCCCGCAGGACGTCAAGCTGGAAACCAAGGAGTACGACCTTGGTGCCAAGCGCTGGCACGCGACCGGCGAGACCCTGCCGGACGCCGAGCTGGAGTCCCTCAAGCAGCACGACGCGATCCTCCTCGGCGCGATCGGCGACCCGTCCGTGCCGTCCGGCGTGCTGGAGCGCGGGCTGCTGCTCAAGCTCCGCTTCGCCTTCGACCACTTCGTCAACCTGCGCCCGTCGAAGCTCTTCCCGAACACCGCGACCCCGCTGGCCGGCCGGCCCGAGATCGACTTCGTGGTGGTCCGTGAGGGCACCGAGGGCCCGTACACCGGCAACGGCGGCTCGCTGCGCACCGGCACCCCTGCCGAGGTGGCCACCGAGGTCAGCGTGAACACCGCCTACGGTGTCGAGCGGGTGGTCCGGGACGCCTACGAGCGCGCCAACGCCCGCCCCCGCAAGAAGCTGACGCTGGTTCACAAGAACAACGTCCTGGTCTACGCGGGCCACATGTGGAAGAACATCTTCGACAAGGTCGGCGCGGAGTACCCCGAGGTCACCACCGACTACCTGCATGTCGACGCGGCGACGATCTTCTTCGTCACCCAGCCCGAGCGGTTCGACGTGATCGTCACCGACAACCTCTTCGGTGACATCCTCACCGACCTCGCCGCGGCCGTCACCGGCGGCATCGGCCTGGCCGCCTCCGGGAACATCAACCCGACCGGCGAGTTCCCGTCGATGTTCGAGCCGGTGCACGGCTCCGCCCCGGACATCGCGGGCACCGGCAAGGCCGACCCGACGGCGACGATCCTCTCGGTCGCGCTGCTCCTGCGCCACCTCGGCTTCGAGCCGCAGGCCGCCCGGATCGAGGCGGCGGTCGCGGCCGACCTGGAGGCCCGGGACGGCTCGGCCCGCAGCACGGACGAGATCGGCGATGCGCTCGCCGCACGCGTAGCGGGCTGAGGCCCGCGCCACCCGCCGGTGCTGAGCCGGCGAGACAGGCAGACCGACGGCGCCGGGCCGGGACAGCGATGTCCAGGGCCGGCGCCGTCCGCGTTGACCCGCTCTGGGCTACTGCCCGGTTCGGTGCGACCATCGGACCCGGCCGCGCACACCGGTTCCAGCGGCGGATACCCGCGAGCGATAATCGGACGTGGCACCGCTGTCCGCGGGGAAACTCGGACGTCCCAGTAACGACCGGTACGTTCAACAGATCTCGTGAGCGCGGCCGCCACCCACCGCACCGGTGCCGCATGGGGCAAGGCTGGGCCGGTGACGCTCCTCCAGCTCACGCTGGGAGGGCCCCCAGGTATCGGAAACACGCAGTGAAGGACACGCATACATGACGACGCCCACGATCGAGCTCAAGCCCTCCTCACACCCGCTGTCCGACGCGGAGCGGGAGCAGATCCTGGCGGCCCCGGGCTTCGGGCGCCACTTCACCGACCACATGGTGACGATCAAGTGGACCGAGGGCCGCGGCTGGCACGACGGGCAGCTCGTGCCGTACGGGCCGCTCTCCCTCGACCCGGCGACCACGGTCCTGCACTACGCCCAGGAGATCTTCGAGGGCCTCAAGGCCTACCGCCAGCCCGACGGCTCCGTCGCCACCTTCCGCCCCGACGCCAACGCCCGCCGCTTCCAGGCCTCCGCACGCCGGCTGGCCATGCCGGAGCTGCCGGTCGAGACCTTCATCGAGGCGTGCGACGTGCTCGTCCAGCAGGACAAGGACTGGGTGCCCGCGCACGGCGGCGAGGAGTCGCTCTACCTGCGTCCCTTCATGATCGCGACCGAGGCGGGCCTGGGTGTGAAGCCCGCCAACGAGTACCTCTTCGTCGTGATCGCCTCGCCCGCCGGCGCCTACTTCGCCGGTGGCGTCAAGCCGGTCTCCATCTGGCTGTCGGAGAACCGGGTGCGCGCCGTCCCCGGTGGCATGGGCGACGCCAAGACCGGCGGCAACTACGCCGCGTCGCTGCTGGCCCAGGCCGAGGCCGCCGAGCGGGGCTGCGACCAGGTCGCCTACCTCGACGCCGTGGAGCACAAGTGGGTCGAGGAGCTCGGCGGGATGAACCTGTACTTCGTGTACGGCGACAAGATCGTCACGCCGTCCCTGACCGGTTCGCTGCTGGCGGGCGTCACCCGTGACTCCCTGCTGTCCGTCGCCCGCGACCTGGGTTACGAGGCGGAGGAGGGCCGGGTCTCCATCGACCAGTGGAAGGCCGACACGGAGAACGGCACCCTCACCGAGGTCTTCGCCTGCGGAACGGCCGCCGTGATCACCCCGGTCGGCACGGTCAAGAGCGACGGCGGTGAGTGGACCCAGTCCGACGGCGAGCCCGGCAAGGTCACGCTGAAGCTGCGCGAGGCGCTCCTCGACATCCAGCGGGGCGTCGCCGCGGACACCCACGGCTGGATGCACCCGCTGGGCTGAGTCCGGGCCCTGGGCGCTCCCCGGACATGACGACCGAGGCCGCCTCCGACATCGCGTCGGGGGCGGCCTCGGCATGGGCAGGGGCCGGATGGCGCCCCTCGGCGCGGGGCGGGGCCCCGGCCGTGCGGGTAAGGCGAATCAGCCGACCTCCGCGGGGGTGTCCGAGGCGCCGGCTGCCGGGGCGGACGGGGCGGCCCGCAGCGTGGGGACCGGGCGCGGCCGGCCGGCGGTGAGGGCGAAGTAGACGACCCCGCCCACGGCCGCGGCCAGCAGGAAGCTGACGTCGATGCCGCCCGTGTGCGGAAGCAGCGGGCCCTGGTAGAGCGGGGTGTCCACGCCCAAGAGGCCGACCGCCGAGCCCAGTGCCCAGGCGACGGTGGCCTGGACGTTCCAGCCGGCCGTGAACCAGTACACGCCGCCGCGGGTGCCGCGGTTGTAGACCTGAAGCGAGTCCGGGTCGTAGTCGCCGCGGCAGCGGAGGAAGCCCAGCACGGTGATCACGGCCCACGGGGTGCCGATCGCGGTCATCAGCAGCACGAAGGACGTCATCGCGTCCTGCGCCTGCCACAGGAAGTGCCCGGCGTAGACCAGCGCGGTCGAGACGGCGGCGACCACGTACGTGGCCTGGGTGCGGGTCGCCCGCGGCAGGATCGCGTCCAGGTCCAGGCCCATGCTGTAGAGCATCAGGCCGGAGTTGCCCACCGAGCCGGCGGAGGCGTTGAGCAGCAGGAAGACCAGGTACCAGAGCGGGGCGCCGGCCACCAGCGGGCCCGCGTAGTCGTCGCCGGCACCGACCGCGAGGGCGCTGAAGGTGCCGAACAGCTGCGGTATCAGCAGGCCCACCACCAGGCCGAGGTAGGTCGCCGCGAAGACCTTCTTCGGGCTGTGCCGGCGGGGCGAGATGTAGCGGCTGTAGTCGCCGAGCAGGGTGATGAAGGCGATCGGGCCGCTGAGACCGGCGGAGACGGCGGCCAGCAGCCAGGTCGGCCAGAAGCCGCCGAGCGCGTACGAGGTGCCGGGCACCGGCGCGGTGGTGAAGGTGTGGGCGTAGGCGATCACGCCGATGGCGAGCAGCACCGTCAGACCGATGGAGAGCACCTTGCTCATCCGCAGCAGCACCCGGTAGCCGTAGACCGCGCCCACCGCCGTGGCGCCCGCCAGCACCGCGTAGACGAGCGCGTACGAGGCGCCGCCGGTCGGCAGGCCGATCAGCCGGTGCAGACAGCCCACCATCGCATCGCCGCCGACCCACAGCGTCAGCGCGGTGTAGCCGAGCGAGAGCAGCAGGCCGATCACCGAGCCGATGAGCCGGCCGCGCACGCCGAAGTGGGCGCCGCTGCTGGTCGAGAGGTTGGTCGCACTGCGCAGGGAGACCAGTGCGAGGGGGGCGGTCAGCACGGCGCCGACCAGGGTGCCGGCGACCAGGGAGCTGACCGAGCCCCAGAAGCCGAGACCGAACGAGACCGGGAGCCAACCGAAGATCACCACCCCGAGGGCGAGGTTCGATCCGAGCAGGATCGAGACGAGGTCACGGGGACCGCTGGTGCGCTCCTCGTCCGGGATGGTGTCGACTCCGCGTTGTTCGATCGGCATGAGGGCTCCCCTGAGAGGCCGGACAACAGTGTGCGAGCAGTGCTCTGCGTGCAGTGCTCCGTGATGTGGACAGTGCTCGAAGTGAGCGGTACGCGCGGTGCGAGATCATTTGAGCGTTGCTCTATTCACCACTTGTTTAGAACAGCGCTCAATCTCGCTCACCCCCATGCCGCAGGTCAATGCTTTCGCGTTGGCTAATTTCATGGTTAGAGTGATGCTCTAATCAAGCTGGAGGTGTGACGGGATGCGGTTGACCCCGACGGAACGCGACCGGCTGCTGCTGTTCGGCGCAGCCGAGCTGGCGCGGACGCGCCGGGCCCGTGGACTGCGGCTGAACGTGCCCGAGGCGACCGCGTTGATCGCGGACACAGTCTGCGAGGCGGCGCGGGACGGGCGCCGCCTCGCTCAGGCCATCGAGGCGGCACGCAGCGTGCTCGGCCCGGACGACGTGCTGCCGGGGGTGGCCGAGGTGGTCACCGAGGTGCACGTGGAGGCCGTCTTCGACGACGGCTCCCGGCTCGCGGTGGTCAGCGACCCGATCGGAGCCGGCGCGCCGGCCGGCCCGGACGGTGCGGACCGTGCGCCCGCACCCGGCGCCGTGCTCCCCGGCCCGGCCGACCCGGAGCCCGCGCCCGCGGTGGTGCTGACGGTGCGCAACACCGCGTCCGTGCCGATCAGCGTCACCTCGCACTTCCACTTCTTCGAGGCCAACCCCCGGCTGGACTTCGACCGCTCGGCCGCCTACGGCATGCGGCTGTGCGTGCCGGCCGGCTCGTCGGTGCGGTTCGACCCCGGCGGCGCCTCGGAGGTCGGACTGCTGCCGATCGGCGGCGACCGGATCGCGATCGGCTTCGCCGGTCTCGTCGACGGCCCGTTGGACGCACCGGGCGCGAAAGCGGAAGCGCTGCGGCGGGCCGCCGCCTGCGGCTACCTGGGAGCGGAGGACCAGGCATGACCATCGACCCCCACGAGTACGCGTCGGTGCACGGTCCGCGGGCCGGCGACCGGGTGGTCCTCGGCGACTCGGGCCTGGTCGTCCGGGTCGAGTCGGACTCCCAGAAGCCCGGCGACGAGTTCCTGGCCGGCTTCGGCAAGACCGCCCGTGACGGGCTGCTGCTGAAGGCCGCCGCGGTCCGTGAGACCTGCGACGTGGTGATCAGCAACGTCCTGGTCATCGACGCGGTCCAGGGCATCCGCAAGGTGTCCATCGGCATCCGCGAGGGCCGGATCCACGCCATCGGGCGGGCCGGCAACCCGGACACCCTCGACGGCGTCGACGTCGTCGTCGGCACCGGCACCTCGATCGTCTCCGGCGAGGGCATGATCGCCACCGCCGGCGCCGTCGACACCCACGTCCATCTGCTCTCGCCGCGCGTCATGGAGGCCTCGCTGGCCTCCGGCGTGACGACCATCATCGGCCAGGAGTTCGGCCCGGTCTGGGGCGTCGGCGTCAACTCGCCCTGGGCGCTGGGCCACGCCTTCGGCGCCTTCGACGCCTGGCCGGTCAACATCGGCTTCCTCGGTCGCGGCTCCTCCTCGGCCGACGCCCCACTGGTCGAGGCGCTCGCCGAGGGCGGCGCCTGCGGCTTCAAGGTCCACGAGGACATGGGCGCCCACGCCCGCGCCCTGGACACCGCGCTGCGGGTCGCCGAGGACCACGACGTCCAGGTCGCGCTGCACAGCGACGGCCTCAACGAGTGCCTCACCGTCGAGGACACCCTGCGCGTCCTGGACGGCCGCACCATCCACGCCTTCCACATCGAGGGCTGCGGCGGCGGGCACGTCCCGAACGTCCTGAAGATGGCCGGCGTCCCCAACGTCATCGGCTCCTCGACCAACCCCACCCTGCCCTTCGGGCGGGACGCGGTCGCCGAGCACTACGGCATGATCGTCTCGGTCCACGACCTCAAGACCGACCTGCCCGGCGACGCCGCCATGGCCCGCGACCGCATCCGGGCCGGCACGATGGGCGCCGAGGACGTGCTGCACGACCTCGGGGCGATCGGCATCACCTCCTCCGACGCCCAGGGCATGGGCCGGGCCGGCGAGACCGTGCGCCGGACCTTCGCGATGGCCGGCAAGATGAAGGCCGAACTCGGCCCCATGGAAGGCGACGGCGCCCACGACGACAACGCCCGGGTGCTGCGCTACATCGCCAAGCTCACCATCAACCCCGCCATCGCCCACGGCCTCTCGCACGAGATCGGGTCGATCGAGGTCGGCAAGATGGCCGACATCGTGCTCTGGAAGCCGCAGTTCTTCGGTGCCAAGCCGCAGCTGGTGCTGAAGTCCGGCTTCCCCGCCTACGGCGTCACCGGCGACCCGAACGCCGCCACCGACACCTGCGAACCCCTGGTGCTGGGCCCGCAGTTCGGGGCGCACGGCGCGACCCCGGCCGAGATCTCGGTCGCCTTCGTCGCCCGTGCCGCGGCCGAACAGGGCGGCGACCACCTGCCCACCCGGCGCCGCCGGGTCGCCGTCCGCGGCACCCGTGGCATCGGCCCCGGCAACCTCGTCCACAACTCCCGCGTCGGACAGGTCCAGGTCGACGCGCGCAGCGGACTGGTCACCCTCGACGGCGACCCGATGCGCTCGGAACCGGCCGACACCGTCTCGCTGTCCCGGCTCTACTTCCTGTGAACGGCACGGCCGGTGCACAGCACGGCCGGTGACCCCCGCCCGCCCCACCGCTACAGACCCTCAAGGACCCCGTATGAACACCCCTGCCGCCGACGGATTCCGCATGCCCCCGGAGTGGGCCCGCCACCAGCGCACCTGGATGGCCTGGCCCGGCCCCAACTTCACCTTCGGCGAGGAGGGCGGCGAGACCCTGGCCGAGGCCCGCCGCGCCTGGGCCGGCGTGGCCCGCGCCGTGCGCCGCTTCGAACCGGTCACCGTCGTCGTCGGCCCCGGCCAGTCCGAGGGCGCCCGGGAACTCCTCGGCGACGCCGTCGACCTCGTCGAGCACCCGCTGAACGACGCCTGGATGCGCGACATCGGCCCCACCTTCGTCACGGACGGCAAGGGCTCGCTCGCCGCCGTCGACTGGGTGTTCAACGGCTGGGGTGCGCAGGAGTGGGCCCGCTGGGACCTCGACGAGAAGATAGCCGAGCAGGTCGCGGCCCTGGCCGGGGTGCGCCGCTACGCCACGCCCCTGGTCAACGAGGGCGGCGGCATCCACGTCGACGGCGAGGGCACCGTCCTGCTCACCGAGACGGTGCAGCTCGACCCGGGCCGCAACCCCGGCCGGACCCGGGAGGAGGTGGAGGCCGAGATCCACGCCCACCTCGGCACCACCAAGGCGATCTGGCTGCCCCGCGGCCTGGCCGCCGACTACGGACAGTTCGGCACCCGCGGCCACGTCGACATCGTCGCCGCCTTCGCCCGTCCGGGCACCGTGCTCGTGCACACCCAGCCCAACCCCGACCACCCCGACCACGCGATCTGCACCGAGATCGTCAAGCAGCTGAGCGCCGCCACCGACGCCAAGGGCCGCCGGCTGGAGGTCGTCGAGGTGCCCGCGCCGACCGTCATCGAGGAGGACGGCGAGCTGGTCGACTACTCGTACATCAACCACTACCTCTGCAACGATGGTGTGGTGCTGTGCGGGTTCGACGACCCGCGTGACGAGCACGCGGCCGGCATCTTCCGCCGGCTCTTCCCCGACCGGACGGTGACCCTCGTGGACGCCCGTACGATCTTCGCAGCGGGTGGCGGTATCCACTGCATCACCCAGCAGCAGCCCGCGGTCTGACCCGCAGACCCGTCCAGCCGACCCGGAGGTCCCCGTGCCCTCTCCCGTGCGCCGTCCACGGCGGCGACTCAGCCAACCCCGCGAGCAGGTTCTCGCCGCGGCGATGGCCACCATCGCGGCGGAGGGCCTGGACCGACTGACCATGGCGGGCCTGGGCCGCGAGGTCGGCATGAGCAGCGGCCACATCCTGTACTACTTCGGCACCAAGGACGAGCTGCTGCTACAGACCCTCCAGTGGAGCGAGGAGCAGCTCGGCGCCGAGCGCCGGGCCGCCCTCTCCCGCCGCGTCCCGGCCCGCGAACGGCTGGACGCGCTGGTCGACCTCTATCTGCCCGAAGGCCACCGCGACCCGCGCTGGACGCTGTGGCTGGAGGTGTGGAACCGCTCGCAGAACGCCGACGACGAGACCCGCGAGCGCCAGCTCGAACTCGAACTCGCCTGGCACCGCGACCTGGTGGCCCTCCTCGTCGAGGGCGTGTCCAAGGGCGAGTTCCGGCCGGTCGACGCCGAGCGCTTCGCCACCCGCACCCGCGCCCTCCTCGACGGCTTCGGCACCCATCTCGTCGTCGGCCTGCCCGGCACCGAGCGCGCCCAGGTCAGGGAGCACATACGCGAGTTCCTGGACGAGTCGCTGGGCACGTCGGAACGGTGAGTGCCACGCCACGGGCCGGGCGGCCCGTGGCGCCGGCCCGGACGCGTACCCTCCGCCCCGTAGTGAACACAACGTACGCAAGTACGCGGGATCGTTGCCGCCCCGACCCTTGCCGACCGACCCCCGGTCCGCGACCGTGATCGGCTATGGGACGAGAGCAATGGAAGAAGATCTGGGTCGGTTCGGCCGGCAACATGGTCGAGTGGTTCGACTGGTTCGTCTACGCCAGTTTCGCGGTCTACTTCGCGGACTCCTTCTTCCCCAAGGGGAATGACACCGCCAACCTCATGAACACCATGGGCATCTTCGCCGTCGGGTTTTTCATGCGCCCGGTCGGCGGCTGGCTGCTCGGCCGGGTCGGCGACCGCAAGGGGCGCAAGGCAGCGCTCACCCTGACCGTCACGCTGATGTCCGCCTCGGCGGTCCTGATCGCGATCGCGCCTACGTACGCCGTCGCCGGCTACGGCGGGGTGGCCGTACTGCTCGTCGCCCGGATGTTGCAGGGGCTCTCGGTCGGTGGTGAGTACGCGGCCAGCGCCACCTACCTCACCGAGGCGTCGGCGCCGGGACAGCGCGGCTTCGCCTCCAGCTTCCAGTACGTGTCCATGACCGCGGGCCAGCTGGTCGGACTCGGCCTACAGATCGTGCTGCAACGCACGCTGTCCGAGGACACCCTGCACAGCTGGGCCTGGCGGATCCCGTTCATCGTCGGTGCGCTGGGTGCCGGGATCGTCTTCTACCTGCGCCGCAACATGCTGGAGACCGAGGTCTACGCCGAGGACGACGGCGCCCAGTCCGACCCCGCCCGCGGCACCATCAAGGCGCTGCTGGCCCACAAGCGGGAGGCGCTGCTGGTCATCGCGCTCACCATGGGCGGCACCGTCGCGTACTACACGTACACGACCTACCTCACCAAGTACCTCTCGGGCAGCGCCGGGATGTCCAAGCCGACCGCCTCCCTGGTCAGCTTCTGCGCCCTGTTCCTCTTCATGTGCCTCCAGCCGCTGGCCGGCCGGCTCTCGGACCGCATCGGCCGCCGGCCCCTCCTCATCACCTTCGCGATCGGCTCGACCTTCCTGACCGTGCCGATCATGACGCTGCTCAAGCACGCCGGCAGCTTCTGGCCGGCCCTCGGGCTCTCGTTGCTGGCGCTGGTCGTGGTCACCGGCTACACCTCGATCAACGCCTGTGTGAAGGCCGAGCTGTTCCCCACCGGCATCCGTGCGCTCGGCGTCGCCCTGCCGTACGCCATCGCCAACGCCCTGTTCGGCGGCACCGCGGAGTACGTCGCGCTGTGGTTCAAGAACGGCGGCATGGAGTCCGGCTACTACTGGTACGTCGCCGGCTGCGCCGCGGTCTCCCTGGTCGTCTACCTCGCCATGCGGGAGACCCGGAGCATCGATCTGCACCGGGTCGGCAAGCCGGCCGCGGGCGCCGGCCGCTCGCCGGTGGGGGCGCCCGCCGCCGACTGAGGTGGCCTCCCGGCCGAAAACGGCCTCCCCTGCCCGGGGGAGGCCGTTCCCGTTCCCGGGGGATCCGCGCCCCGGCCCCGGGCGGCTTGGCTGGGTGGCATGAGGAACGTCAGGTACTCACTCATGCCGCTGCTGCTGACGGGGCTGCTGGCCTCGGGCGCCGCGGCCCCGTCCGCAGCGATGGCCCGGCCCGCCGAGGGCCGGGCGGCCGCGGCCCATGCGGCCGCCCGCCCGGCCGCCGGCGACCTCTTCACCCGGCTCTCGGCCATCCCCGGCATGCGGGTGGTCAAGGAGAACGCCGCTCCGGCCGGCTACCGCTCGATCGAGCTGCGCTACCGCCAGCCGGTCGACCACCGCCACCCCGACCGGGGCACCTTCGAGCAGCGGTTGTTCCTGCTGCACCGCGCCACCGACCGGCCGATGGTGCTCCACACCAACGGCTACGACCTCGACTACCAGAACCCCGCCCTGCGCGCCGAGCCGACCGAGATCCTGAACAGCAATCAGATCAGCGTCGAGCAGCGGTACTTCGGCACCTCCACCCCCCACCCCACCGACTGGACCAAGCTCGACATCTGGCAGGCGGCCACCGACCACCACCGGATCGTGCGGGCGCTCCGGACGATCTACCGCGCCGCCTGGATCTCCACCGGCGGCAGCAAGGGCGGGATGGCGACGGTCTACCACCGGCGCTTCTACCCGCACGACGTGGCCGGCTCCGTCGCGTACTCGACCCCCAACATCACCAGCGGCCGGGACGGCACCGCCGAGGACCGCTTCCTGGGGCGGGTCGGCAGCCCCGCCTGCCGCCGTGCGCTCACCGCCGTCCAGCGCGAGCTGCTGGGAGCCCGCAGGACGGAGACGGCGGGTCGTATCGCCCGCTCCGCCGCCGCCCACGGCGACACCCTGCACATCGTCGGCAGCGCCGACCGGCTGCTGGAACTCGCCACGCTGATGCTGCCGGAGCGCTACTGGATGAGTCAGGGCGAGGCGGGCTGCGGCCGCATCCCCGGGCGCTCCGCGACCAGCGCGGCGCTCTACGCCTGGTTCGACGGGGTGATGGGCCTCCAGGGCTACACCGATCTCTACCTCTCCCTGGTCACCGCGTCCTTCTACCAGCTGGGCACCCAGCTCGGCATGACCGAGCGGGCCGCCCCGCACCTGGCCGGAATGCTGCGATACCCCGGAATCCAGCAGATCCGCACCCTCGTGCCGCGGAACATCCCGATGCGCTTCCAGCCGGAGGCCATGCCCGACATCGACCGCTGGGTACGCCACCACGGCAGTGAGCTGATGTTCGTCTACGGCGAGAACGACCCCGTACGGGCCGAGCCGTTCCGTACCGGCCCCGGCAGCCGCGACACCCATGTCTATCTGGCCCCGCACGCCGGCCACCACATGAGCCTCGACAAGCTGACGCCGGGGGACCGGGAGCGGGCCACCGCGACGCTCCGCCGCTGGGCCGGCGTGGACGGTTCGACCACATAGTGAGACCGCAAGGTGCACCGTGCGTCCGATATGGCACACTGCGGACCGTGCTCTCGTTCGCCATGATTATTGGCAGCAGGCGCGCCGGTCCGCAGTGACCGCCCCGTACGACCCGAGTACGGCGTGGCCACCGTCGTCCCAGACCCGCGCGCAGACCTCTCGCACCCGCGAGGGGTCTTTTCGTTTCCGGCCCACAATCCACCGGAGGCGGAGCGCGAGGGAGCATGGAGGGGCGGTGGAACCGGTTATTCCGGTAGACCGAGATCCCGACAGGAGCCAGACCAGCATGACGGACGCACCCGACGCCTCCCCGTCGCCCGACGCCCGCCCCGCCAGCGCGGTGTCCGACGACTTCCACGTCTTCGACACCACGCTCCGCGACGGTGCGCAGCGCGAGGGCATCAACCTCACGGTCGCCGACAAGCTCACCATCGCCCGGCACCTCGACGACTTCGGCGTCGGCTTCATCGAGGGCGGCTGGCCCGGTGCCAACCCCCGCGACACCGAGTTCTTCCAGCGCGCCCGCGAGGAGATCGACTTCCGGCACGCCCAGCTGGTCGCGTTCGGCGCCACCCGCAAGGCCGGCGTCCGCGTCGAGGACGACCCGCAGGTCGCAGCCCTCCTGGACTCCCGGGCCCCGGTCATCACCCTCGTCGCCAAGTCGCACGTCGGACACGTGGAACTGGCGCTGCGCACCACGCCCGAGGAGAACCTCGCGATGGTCCGCGACACCGTCGCCTACCTGCGCTCCCAGGGACGTCGGGTCTTCCTCGACTGCGAGCACTTCTTCGACGGCTACGCCCTGGATCCGGACTACGCCAAGCAGGTCGTCCGCACCGCGAGCGAGGCCGGCGCGGACGTGGTGGTGCTCTGCGACACCAACGGCGGGATGCTCCCCGCCCAGATCACCGCCGTGGTGCGGACCGTCCTCGCGGACACCGGCGCGCGGCTGGGCATCCACGCCCAGGACGACACCGGCTGCGCGGTCGCCAACACCCTGGCCGCGGTGGACGCCGGCGCCACCCACGTGCAGTGCACCGCCAACGGCTACGGCGAGCGCGTCGGCAACTCCAACCTCTTCCCGGTCGTCGCCGCGCTGGAGCTCAAGTACGGCCGCCGGGTGCTGCCGGAGGGCAAGCTCGCCGAGACCACCCGGATCTCGCACGCCATCGCCGAGGTCGTCAACCTCACCCCCTCCACCCACCAGCCCTACGTCGGTGTCTCCGCCTTCGCCCACAAGGCCGGGCTGCACGCCTCCGCCATCAAGGTCGACCCGGACCTCTACCAGCACATCGACCCGGCGCTGGTCGGCAACACCATGCGGATGCTGGTCTCCGACATGGCCGGCCGGGCCTCCATCGAGCTCAAGGGCAAGGAGCTGGGCTTCGAACTGGGCGGCGACCGCGAGCTGGTCGGCCGGGTCGTGGCGCGGGTCAAGGAGCGCGAACTCGCCGGCTACACCTACGAGGCCGCGGACGCCTCGTTCGAGCTGCTGCTGCGGGAGGAGGTCGAGGGCCGGCCGGTGCGGTACTTCACGGTCGAGTCCTGGCGCGCGATCGTCGAGGACCGCCCCGACGGCACGCACGCCAACGAGGCGACCGTGAAGCTGTGGGCCAAGGGCGAGCGGATCGTCGCCACCGCCGAGGGCAACGGCCCGGTCAACGCACTGGACCGGGCGCTGCGGGTCGGCCTGGAGTGGATCTACCCCCAGCTGGCCACCATGGAGCTCGTCGACTACAAGGTCCGCATCCTGGAGGGCGCCCTCGGCACCGGCTCGATCACCCGGGTCCTCGTCTCCACCAGCGACGGCCGCGCCGAATGGTCCACGGTCGGCGTCGCGGAGAACGTCATCGCCGCTTCCTGGCAGGCCCTGGACGACGCCTATGCGTATGGCCTCTTGCGGGCCGGGGTTGCGCCGCAGGGATAGCCCCCCACGTTTTTGTCTGCGGCGCCGTGGTGGTTGTTCGCCGTTGCGCCTGGCGGCGGGCCCTCCACACGTTTTCGGCTTTCCCGCCGCGCTGGTTTCTCGCCGTTGCGCCTGCGGCGGGCGTGGGTTTGTCGGGTGCGGTGCCGCTCCTCCGGACTTCGTCCTGCGGCGCGGCCCCTCCCGTGAGTGGGTGGTGAGAGGCCGGTGGGGGCGGGCCTCGTCAGTCCACTGTGCGCAGGGGACCACCGGCGCTCACCCCCACGGTCTTCTTCCCACCCCTCAACGGGAGGGGACGGGCCGGAGGGGCAGGGTTTCCGGACGTAAAGCGAAGCAGTCCGGAAACCCTGCCCCGGAGGACCGTCACCGCACCCGACAGCCCCGCGCAGCGGCCCCGCCCGCCGCAGGCGCAACGGCGAGCAACAAGCACGGCGCCGCAGACAAAAGCGTGGGAGGTCAGCCCCGCGCAGCGACCGCCGAGATGTCGAAGCTGAGCTTCACCTTGTCGCTGACCATCACCCCGCCCGCCTCGAGCGCGGCGTTCCAGGTCAGGCCCCAGTCGGAGCGCAGGATCTCGGCGCTGCCCTCGAAGCCGACCCGCTCGGCGCCGTAGACGTCGGTGGCCGAGCCGTTGAACGTCAGGTCGATGGTGAGCGGCTTGGTGACGTCCCGCAGGGTGAGGTCGCCGGTGAGGCGGAAGCGGTCGCCGCCCACGTGCTCGGCGGTGGTGCTGCGGAAGGTCATCAGGGGGAAGGCCTCGGCGTCGAAGAAGTCGGCGCTGCGCAGGTGGGCGTCGCGGTCGGCGATCCCGCTGTCGATGCTGGCGATCTTGACGTCGAGGGACGCGGCGGAGCGGGACGGGTCGCCGCCGTCGAGGCTCAGCGTGCCCGCGTAGTCGCCGAAGCTGCCGCGGACGTTGGTGACCATGGCGTGCCGGACCGTGAAGCCGATGCTGCTGTGGGCCGGGTCGATGGTGTAGTCGCCGGTCAGTGCGGCCAGCGCGGGGTCCGCGTCGAGGACGGCGGCGGGGGCGGTGGTGCGCTTGCGGTTGAACAGAGCCATGGCTCCTCCTCCGGGGCGGATGCTGCGGGCAGCATTTTGTTTAACATTCAACGAGATGCCTGCCACCGTAGCGCGGTTTAGTTCAATGTTCAACCTTCGCGTGAGATGGATTCGCCGACGTGCCGGGCGGCGGGCTCGGCCGGACGGGTGGTCGGGGGTGGCGCGGCCCGGTCATTGCCGCCGCGCGCGGGCCCGTGCTAGACCATCGGGAACTCCCAAGTGCGCAGCGCCACAACCCAGTTGACGCCACGGAGAGGACCGATCGTGTCGCCCGACCCCGTCCCGTCCGTCTGGTCACGCAGAGGATTTCTCGCCGCCGCGAGCGCGCTCGGCCTCGCCGCCGCCCGTCCCGCGGTCGCCGCCCCGCCTGATCCGTACGCCACCCTCCGGGCCCGCTGGTGCGGGCTCCTGCTCGGCACCGGGTTCGATCCCACCGTCCCGCCGTACGCCGCCGTCCTCCGCGAGACGGGCGAACTCGCCGGAAGGTATTGGTCGGGCATGCGGCCCGGGGGCGGCGCCCTCTGGCCGGACTGTCCCTACGACCCGCCGTCCGGCATCACCCAGAGCTACGGCCGGCTGTGCACCATGGCCCAGGCTTACGCCCAGCCCGGCACCGGCCGGACCGGTGACCCCGGACTGGCCGAGGCCGTCCTGAACGGGCTCGACCACCTCGAAACCACCGTCTACCATGCCGGCACCACCCGCTACGGCAACTGGTGGGAGTGGCAGATCGGCAGCCCCAGACTCCTGCTCGACACCCTCGCGATCCTCGACGAGCACCTGCGCGACGGCCTGCCGGGCGACCTCCGCGACCGCTGCCTGGCCGCCGTCGACCACTTCGTGCCCGATGCCGTGCTCGGTGACTACACCGGCACCAGCACCGGCGCCAACCGGGTCGACCTGTGTCGGGTGGTCGCCCTGCGCGGCGTCCTCGGCCGGGCGCCGCAGAAGATCGCGCTGGCCCGGGACGCCCTCTCGCCGGTCTTCCCCTACGTCACCGAGGGCGACGGGCTGTACGCCGACGGCTCGTTCGTCCAGCACACCTGGGTCGCCTACTCCGGCACCTACGGCTGCGTCCTGCTGGACGGCCTGGGGCGCCTGTTCACCCTGCTCGGGCGCTCGCAGTGGGAGGTGACCGATCCGGCGCGGCAGAACGTCCTCGACAGCGTGGCGCACGCCTACGCGCCGCTGCTGCACAACGGGCTGATGATGGACAGCGTCAACGGGCGTGCCATCAGCCGGGGTTACCTCAAGAACGACGAGCGGCGGGTGATGCGCAGCGACCACTACCACGGCCATGCGCTGATCGCCGCCGTCGCCCTGCTGGCCGAGGCCGCGAGCCCCGCCGAGCGCAGCCGCTGGCACGCCATGGTCAAGGGGTGGATCGTCCGTGACCGCACGCTGCCGGTCCTCACCGACCGGCAGTACGGCGTCGCCGACCTCGCCCGGCTGCACCGGATCGCCGACGGCCCGGTGGCCCCCGCCCCCGAACCCGTCGGCCACCGGCTCTTCCCGGCCATGGACCGCGCCGTGCACCGCCGCCCCGGCTGGGCCGCCGGGCTCGCCATGGCCTCCGACCGGATCACGTACTACGAGAACGGCAACGGCGAGAACCCGCACGGCTGGCACACCGGTGCCGGAATGCTCTACTGGTGGGGCGCGGACTTCGGCGGTGACCAGTACACGGACGCCTTCTGGCCGACCGTCGACCCCTACCGGCTGCCCGGCACGACCGTCTCCACCAAGCGACTCGCGGACGACGAGGGCGACGGCTGGGGCGAGCCCCGGCCCGCCGTGCGCTGGGTGGGCGGCACCACCGACGGCGAGTTCGCCGCGATCGGGCAGCACCTGCGCGGTCTCGCCTCCACCCTCGGTGCCCGGAAGTCCTGGTTCGCGCTCGCGGACTGCGTGGTCTGCCTGGGTGCCGGCATCACCGCCCGCGACGGGGTGCCCGTCGAGACCGTCGTCGACAACCGCTGCCTGGGCGCGTACGGCACCCAGGCCCTCACCGTCGACGGCGTGCGCCAGCCCGGCACGCTCGGCCGCACCGCCCGCTTCGGCCGCGCCCACTGGGCCCATCTCGCCGGGCACGGCGGCTACGTCTTCCCCGGCGGCGCCCCCCTGACGGCGCTGCGCGAGGCCCGCACCGGCTCCTGGCACGACATCAACGCCACCTCCTCGCCCCAGCCGTTCACCCGCCGCTACCTCACCCTGTGGCAGGACCACGGGACCGACCCGGACGGCGCCCGCTACGCCTACCTCCTCATGCCCGGCGCCACCGCCGCCGCCCTTGCCGCCCGCGCCGCCGACCGGCACTGGCTGACCGTGGTCGCCAACGACGCCGACCGGCAGGCGATCGCGGTGCACCCGCTCGGCGTAACGGCCGCCAACTTCTGGCGGGCGGGCCGCGCGGGAGCGCTGCGCAGCAGCGGCCCGGCGAGCGTGCTGGTGCGCGAGCGGCGGCGCGGCCCGTGGGGCACGGGGCATGGCCGGACCGCACAACTGTGCGTCGCTGCCCCGGACCGGTCCGGGGATACGCTGGAGATCACCTGGTCACGCCCGGTGCGCGCGGTGCTCGGCCACGACCCCGCGATCGAGGTGCTGGCCACCGGCCCGGCGCTGCGACTGCGGATCCGTCCGGGCACCGACTGCGCCACCCACAGCTGTACGGTAAGGCCGCTCTGACCTGTGGTGATGCGACTCCGGGCGGTCGGTCCGGCGGCCCGGAAGCGGGACGCCTGCGCGTGTCGGGCCCCTCCAGGTCAGGGCCGGCTCGGCCACCCGAACGGTCGGCGGGACGCGCGCCGCGCCCAGGACGGTTCTGTACTGCCTGCCCACCAAAACGCATGGGACGTTGTACGAAACCGACATCGGTGCGGGGCGCCCTGCACACGTACCGTCGATACATGACCACTGTCGAAGATCTGCCCGCCGGCGCCAACGACGCTCGCGGGCGCGTCGCCGAGCTGCACGCCATCCGCGAGCAGGTCCGGCGGGGACCCAGCGAGCGGGCGACCGAAGCGCAGCGTGCCAAGGGCAAGCTGACGGCGCGCGAGCGGATCGAGCTGCTGCTGGACGAGGGTTCGTTCAACGAGGTCGAGCCGCTGCGGCGGCACCGGGCGACGGGCTTCGGCCTGGAGGCCAAGAAGCCCTACACCGACGGTGTGATCACCGGCTGGGGCACCGTGCACGGTCGGACCGTCTTCGTCTACGCCCATGACTTCCGGATCTTCGGCGGTGCGCTCGGCGAGGCGCACGCCACCAAGATCCACAAGATCATGGACATGGCCATCCAGGCCGGTGCCCCGCTGGTCTCGCTCAACGACGGCGCCGGCGCCCGTATCCAGGAGGGCGTCTCCGCGCTCGCCGGCTACGGCGGCATCTTCCAGCGCAACACCAAGGCGAGCGGGGTCATCCCGCAGATCTCGGTCATGCTCGGCCCGTGCGCGGGCGGCGCGGCCTACAGCCCCGCCCTGACCGACTTCGTCTTCATGGTCCGCGAGACCTCGCAGATGTTCATCACCGGCCCCGACGTGGTGCGCGCGGTGACCGGCGAGGAGATCACCCAGAACGGCCTGGGCGGCGCCGATGTGCACGCCGAGACCTCCGGCGTGTGCCACTTCGCCTACGACGACGAGGCCAGCTGCCTCGAAGAGGTCCGCTACCTGCTGTCCCTGCTGCCGGCCAACAACCGGGAGAACCCGCCGTCGGTGGCCTGCGAGGACCCCGTCGACCGCTCCGGTGACGCGCTGCTGGACCTGGTCCCGGCCGACGGTAACCGCCCGTACGACATGCGCAAGGTCATCGAGGAGATCGTCGACGACGGCGAGTACCTGGAGGTCCACGAGCGCTGGGCGACCAACATCATCTGCGCGCTGACCCGGCTCGACGGCAGGGTGGTGGGCATCATCGCCAACCAGCCGCAGTCGCTGGCCGGCGTGCTGGACATCGAGGCGTCCGAGAAGGCCGCCCGCTTCGTCCAGATGTGCGACGCCTTCAACATCCCGATCGTCACCCTCCTGGACGTCCCCGGCTTCCTGCCCGGCGTCGACCAGGAGCACGGCGGCATCATCCGGCACGGCGCCAAGCTGCTCTACGCCTACTGCAACGCGACCGTCCCGCGGATCTCCATCGTGCTGCGCAAGGCCTACGGCGGCGCCTACATCGTCATGGACTCGCAGTCCATCGGCGCCGACCTGACCTACGCCTGGCCGACCAACGAGATCGCGGTGATGGGCGCCGAGGGCGCCGCCAACGTCATCTTCCGCAAGCAGATCGCCGAGGCGGACGACTCCGAGGCCATGCGCACCCGCATGGTCAAGGAGTACAAGTCCGAGCTGATGCACCCGTACTACGCGGCCGAGCGCGGCCTGGTCGACGACGTCATCGACCCCGCCGACACCCGCCAGGTGCTCATCCGCGCCCTGGACATGCTGCGCACCAAGCACGCGGACCTGCCGGCCCGCAAGCACGGCAACCCGCCCCAGTAACCACACCCCGCAACCGCACCAGGCATCCACGCCCACCGCGACGACGGAGAAGACACCGTGAATCCTGCCCACCGCACCGACTCCATCCGGGTGGAGAAGGGCCAGGCCAGCGAGGAAGAGCTCGCCGCCCTGACCGCCGTCCTTCTGGCCCGCGCCGCCCACCGCCCGTCCGCCGCCCCGGCCCACCCGCGCGCCACCGCCGCCCGCTGGCGCCGACTGGAGCGCCAGACCGGCTTCCACGGCGCCACCAGCTGGCAGCGCTGAGCCGAACGGCTCGTACGACGAGGGGTCCGCACCCGGCCGGTGCGGGCCCCTCGGTCGTTCCCCGGACCGTCGGGGCTTCGGCGACGGCGCCCCGACGGTCGGCCGAGGTGGCGTCGCGGTGGCGGCGCGCCGGAGGGTGTGGACCGCTGCGTCAAGGGTCAACGTGCCCCGTGCCAGCGGGATATGACTGTTCGTCACCCTTCTGGCGCAGGTGTTCCGGTTCGGCATCCGGCGTCCGAATCAAGGCGTAGGTTCGCCCCAACCCTCGGGAGCAGAGCTGTTCAAGCCGAGATCCACGTGCTGGCATGCGCTCGTCATCCCACTCCTGGTGTGCCCGCGCCGCGGGTCCAGGACGACCGGAAGGAAGAGCCCATGCTCAGCACGCTCAGTGCTGGTGCCGCGGTGGCATCCTTGCTCCTCGGATCGGCATCCCCCACCACGCCAGCGCGGTTCGGCGACGACCCGCCGACCGGCAAGATCACCATAACCGTCGCCACGGTCAACGGATCGGGTTGCAGACCCGGCAGCGCCGCCGTGGCCGTCGCCCCCGACAACACCGCCTTCACCGTCACCTACAGCGAGTACCTCGCCCAGGCGGGCGGCAGCAGCAAACCGACCGACGCCCGCAAGAACTGCCAGATCGCCCTCAGCGTGCACGTCCCGCAGGGGTTCACCTACGCCATCGCGCGGGCCGACTACCGCGGATACGCCTCGCTGGCCCCGGGCGCCAAGGGCCTGGAGCAGGCGAACTACTACTTCCAGGGCCAGCCGGAGACGGCTCGCAAGAGCCACTCCTTCACCGGCCCCTACGACACCAACTGGCAGACCTCGGACGAGACCGACCTCGACGCGCTGGTCTACGCGCCCTGCGGAGAGGAGCGCTACTTCAACATCAACACCGAACTGAGGGTGGACGGCAAGTCCGCGGACCCCAAGGCCACCAGCTTCATGGCCATGGACTCCACCGACGGCAGCATCAACACCCTGTACCACTTCGCGTGGAAGGAGTGCCCCGCGCGTAGGTAGCCGGAGCGGACGACCGGCGACGGGCCCGTACGTCGGTGCGTACGGGCCCCACGGGCGCTCTGTACGGCGCGCTGCCGGCCGAAAACGGTGCCGTACTGTCAGGGGCCCCGGCGGGCGGCGGCGGTTGCCGTACCGGGCTGCTGGCGGCCGCGGTGGACGCCGCCCGGCGGATGGTCGCCGAGCCGGGGGCAGCACCTACGACGAAGGCCCCGCACCGGTCGGTGAGGGGCCTTTCGTGCGCTGCGCACGGACACGGGGAGCCCGGACGCGGCGGCTGCGTCGCCTTCCTAGCGCAGCCGGGCCATCAGCGCGTGCTCCACGAGCGTGATGAGGGCGCTCTTGGCCTCGCTGCGGTGGCGCGCGTCGGTGATGATGATCGGCGCGTCCGGGCCGATCTGGAGCGCCTCACGCACCTCTTCGGGCGTGTAGGGCTGGTGTCCGTCGAAGCCGTTGAGGGCGATGACGAACGGCAGGCCGCTGTTCTCGAAGTAGTCGACGGCCGGGAAGCAGTCCGCCAGGCGGCGGGTGTCCACCAGGACGACCGCGCCGATGGCACCGCGGACCAGGTCGTCCCACATGAACCAGAAGCGGTCCTGACCGGGCGTACCGAAGAGGTACAGGATCAGGTCCTGGTCCAGGGTGATCCGGCCGAAGTCCATCGCGACCGTCGTGGTCGTCTTGTCCGGCGCGTGCGTGAGGTCGTCGATCCCCGCCGACGCGGAGGTCATCACGGCTTCGGTACGCAGCGGATTGATCTCTGAGACGGCCCCGACGAACGTGGTCTTGCCCACGCCGAAGCCGCCCGCCACCACGATCTTCGCGGAGGTGGTGGAGCGGGCTGCACCGCTAGAGCTTGCGAAGTCCACTGAGCACCCTTTCGAGCAGTGTCACATCTGGCTGTCCGCCGGCGGTCTCGTCCCCGCCGGGCTGATGGATGGCGACGAGTCCGGCCTCCGCCAGGTCGGCGACGAGGATCCGGGCGACGCCGAGGGGGATGGAGAGAAGCGCGGAGATCTCGGCAACTGACTTGATCTCACGGCAGAGGTGGCAGATGCGCTGGTGCTCCGGCAGCTGGCCGTGCAGCTTCGACGGGTCGGCGGTCGTGCTGACCAGCGCCTCGATGGCGAGCTGGTAGCGCGGCCGGGTCCGGCCCCCGGTCATGGCGTACGGGCGCACGAGCGGGTTGTTCGCGCCGCTGGGGGCGGGCTCGGGTGCCTTCCGCGGCGGCTGCACCGGCTGGATGCGCGGTGCCTGCGGCTCGTCGTACACCGACGGCTCGTACGGCTGGGAGCCGTACGGCCGGGGCTGCTGCTGGGGCCGTGACTGCGGCGGCTGGTGCCGATGCGGCCGGCGGCTCGGCGCAGACGGGAAGTTGAAGCGGTTGTTATGGGTCTCGCCCACAGGCCCGGACTCCTGCCCGGAACCGTACGGGTATCCGCTCGGGGGCGTTGCCACGTCTCCTCCTCCAACTTGCCTGTCTGACGCCGGTCGCGCCACCGAACCCTAAGGCCCGGTGGCGGGAAACGCACTGCCTGTCTGTTAGTTGAGAAGGCTGCCCTGCAGTTCGGCGCGCAGGTCCGGCGTCAGGACGCTACCCGCACGGTCGACCAGCAGGGCCATCTCGTAACCGACGAGGCCGATGTCGCACTCGGGGTGCGCGAGCACGGCCAGCGACGATCCGTCCGAGACGGACATGATGAAGAGGAAGCCGCGCTCCATCTCCACCACGGTCTGGTTGACGCTCCCGCCCTCGAAGATGCGGGAGGCGCCGGAGGTCAGCGAGGTCAGCCCGGAGGCCACCGCCGCCAACTGATCGGCCCTGTCGCGAGGGAAGCCCTCGGACATGGCGAGGAGGAGACCGTCCGCGGAGACCACGACCGTGTGGGACACCCCGGGGGTGTTGTCCACGAAGTTGGTGATCAACCAGTTCAGATTCTGCGCCGCCTGGCTCATCGGGCTCACACTAACGCTCCTGATCGTAGGTGCTGCCGGGGCCGAAGCCCTGTTGGTCATTCTGGGGGACCCCGGAGGGATCCGTGCCGACGTTGCGTCCCTGCTGGACGCCACGACGCAGGTTGCTGAGCCTGCCGCGGACGTCCTCCGGGGCGCGGGAGACCTGGGGGCCGCCCTGCGGGGTCTGCTCCGCGGCGCCTTCGACCAGGTTGGCCTTCGGCACGCGCCGGGGGAGGCCGGAGGAGGTGACCCCGCCCGCCTTCGGCTGGCGCAGTCGCTCCGCCCGCTCCCAGCGCTCGTCGTTGGAGCTGCGCCAGTCGGAGCCGTCCTGGCCGGTCTCCGGCGTGCCCCGCTGCTGAACCTGAGGTGCCTGCTGGTCGCGGCCTCCGCGGCGCGGAAGGCCGGCGTCCGTCAGCGAAGGGGCGTCGCTCGGTGTGGGGCCCGGACGCTCGAATGGTACGCGCTCAGACGCTTCAGCGGGAGCGGCAGTTATATTCCGGTCAGATTCCGCTTCGGTCCCGAAGTAACCCTCGAATGCGGGGCGTTCGGCCCATTCGTCCTGCTGTGCCGGTTCGTGGGAGTCGAAGGGCTGCTGGCCGGCGGCCCCCGGAATGTGCGGTTCACCGAATGCATGGCTGCCGTGCGACCGGTCGTCGTAGAGCGGCTGATCGCCTTCCGCATAATCCTGGGCCGGGAAACCCTGGGTCGGGAAATCCTGACCCGGGAAATCCTGGAAGCCGTTGGTGGCCGGCACCTGGTCACGGAAGAGCGGCCCACTGATCTGGCCGGCAGCCTCCGCGTGGCCGGATGCCGTCTCGCTCGCCGCCTGGGCCTCCAGGGCGGCGCGGCGCTCCTCGCGCATCAGCGAGCGGCCCACCATGTCCAGGTCGGCGGCGTCCGAGCGGCCGTAGCGGCTGTCGTCGAAGCCCAGCTCCGCGGCGGTGCGCTGGTGCCCGTCGTACGCGACCTGCTGGTGCCCGTCGTACGCGACCTGCTCGTGCTCCGGCACGATCCGGGAGACGGTGAAGTTGTCGTCGAACTGCTCGTCGTCGCCACCACCGCCGTGGGTGATCGCCTCGGGCAGCATGACCAGCGACGTGGTGCCCGCCTGCTCGCCGGAGGGGCGCAGCTGCACCCGGATCCCGTGCCGGTCGGCCAGCCGGCCGACCACGAACAGGCCCATGCGCTGGGAGATCGCGGCATCCACGCTCGGCGGGTTGGCCAGCTTGTGGTTGATGTCCGCGAAGTCCTCGGGGGTCAGCCCGATGCCCTTGTCGTGGATCTCGATCATCACCCGGCCGTCGGGCAGCCGGGTCGCGGCCACCCGCACCTTGGTCTGCGGGGAGGAGAACGTGGTGGCGTTCTCCAGCAGCTCGGACAGCAGGTGGATGAGGTCGGTCACGGCGGTGCCGTGGATCTCGCTCTCGGGGACGCCGGTGAGGTCTATTCGCTCGTACGACTCGACCTCACTGATCGCCGCCCGCAGGACGTCGACCAGCGGCACCGGCTGGTTCCAGCGGCGGCCCGGCTCCTCGCCGGCGAGGATGAGGAGGTTCTCGCCGTTGCGGCGCATGCGCGTGGCGAGGTGGTCGAGCCGGAAGAGGCTCTCCAGCTGGTCCGGGTCCGCCTCGTTGTTCTCCAGGTCGGTGATCAGCTCCAGCTGACGCTCGATGAGACCCTGGTTGCGGCTGGAGAGGTTGGTGAAGATCGCGTTGACGTTGCCCCGCAGCAGCGCCTGCTCGGCGGCGAGCCGGACGGCCTCGCGGTGCACCTGGTCGAAGGCCCGGGCGACCTCGCCGATCTCGTCGGTGGTGGCGATCGGGATGGGCGTCACACGGGTGTCGACCCGACCCGGGTCGGTCCGCGAGAGCTGGTCGACCAGCATCGGCAGCCGCTGCTCGGCGATGCCGAAGGCGGCGTTGCGCAGCTGGCGCATGCTGCGGCTCATCCGGCGGGCCATCATGCCGGCCACCAGGAACGCGATGATCAGCGCGGCCACCGCGATGCCGGAGTCGACGAAGGTGGACTGCCGGGCGTCGTTCGAGATCTGCGCCGCCTCGTTCACGGCCTTGTCCGCCAGGTCCTTCTCGATGGACCGGTACATGTTGAACTTGCCGGTTGCGGCAGCGAAGTAGCTGTCGGACGTGACGCCCTTCAGGCTCAGCGTCTCGGGAGCCGCGCCGGTGCCGATCCAGCTGGACATCTGGTCGATGGACGGCGGGGTGCGGAACGGCAGGCCGGCGGCCCGTGCCTGCTCCTTCGCGTGTGCGATCTTCTGCTGCGCGGCCTGCTGGAGCGCGGCGGCGTCCTGCTTCAGCCGCTGGACGTCCTCGGGCGTACCGCCGGAGGTGTACTCGCCGATGGCGATGCCCTCCAGGTAGCGGTAGGACGCGAAGGCGGTCAGCTGGAGCTTGTGCTCCTTGCCGCCCTGCGGGGACGCCGGGTCGACCAGCAGGTGGGTGCCGATGGAACGTTCCAGCGACTCCGCGGCCTTGGCCAGCGCGATCGCGTAGACGGTGCGGCCGTAGGAGGTGATGTTGCCGGTGCCCAGGCCGAGTTCGTTGGCGAACTCCATCAGCGGGTGCTGGACCTCGACATAGCCCTCCTCGGTCTGCACACCGTGCAGCTTGGAGGTGTAGGCGGCCTGGCGCAGCTGCTGGAGCTTGGGCTCGGTCTTCTCGAACGAGGCGAGCCGGCGCTTGAGGCCCGGCTTGTCCGGCATGGACTTGGCGGCCTCGTGGAACTTGTCGGCGGCGGCGTCGGTGGCGGCCCGCGCCTGCTGGACGACCGGGTCGTCCTTCTTGCCCTTCAGCAGCGGCGCCGCGGTCCGGTCGCGCTCGTCGATCAGGGCGGTGCTGTAGGAAAGCGCGGCGCGCACCAGCTTCGCGGTGTTCTCCGCGTCCTGCGCCTCCTGCCAGGTCGCCATCGAACTGTTCACCCGCAGACCGCCGAAGACGAGGGCGACCAGGACGGGGATCAGCAGAATGGCGTTCAGGCGGGTAGCCACCCGCCAGTTGCGCGGCGCGTACTTACCGCCGCTGACCGGAGGCTTCGCGACCGTGTTTTCGGGCGCGTCGGAAGCCGGTACGCCACCTCTGGGTGGCGGCGTGAAGTTGCCCCGCCGCGGTTCCTGCGGCTCGGGGCTCGACGTGCTTCGCCTCACTCGACCAACAACCTCTCGGCGCCGGCACTTATCTGCTGTGCCGTTTCTTCTGGGCGTTCCTACTCCGGAGTTCAGCGAATTTCAGCACGTCAGGGCGGTGCGTTCCAAACACTGGACAAAGCAGGAAAGGGTCCGGAAGAGCCTCAGATAAAAGGGGCGTTAAGGGCGAGAGCCGCCAAATGGCAGGCGTTGCGTGAGCGCAGCGAAGCCGTGCATGCGCACGGGGTGTCGAAACCACAGTGATTCACTGTCGAAACGTTATGAAGCACTTTTGTAGGCGTGTCGAAGGACACAGATCCAATCACGGATGACGGAAACCGTCCCGGGGCAGGCAGGCGCGCACCGCGGAAGACAACTGCCGTACGGCCCGCGCCAGATGAGCCGGCGGGGCCGTCGGTCCTCCTACCGCAACCGGGCCATCAGCGCGTGCTCGACCAGCGTGATGAGGGCGCTCTTGGCCTCGCTGCGATGCCGCGCGTCGGTGGTGATGATCGGGGTCCCGGGACCGATCTGGAGCGCCTCACGCACTTCTTCGGGTGTGTAGGGCTGGTGTCCCTCGAAGCCGTTGAGGGCGACGACGAACGGCAGGCCGCTGTTCTCGAAGTAGTCGACGGCCGGGAAGCAGTCCGCCAGCCGTCGGGTGTCGACCAGCACCACCGCGCCGATGGCGCCGCGGACCAGGTCGTCCCACATGAACCAGAAGCGGTCCTGACCGGGCGTACCGAAGAGGTACAGGATCAGGTCCTGGTCCAGCGTGATCCGGCCGAAGTCCATCGCCACGGTGGTCGTGGTCTTGTCCTGGACGTGGCTGAGGTCGTCGATCCCCGCCGAAGCGGAGGTCATCACGGCTTCGGTACGCAGCGGGTTGATCTCTGAGACGGCCCCGACGAACGTGGTCTTGCCCACGCCGAAGCCGCCCGCCACCACGATCTTGGCAGACGTGGTGGCGCGGGCCGCGGTCCCGTCGAAGCCGCCGTCAGAGCTTGCGAAGTCCACTGAGCACCCTCTCGAGCAAGGTCACGTCCGGCGTGCCGCCGGCCTCGCCACTGCCGCCGGGCTGGTGGATCGCCACCATCCCGGCCTCCGCCAGGTCCGCGACCAGGATCCGCGCCACACCCAGCGGGATGTGAAGCAGGGCCGAGACCTCGGCGACCGACTTCACCTCGCGGCACAGGTGGCAGATCCGCTGGTGCTCGGGCAGCAGCCCGGGCAGCTGGGAGGGGTCGGCGGTCGTGCTGACCAGCGCCTCTATGGCGAGCTGGTAGCGCGGCCGGGTCCGGCCTCCGGTCATGGCATACGGGCGCACCAGCGGCTGGTCACCTTCGCCCCCGTA
This sequence comes from Streptomyces sp. NPDC048506, assembly GCF_040651315.1. Lineage (NCBI taxonomy): Bacteria > Bacillati > Actinomycetota > Actinomycetes > Kitasatosporales > Streptomycetaceae > Streptomyces > Streptomyces sp. NPDC048506. The sequence continues at coordinate 51,236 of NZ_JBEZIX010000045.1, forward strand.
CGGCGCTTGGCTGTATGCGCCGTACGGGCCGGAAGTGGCAGGTGGCGGGGTCATGGGTCCTCCGGACGGGACAGGAGCTCTGTCGTCAGGTTCGGGCCGGTGGGGGGTGGCGGCAGACGAATGGATGGAGTGGTGCCGAACGGTGGGGCGCTGCGGACGCCTCAGTTCAGCAGGCTGCCCTGTAGTTCCGCACGCAGGTCCGGCGTGAGCACCGTGCCTGCGCGGTCGACCAGCAGGGCCATCTCGTAACCGACGAGGCCGATGTCGCACTCGGGGTGCGCGAGCACGGCCAGCGACGATCCGTCCGAGACGGACATGATGAAGAGGAAGCCGCGCTCCATCTCCACCACGGTCTGGTTGACGCTCCCGCCCTCGAAGATGCGGGAGGCGCCGGAGGTCAGCGAGGTCAGCCCGGAGGCCACCGCCGCCAGTTGATCGGCACGATCGCGGGGGAAGCCCTCGGACATGGCGAGGAGCAGACCGTCCGCGGAGACCACCACCGTGTGCGACACCCCGGGGGTGTTGTCCACGAAGTTGGTGATCAACCAGTTCAGATTCTGCGCCGCCTGGCTCATCGGACTCAACTAACGCTCCTGCTGGTGAGTGGGATCGACAATGCCGTGGTTGCCAGTGCTCGACGACCCGGCCTCTCGGCCCTGCTGGATACCCCGACGGAGATTGGTCAGCCGGCCGCGCACCTCGCTGGGCGCACGCGAGACCTGCGGACCGCTCTGGGTGGACTGTTGCTGTTGCGCGGTGCCCGCGACGAGGTTCGCGCGCGGGACCCGGCGGGGCAGCCCGGAGGTGGTGACACCGCCCGCGGCGGGCTGGCGGATCTGCTCCGCCTGCCGCCACGTCTCGTCGTTCGGCGAGGTGCGCCACTGCGCGCTCGCCTCGGCCGGCGCGTCGCTGCGCGCACCGTTGACCGGTGCCTCGTTGCGCGCGGCGGCGTCCTGCCCGGACCCGCGGTGCGGCAGCGGCGGTGCGCCGGCCTGGTCGGTGCCGGCCTGTGGCGGGACACCGGCCGCGGCGGCCGCCGGCGTGCCGAACCAGTTGGACTCGATGGTGTCGAAGATCGGTGTACGGCCGTCCCCGGGACCCGCGTCGCCGCCGGTGAGCAGGTCGGCCTCCGGCGCGCCGTGGTCCTGCGGGCGCGGCGGCTGCGGAGCCGGGAACTGGCCGGTGGTCTGCGGTGCCGGGAACTGACCGGTGGTCTGCGGAGCCGGGAACTGGCCGGTGGTCTCCGGTGCCGGGAACTGGCCGGTGGTCTCCGGAACCGGGAACTGGCCGGTGGTCTCCGGAACCGGGAACTGGCCGGTGGTCTGCGGCTCGTCGGCGTACGGGGCGCGCTCGGCGTCCGGCTGCTGGAGCTGGCGGGTGTCGAGCTGCCCGGTCTCGTACGGGTCGGCCTCGGGCCGGCGGAAGCGGTCCGTCTCGTACTGCCCGGTGTCGCTGTCCGGACGGGCGAACCTGCTGGTGTCTCCGGCCGCAGCCGGCGAGCCGTCCGCCGCGGGCGGCGGGCCGTTGAAGTCGGGGCGGGCGAACGCCGCGGTGTCGCCGGGGCCGCCGGTCGGCGCGGGCCGCTCGAAGCTGCCGGTGCTCTCCGGCTCCTCGTGGCCGCGCGGCCGCTCCTGGGACTCGCGGGGCGCCAGCGGCCAGTCGTCGGTGCTGCCGCGCTCACGGCGCGCACCCCAGCTCGTACCGCCCGGCTGCGCGCCGCCGCGGCCGTCCTGGCCACCGGCCGGCGCGCCGCCCGGCAGCTCGGCCGCGGCGGCGCGCGGCGGCAGCTGCGGACGCTGGTCGCGCTGCGGTGCACCGGTGGGCGGTGCCACGGTGGCCGCCGGGCCGCCGTCCGCACCGCGGGTGGGCAGCGACGGGCGCTGGTCGGCGGGACGGCCGCCGGCCGGCGAGCCGCCCTGCGGGGCCGCGCCGGGAGCTGCCGAACGCCCGCCCGGCGCCGAGGCACCGAACGCGCCGGCCGCGCCACCGCCGGGACCGCCCCGGCCGGGCAGCGCGGGGCGCCCGCCGGCCCCCGGGCCCGCGCCGACCTGGCCGCGCGGCTGCAACCCCGCGAGCCGGCTGGAGGGCGCGCCGCCGGCATCGCCCTTGGTGTTGCCGGGCGCCGGCTTCTTGCCGCCCTGGGCGAGGTCGACCGGAAGCATGACGAGGGCGGTGGTGCCGCCGGAGTCGGAGGGCCGCAGCTGGATCCGGATGCCGTGGCGCAGCGACAGCCGGCCGACCACGAACAGACCCATCCGCCGGGACACCGAGACGTCCACGGTCGGCGGGCTGGCCAGCCGCTCGTTGATCGCCGACAGGTCCTCGGGGGACAGGCCGATGCCGGTGTCGTGGATCTCGACCAGCACCCGGCCGTCGGGCAGGGCGTGGCCGGTGACCTTGACCTTGGTCTGTGGCGAGGAGAACGAGGTGGCGTTCTCCAGCAGCTCGGCGAGCAGGTGCACGAGGTCGTTGACGACCCGGCCCGCGACCTCGGTCTGCGGGACGGCGTTGAGCTCGATGCGCTCGTACTGCTCCACCTCGGAGGCCGCGGCACGCAGCACGTCGACCAGCGGCACCGGTCGGGTCCATCGGCGTCCGGGCTCTTCACCCGCGAGGACGAGGAGGTTCTCGCCGTTACGACGCATACGGGTGGCGAGGTGGTCGAGCTTGAACAGCGAGGACAGCTGGTCCGGGTCGGCCTCGCGGGACTCCAGTTCGGAGATCAGCGAGAGCTGGCGCTGGATCAGACCCTGGCTGCGGCGCGAGAGGTTGGTGAACATCGCGTTGACGTTGCCCCGCAGCAGCGCCTGCTCGGAGGCGAGTCGGACCGCCTCGCGGTGCACGTCGTCGAACGCCGCGGCCACCCGGCCGATCTCGTCCCGGCTGTGCACACCGACGGACTCGACGGAGGTGTCCACGTCCTGCGGGTCGGACTCCGACAGCTGCTTGACCAGTTCGGGCAGTCGGTCCTGGGCGACCTTCTGCGCGGTGTCCTGGAGCCGGCGCAGCGAGCGGACCATGGACCGCGCCACGACGAACGCGCCGACCAGCGAGACGCCGAGGACGAGCAGGATCACCGCACCGTTGATGATCGCGTCCTGCGTGGCCTCGTTGCGCAGCTCGCGGGACTTCTGCTCCATCTCGGAGAGCAGCGTGGTCTCGATGCGCGACATCTCGTCGATCTTGACGGTGTCGGAGTCGTACCAGTCGAGGTACCGGTACTCCTGGCTGCGGATGCCGGAGTCGCTGGCGAAGGCGCGGTGCGCGAAGGCGTTCGCGGTCTTGATGTCGTCGTTGTTGCCGTCCAGACCGCGGGTGAGCGAGCCGGCGTTGTTGGCGTAGATCAGCTGGAAGCGGTCGCGGGCCGCCTTCTCGCTGATCTCGGCGTTCCGGCCGGCCTGCCGGTCGTTGGCGGACAGCTGGGGGCCGCCGGAGTGGGCGAGGCCGGCGCTGACGAGGGCGCGCTGCATCGACGCGTACTCCTTGGCGGACGAGAACGCCGCCAGGGCACGGGTCGAGCGGATCATCTCCGGGTTGCTGGTCGCCTGCGCCATGTCCTGGGAGAGCGACAGCAGCGAGTTGACCAGCTGGTTGTAGGACGCGACGGTGCGCGAGACGTTGTTGTCGTCCTGGTACGCGTTGGCGCGGATCTCGTTCAGCTGGTTGAGCTGGCGGGTGATGTCCAGGACGGTCGCCCGGACACCGGCCATGGTGGAGTCCTGGCCCTGAATGTTGTCGCTGGCCTGGTTGAACTTCAGCTTGGCGTGGTCGGTCGCCTCACGCGGTGCGACGACGTTCGCGTCGTCCTTGGCGTTGCCGGTGCCGGCCAGCGGACCGGCCGACTTGTCCCGCTCCACCTGGAGTGCGTCGGCGAGCTCGGTGGCCTGCCGGGTCATCTCGGTGAGCAGCTGCATCTTGTCCAGCTGGTCGATGTTCTCCAGCTGGGTGCCGATGCGCATGCCGCCCAGCGTGGTCGCGGCGACGACGGGGAGCGCGAGCAGGGAGACCAGACGGGTGCTGATGCGCCAGTTGCGCAGCGCTATTCGCGAGCCGGGGCCGGTGGGGCCGCTCTTGGCCGCCTTTGAGCCACCGTCCGCGGCGTCACCGCCCGGCGCCTGGCTGCCCACGTCGGCGGGCAGCGTGCCTCCCGAGGACCCCTTGCTGCGGTCGCGCTGGGGTGAGGAGGCGCGGTCGGTCCCGCCGCGCAGCTCCGGTTCCGCCGCAGCGCTGCCTTCCCTCTTGAAACGTCCCTGCACTAGCGTCGCAACCTCTGGACCAGGCGTCCCACCTTGGCGGGACGGTGTCGAGTCGAATGGGAACCGCGAAGTCCCCCATGGCGGTCGTGATGACCGGCGGGCTACTCCCTCTGGCCGAGAGAGCGGCACCACCGCGCGGCGCGACTTTGCGCCCGTCGCGCCGGTTGAAACGTGCGGCGGTCCGTGGAATTCCAGCACAGTGCCGGATCTCCAACAAGAGCGGAGCCGTTCGCTGTGACATGGGTGACGCAATGTATGGAGCGCGTTACGACTTGTGCAAACTCGTGTAGCAAATAACGGACTTTTGCCCGCGAACCGCTCGTCCATGGGGGCTGTCCCAGGTGCGGTGATCGGGAGCGGAACGTGCGCTTCACTCCGGCATTGTCCGATTCGCCCAAGGTTGGTGATCAAGGAAATTGCGGCATTTGTCGCACACGTCGTGAGCAAACTCACAGGGAGATCGTCGAGTTCGCCAGCACTTCGCAGGGAATAGCGCGCATAGCCTGACGCTTTACATAGTTGCCGGTTACGACAAGTGAGCTTTCCGGCAGCGGCTTTTGCCGTCCCCCAGCTTTTGACAACGCGAGGCATACAGCAGTGAAGACGACGATGATGTTCCGCAACATAGCCAACCCGCGGCGCACCACCCTGGCCCACCTCACGGACGCCGACGAGCTCGGCGCCCCGGCTCCCGAGCTGCCGGAGCACGCCGTCGAACTGCCGACCCAGACCGCCAACCCCCGCCGCACGATCCTGATGGAGAAGCCGGAACTGGGCGTCACGGCGTAAAAGGTCGGCAGGGTGGCCGCGCCCCCGCGATAGCCTGGAGTGTCAACTCCGGCCAGTGATCAATGAGGGGCAGCGGCAACCCGTGCGCATCGCCAGATTCTCCATCGACGGCAACGTCGGCTTCGGCGTCGTCGAAGGCGACGAACTCGACGTCATCAAGGGGCATCCCTTCGCGGAATTCGAGCGCTCGGGCCAGAAGGTCCCCCTCGACAAGGTCCGGCTGCTGCCGCCGGTTCTGCCCAACAAGGTGGTGGCGATCGGCCGCAACTACGCCGAGCACGCCGCCGAGCTGGGCAACGCCGTCCCGGACGTGCCGGTCACCTTCTTCAAGCCGTCCACCTCGGTGATCGGCCCCGGTGACCCCATCGCCTACCCCTCCTTCTCCCAGGAGGTGCACCACGAGGCGGAGCTCGCCGTCGTCATCGGCCGGATGTGCCGCGAGGTGCCCCGCGAGCGCGCCAAGGACGTCATCCTCGGCTACACCTGCGCCAACGACGTCACCGCGCGCGACGTCCAGCAGCGCGAGAAGCAGTGGGCCAGGGCCAAGGGCTTCGACAGCTCCTGCCCGCTCGGCCCCTGGGTCGAGACCGAACTGGACCCCTCGGACATCGCCGCGGGCCTCGCCATCCAGTGCACCGTCAACGGCGAACAGCGCCAGCTCGGCCGCACGAGTGACATGGTCCGCCCGATCGAGGACCTGATCGTCCACATCACCGAGGCGATGACCCTGCTCCCCGGCGACGTCATCCTCACGGGCACCCCGGCCGGGGTGGGCCCCCTCAACGTCGGCGACGAGGTCGCCGTCACCATCGAAGGCATCGGCACTCTCACCAACAAGGTGATCAAGCGTGGCTAACGCGACCCCCGTCCGCGTCCGTTTCTGTCCCTCCCCGACCGGTAACCCCCACGTCGGCCTGATCCGTACCGCCCTGTTCAACTGGGCGTACGCACGGCACAACAAGGGCACCCTGGTCTTCCGCATCGAGGACACCGACGCGGCCCGCGACTCCGAGGAGTCCTACAACCAGCTGCTGGACTCGTTCCACTGGCTCGGCTTCGACTGGGACGAGGGCCCCGAGGTCGGCGGCCCGCACGCGCCGTACCGCCAGTCCCAGCGCATGGACATCTACAAGGACGTCGCCGACAGGCTCCTGGCGGCCGGCCACGCCTACCCCTGCTACTGCACCACCGAAGAGCTCGACGAGCGCCGCGAGGCCGCCCGCAAGGCCGGCAGGCCCTCGGGCTACGACGGCATGTGCCGCGACCTGACCGCCGAGCAGAAGGCCGCGTACGAGGCCGAGGGCCGCAGCGCCATCGTCCGCTTCCGGATGCCCGACGAGCCGATCACCTTCACCGACTTGGTGCGCGGCGAGCTGACCTTCACCCCGGAGAACGTCCCGGACTACGGCATCGTCCGCGCCAACGGCGCGCCGCTGTACACCCTGGTCAACCCGGTCGACGACGCGCTGATGGGCATCACGCACGTGCTGCGCGGCGAGGACCTGCTCTCCTCCACCCCGCGCCAGATCGCCCTCTACAAGGCGCTGATCGAGCTGGGCGTCGCCTCGTCGATCCCCGAGTTCGGCCACCTGCCCTACGTCATGGGCGAGGGCAACAAGAAGCTCTCCAAGCGCGACCCGCAGGCCTCCCTCAACCTCTACCGCGACCGCGGCTTCCTCCCGGAGGGCCTGCTCAACTACCTCGCCCTGCTCGGCTGGTCCTTCTCGGCCGACCAGGACATCTTCTCGGTGGCGGACCTGATCGAGAAGTTCGACATCGCGGACGTCAACTCCAACCCGGCCCGCTTCGACCTGAAGAAGGCCGAGGCGATCAACGCCGACCACATCCGGCAGCTGGACGTGGAGGACTTCGTCAAGGCCTGTGAGCCCTGGCTGAAGGCCCCGTACGCCAACTGGGCCCCCGAGGACTTCGACGAGGCCGCCTGGCGGGCCATCGCCCCGCACGCCCAGACGCGCCTGACCGTCCTCTCCGACATCACCGCCAACGTCGACTTCCTCTTCCTCAAGGAGCCCGTCGAGGACGAGGCCTCCTGGACGAAGGCCATGAAGGGCGACCCGGTGGCCCTGCTCACCACCGCCCGCGCCAAGCTGGCGGCGGCCGACTGGTCCGCCGGCCCCGAGCTCCTCAAGGAGGCCGTCCTGGCCGCCGGCGAGGAGCACGGCCTCAAGCTCGGCAAGGCCCAGGCCCCCGTCCGGGTGGCCGTCACCGGCCGTACCGTCGGCCTCCCGCTCTTCGAGTCCCTGGAGGTCCTGGGCCGGGAGCGCACCCTCGCCCGCATCGACGCCGCACTGGCGAAGCTGGCGGGTTGATCCCTCACGAGTGCTGCGGGCTCGGAAGCCGTCCGGCTTCCGGGCCCGTTGTCATGGGCGGCCCCAACAGGGCACGCCGCGGTGCGCACGACCACCGACCGCACCTGCCGCAGTCCGCCGTCGCGCCCGGCTGCTCCCGGTTAGATTGGCCCCGTGCCCCTCCACGCCGTCCTCTGGGACCTCGACGACACCCTCTTCGACTACACGGGCTCCGACCGCGCCGGCGTGCTGCGGCACCTGCGGGACGAGGGGCTGGTGACTGCGTACGGCGGGGAGGAGGCCGCGCTGACGCGGTGGCAGGAGGCCATGGAGACCGAGTTCGCCCGTTTCCTCGCCGGTGAGGTGGGGTTTCTCGACCACCGCAGGGCCCGGGCCCGGACCTTCCTGGGCGTCGCGCTCTCCGACGAGGAGGCGGACGCCTGGTTCGGGCGGTACATCGTGCACTACGAAGCGGCCTGGGCGCTCTTCCCGGACTCCGAGCCGGCCCTGGAGGCGCTGGCGCCGCTGGCCCGGCAGGCCGTGCTCTCGAACTCCGGGACCGCCAGCCAGGAGCGCAAGCTGGGCGCTCTGAGGATCCGCGGCTACTTCGAGGCGGTGCTGTGCGCCGACGAGCTCGGGCACGCCAAGCCGGCCCCGGAGGCCTTCGCGGCCGCCTGCGCGGCTCTGGAGCTGCCGCCGGAGGAGGTGGTCTACGTCGGCGACCGGCTCGACATCGACGCGCTGGGTGCCCGGGACGCCGGTCTGTCGGCCGTCTGGCTGGACCGTACGGGCACCGGGGAGGAGCTGCCCCCTGGTGTGCGGCGCATCGAGACCCTGGCGGAGCTGCCCGGGCTGCTGCGCGGAGTTATCGGTTTTGGAGCCCCGTCCGCGATCAGGTAATGTTCTTCCTGCGCCGCCCGAGAGGGCCGAGAGGCCCGGCCGGGAAGCGTAGATCAAATAGAAACCCCCAAGCAGGGGGTTGCATTTTGATGGCCTATGGTGTAATTGGCAGCACGACTGATTCTGGTTCAGTTAGTCTAGGTTCGAGTCCTGGTAGGCCAGCTCGCAGAGCTCATCTGCAAAGCCCCCGTTGTGTAGCGGCCTAGCACGCTGCCCTCTCAAGGCAGTAGCGCCGGTTCGAATCCGGTCGGGGGTACAGATCCTTCCCAGGGAGACAGTCCGGGTCGCACCCACTGTCACTCATGCAGGATCGCTAGGGCCCCCGTTGTGTAGCGGCCTAGCACGCCGCCCTCTCAAGGCGGTAGCGCCGGTTCGAATCCGGTCGGGGGTACTGGTCTAAACCACCATGGGCTATGGTGTAATTGGCAGCACGAGTGATTCTGGTTCATTTAGTCTAGGTTCGAGTCCTGGTAGCCCAGCGCAGTCCGTCCGTGCGACGGGCTCAACTGCACGAAGACTTGCCCCCGTTGTGTAGCGGCCTAGCACGCCGCCCTCTCAAGGCGGTAGCGCCGGTTCGAATCCGGTCGGGGGTACACATAGGAAAGGCCCTCCGCGGTGACGCGGAGGGCCTTTCTGCGTCAACGCCCCGTCCCGAAGCGCTTGTTGGCCTCCTCCGCCTCCGCCGGTCGGTGCAGGCTCAGCAGCGCCGGCTCGTAGGGCACGGCCAGCGCCACCGCCGCTTCCACCTGCTCCGCCGGCGTCTCGTACTCCTCGACCAGGTTCAGGTCGACGACGGCCAGCTCGGCCGCCATGCGGGCGTAGGGCAGCAGGTGGGCGGTGTCGCACGCGTAGCCGAGGCGGTGCAGTGCGACGATCGCGGCGACGAGCGTGCGGAAGGCCCGGGACTGGTCCGCGAGCTCCAGGTTGAAGCGCCAGCCCACGCGCTCCAGCAGTTCGCCGGCGGTGCGCCGGGCGACGTCCGTCGAGGGGCCGGGCTCATCGGGCTCGGGGCCGTGCGGCAGCGCCCGGACGGCCGTACCGAGGCGGGAGAGCTGGTCGCGGGAGTCGTCCTCGACGGCGGCCACCACCTCGCGGGCGGTGCTCACCGGGACCCGGCCGACCTGGATCAGGGCCCGCACCAGTCGAAGCCGGCGCAGGTGGTCCTCGTCGTACTCGGACTGGGTGGCGGTGATCCGGCGGCCCGGCGGCAGCAGCCGTTCGCGCAGGTAGTACTTGATCGTGGCGGTGGAGATGCTGCTGCGCTCGCTGAGCTCTGCCAGTCGCATACCCCTTGCACCCTTCATTGGAGAGTGGCACTATCCAATCATGGATAGCGCGACTATCTAATGTCGAGGCGCGACGGAGGGGGCTGTCATGAAGGGCAAGCCGGTACAGGGGCGGATGACCGCGGACGGCACGGGGGAGCTGGTGGTCTTCCTCATCGGGATGCGGATCAACAGCTGGCGGGCGGTGCGCAGTTGGCTGCCGGTGTTCCTGGCGATGCCGGGGATGATCAAGGAGTTGGCGCGGGACCGGGAGCGGGGGATGCTGGGGCGCCGCATCGTGCCCGGACTGCGGAACTTCGGCGTCCTTCAGTACTGGGAGTCGAAGGAGAAGCTGCTGGCCTACGCGAGCGATCAGGGCGGCGAGCACCGGCCGGCCTGGGCCGCCTTCAACCGGCGGGCGCGGGCGGGGCGCGGCCGGGTGGGCATCTGGCACGAGACGTTCGTCGTCCCGGCGGGCTCGTACGAGAGCATCTACGTCGATATGCCGCCGTTCGGGCTGGCGGCGGCCCGGGGAGTGGTGCCGGTCGCGCGGCGCGGCGAGCGGGCGGCGGAGCGACTCGCGGCCTGAACCACGGCACCCGGAGACGCCCCGGCCCTGTACGGATGGATCCGTACAGGGCCGGGGCGTCTCCGGTACGGGGCCGGAGCGTCGTCGTCAGCCGGTGCGGCGCAGGCCCTCGGAGAGGCGGGCCGCCGCGTCGATGACCGCCTGGGCGTGCATCCGGCCCGGGTGGCGGGTCAGCCGCTCGATCGGCCCGGAGACCGAGACGGCGGCCACCACGCGGTTGGAGGGGCCGCGAACGGGGGCGGAGACCGAGGCCACGCCGGGCTCCCGCTCGCCGATCGACTGGGCCCAGCCGCGGCGCCGCACGCCGGAGAGCGCGGTGGCCGTGAAGCGCGCGCCCTGAAGGCCGCGGTGCAGCCGCTCCGGCTCCTCCCAGGCCATCAGGATCTGGGCGGCCGAGCCGGCCTTCATGGGGAGCGTGGAGCCGACCGGGACGGTGTCCCGCAGTCCGGACAGCCGTTCCGCCGCCGCCACGCAGATCCGCATGTCGCCCTGCCGGCGATAGAGCTGGGCGCTCTCGCCGGTCACGTCGCGTAGGTGGGTGAGCACCGGTCCGGCCGTGGCCAGCAGGCGGTCCTCGCCGGCCGCCGCGGCCAGCTCGGAGAGCCGCGGGCCCAGGATGAACCGGCCCTGCATGTCCCTCGCCACCATCCGGTGGTGTTCCAGTGCCACGGCCAGTCGGTGGGCCGTGGGTCGTGCGAGCCCGGTCGCCGCGACCAGCCCGGCGAGGGTGGCCGGACCGGACTCCAGGGCACTCAAAACCAGAGCTGCCTTGTCGAGAACGCCGACGCCGCTAGAGTTGTCCATGCAACGATACTTGCGTCTCACACTGTGAAACGCAAGTTCAATTTTCCAGGGAAGTCGTCAGTCTGTAGACGTGGCCCTCGACCAGGGCCCGGCGTAAGGCCCGGCAGGGGGATTTCTGCGGGCGATCGCGCATGGACGAGCAAGGCCGGCACAGCGGCCGGCCGGAGGGAAAGCGATGGGACGGACACTCGCGGAGAAGGTCTGGGACGACCATGTCGTCCGGCGCGCGGAAGGCGAGCCCGACCTCCTCTTCATTGATCTGCACCTGCTGCACGAGGTCACCAGCCCGCAGGCGTTCGACGGCCTCCGCAAGGCCGGCCGCCAGGTGCGCCGGACGGACCTGACCATCGCCACTGAGGACCACAACACCCCGACCCTCGACATCGACAAGCCGATCGCCGACCCGGTCTCGCGCACCCAGCTGGAGACGCTGCGCAAGAACTGCGCCGAGTTCGGCGTCCGGCTGCACCCGCTGGGCGACGTCGAGCAGGGCGTTGTGCACGTCGTGGGGCCGCAGTTGGGGCTGACCCAGCCCGGCACCACCGTGGTCTGCGGTGACAGCCACACCTCCACCCACGGAGCCTTCGGAGCCCTGGCGTTCGGCATCGGTACGAGCCAGGTCGAGCACGTCCTGGCCACCCAGACGCTGCCGCTGGCCCCCTTCAGGACCATGGCGATCACCGTGGACGGCGAGCTGCCCGAGGGCGTCACCGCCAAGGACCTGATCCTGGCGATCATCGCCAAGATCGGTACCGGCGGCGGCCAGGGCTACGTCCTGGAGTACCGCGGCTCGGCCATCGAGAAGCTCTCGATGGAGGCCCGGATGACCATCTGCAACATGTCGATCGAGGCGGGCGCCCGGGCCGGCATGATCGCCCCCGACCAGACCACCTTCGACTACCTCCAGGGCCGCGACCACGCCCCCACGGGCGAGGACTGGGACGCCGCGGTCGCGTACTGGAAGACGCTGCGCACCGACGACGACGCGGTCTTCGACGCCGAGGTGCGCATCGACGCCGCTTCGCTGTCGCCGTTCGTCACCTGGGGCACCAACCCCGGCCAGGGCGCACCGCTTTCGGCGAGCGTCCCCGACCCGGCTTCGTACGAGGACGCCTCGGAGCGACTGGCCGCCGAAAAGGCCCTGGAGTACATGGGGTTGACGGCGGGTCAGCCGCTGCGCGAGATCACCGTGGACACCGTCTTCGTAGGTTCCTGCACCAACGGTCGCATCGAGGACCTGCGCTCCGCGGCCGCGATCCTGGAGGGTCGCAAGGTCGCCGACGGCGTACGGATGCTGATCGTTCCCGGCTCGGTGCGGGTCTCCCTGGAGGCCGTCGCCGAGGGCCTGGACAAGGTCTTCACCGCGGCGGGTGCCGAATGGCGGCACGCGGGCTGCTCGATGTGCCTGGGCATGAACCCCGACCAGCTGGCCCCCGGCGAGCGCTCGGCGTCCACCTCCAACCGCAACTTCGAGGGCCGTCAGGGCAAGGGTGGTCGTACCCACCTGGTCTCGCCGCAGGTTGCCGCCGCAACGGCGGTTCTCGGCCATCTGGCCTCACCGGCCGACCTGGTCGCCACGGCGGGCCAGTCCGACGTCACCACGCCCGCGGGAGTCTGAACCATGGAAGCTTTCACCACCCACACCGGCCGGGCGGTCCCGCTGCGCCGCAGCAACGTCGACACCGACCAGATCATTCCGGCCCACTGGCTGAAGAAGGTCACCCGCGACGGCTTCGAGGACGGGCTGTTCGAGGCCTGGCGCAAGGACCCGGAGTTCGTGCTCAACCAGGAGGCGTACAAGGGCGCCACGGTGCTGGTCGCCGGCCCCGACTTCGGCACCGGCTCCTCGCGCGAGCACGCCGTCTGGGCGCTCCAGAACTACGGCTTCAAGGCCGTCATCTCCTCCCGGTTCGCGGACATCTTCCGGGGCAACTCCCTCAAGAACGGCCTGCTGACGGTGGTCCTGCCGCAGGAGACCGTGGACCGGCTCCAGAAGCTGGTGGAGGCCGATCCGTCCGCCGAGGTGACCGTCGACCTGGTCGGTCGGCAGGTCCGTGCGGAGGGGCCCGACGGAACGCGGGTGGTCGCCGACTTCGAGCTGGACGAGAACGCCCGTTGGCGTCTGATGGAGGGACTGGACGACATCAGCCTCACCCTTCGGGAGGAGTCCTCCATCGCCGCGTACGAGGTGAACAGGCCGTCGTTCAAGCCGCGTACCATCGAGGTCTGACCTCGGGTTTTATGGCTCAAAGCCTTATTGCGTACGATGCGCCCCCTGTGCAGTTGGCAGGGGGCGCATCGGCTTGTCGAGGCGGCTGTTGAGGCCCCGTGAAGCGACAACTCGCCGCAGATGGCACAATTAGCGCATGGAACGCGACGACCAACTCAAGCTCTACGGTTTCGTCGCCGACCGGCTCAAGGACGCACACGCAAGAGTGCGGACACTGCAAGTCCCGGAGGGCGTACGGATGGCGCTGACCCGGAAGCTGCTCGTCATCACGGCCGCGGCTAAACACGATCTTGCGGACGCGGCAAGGCGTCTGGAGTGGTTCATGGAAGACCTCGACGAAGGTCGTTATCCCGAAGATGTGCACGCCGACGGAAGTCCGTGAAGGTCGAGTTCGTTGCGGCACAAGGGTGATTAGCCCGTTTCGTGTTTGATTTGCGGTATATATCTGCCTAACGTGCGAAAAAGCTTGGAAACTTTCGTTCCAGCAATGTCTCCGAAGGGGAAGACGTGAACAAGGCGCAGCTCGTAGAAGCCATTGCCGACAAGCTCGGCGGCCGCCAGAACGCCGCGGAGGCGGTCGACGCCGTACTGGACGCAATCGTCCGTGCGGTGGTCTCCGGTGACCGCGTTTCGGTCACCGGATTCGGCTCGTTCGAGAAGGTCGACCGCCCGGCCCGCTACGCCCGCAACCCGCAGACGGGTGAGCGCGTGCGGGTCAAGAAGACCTCGGTGCCGCGTTTCCGCGCCGGTCAGGGCTTCAAGGACCTGGTGAGCGGCTCGAAGAAGCTCCCCAAGGGTGGCGAGGTCTCCGTCAAGAAGGCCCCCAAGGGCAGCCTGACCGGCGGTGCGGCCATCAAGAAGGCCGCCGTCAAGAAGGCCGCCGTCAAGAAGGCCGCGGCGAAGAAGGCCGCGCCCGCGAAGAAGGTGGCGGCGAAGAAGGTGACCGCGAAGAAGGTCACCGCGAAGAAGGTCACGGCGAAGAAGGTCACGGCGAAGAAGACCACCACCGCCGCCGCCAAGAAGACCGCCGCCAAGAAGGCGACGACGGCCAAGAAGGCCGCCGCGAAGAAGACCGCCCCCGCCAAGAAGGCAACGGCGAAGAAGGCCCCCGCCAAGAAGGCCACCGCGCGCAAGACCACCGCGAAGAAGACCACCGCCCGCAAGCGGTAATTCGGCAGCGGCGACGCCATGCGTCGGGCCGGTCTCCCTCCGGGGAGCCCGGCCCGCGGTGCTTTCGGCCGCCCGGAACCGCCGGATCCCGCCCCGCGGACGCCCGCAGGGGCACCGGACGCCCTCGTCTAGGCTCTCTCCCATGCAGGCCACCGCGTACACGTACGACACCGAGACCCGCTCCGGCAGCGTGCTGCTGGACGACGGCACCCCGCTGCCCTTCGACGCGGCGGCCTTCGACGCCGGCGGGCTCCTGCTGCTGCGCCCCGGTCAGCGGGTGCGCATCGAGGTCACCGGTGAGGGCGACGCCCGACACATCGCGTTGATCACGCTCCAGACGCTCTGACCTGCGGCGGCAGCGCCGGTGCCTGGAGCGCGGTGTGCGGGCCGACGCCCAGCGCCAGCGCGGTCCGCAGATCCTCGCCGGTGTCCACGTCGCGGCGTACCGAGGGCACGTCCGGCAGGGTGATCTCCCGCGCTCCGGATGCCAGGTGACGGGCCCGCGACGCGCCGCCGAATGCCGGTGCCAATTCCACGCCGGAAGTCGCGGTCAGAAGTGTTGTCCCGATATCCGCCGCATCCGCGAGAAATGCGCGGGGAAATAGCGAAGCGGAATGGAGCACCCGTGCCAGCTCCGCCGGACGGAGCGCGGGCAGGTCGGCGTTGAGCGCGGCGACCGACGCGCCCGGGCGGCGCGCCCGGACCTCGCTCGCCCCGTGGGCCAGAGCCGCGTTGAGCCCCCGGGCCGGTGTGTCGGGAACGATGTGCGCCCCCAGCGCCGCCAACCGCTCTCCGGCCGGCTGATCATCCGTGACAACCACCACATCCTGCACGTCTTCGCAGGCCAGCGCCGCTGCCACGGTGTCCAGGGCGAATGCGAGCGCCAAGCGCGGCCGGAACTCCTCACCGGCGGCCCGGGAGAGCCTGCTCTTGGCCCGCACCAGCGGTTTCAGCGGTACCACCAGGCTCCAGGCCGCCGCTGCCTCGCCGTCCACTCCGTCTCTTCGCATCGGCGCCATTCTCACCTGCTGCCGCCGCTCTCCGGGAGCGCCGGGGTTACGGTGTTCTCGACATAGCGGGTACCTGGGGCGACACTTGTGCGGCTGCCGGCCCGCAGCAGCTTCGCAGGTCCCACAAGGAGGGTGTCCCAGTGTCCCGCCGCAGAATCGGCTTCTGGTACCGCTTGGCCGCGGTCATCTGCAAACCGCCGCTCCTGGTTCTGTTCAAGCGGGACTGGCAGGGAATGGAGCACATTCCGGGCGACGGCGGATTTATCACCGCGGTCAACCACAACTCGTATCTTGATCCGCTGTCCTATGCGCACTATCAGTACAACACCGGCCGGGTCCCCCGATTCCTCGCCAAGGCCGGACTCTTCAAGAGCGGTTTTGTCGGGCTGATGATGCGCGGCACCGGACAGATCCCCGTCTACCGGGAAACGACCGACGCGGCGAACGCGTTCCGCGCCGCCGTCGACGCCATCCACAAGGGCGAATGCGTCGCGTTCTACCCCGAGGGCACCCTCACCCGCGACCCCGAGCTGTGGCCCATGCAGGGCAAGACCGGTGCGGCACGGGTGGCGTTGCTGACGAAGGCGCCGGTCATCCCCGTCGCGCAGTGGGGCGCCAACGACGCGATGCCGCCCTACGCCAAGGAGAAGAAGCTCCAGCTCCTGCCCCGCAAGACGCTGCGGGTCAAGGCGGGGCCGCCGGTCGACCTGAGCGCGTACTACGGCCAGGAGCCGACCGCCGAGGTGCTGCGCGCGGTCACCGAGGTCATCATGGCCGCGATCACCGAGCAGCTCGCCCAGCTCCGCGACGAGGCGGCGCCGGCCGAACCGTACGACTGGCGCAAGGCCGTCGCCGCCGAGCGCCGCGCCGCCCGGGAAGCCGCCAAGGCCACCCGGGGCGCCGCAGCGGCCCCCGCCGAGCCGGCTGCCGCCACCGAGGGCACCGACGGAGCACTCGCCCCCCAGCAGGCCCGAAGCACCCAGCAGGCACAGGAGGATGAAGGCAAGTGACGCGCTGCGCCGTCTACGGCACGGGGTCCTGGGGCACCGCATTCGCGATGGTGCTCGCCGACGCGGGATGCGAGGTGACCCTGTGGGGGCGCCGGGCAGCCCTCGTCGACGCCATCAACAGCGGCCGCACCAACCCCGACTACCTGCCGGGAGTGGAGCTCCCCGGGTCCGTACGCGCCACTACCGACCCTGCGGAGGCGGCCCGCGACGCGGAGTTCGCGGTCCTGGCGGTCCCGTCCCAGACGCTGCGCGGAAATCTCGCCGAATGGGCACCTCTGCTGCCCGCCGACACGGTCCTGGTCTCCCTGATGAAGGGCGTCGAACTCGGCACGGCCAAGCGCATGAGCGAGGTCATCGAGGAGGTCGCCAAGGTGCCCGCGGAGCGCGTCGCGGTGCTGACCGGACCCAACCTGGCCAAGGAGGTCGCGGCCCGGCAGCCCGCCGCCGCGGTCATCGCCTGCACCGACGAGGCGGTCGCCCGCCGACTCCAGACCGCCTGCCACACCTCGTACTTCCGCCCGTACACCAACACCGACGTGGTGGGCTGCGAACTGGGCGGTGCGGTCAAGAACGTCATCGCGCTCGCCGTCGGCATCGCCACCGGCATGGGCCTGGGCGACAACGCCAAGGCGTCCCTGATCACCCGCGGTCTGGCCGAGACCACCCGGCTCGGCCTCGCCATGGGCGCCGACGCGCACACCTTCGCAGGCCTGGCCGGCATGGGCGACCTCGTCGCCACCTGCTCCTCGCCGCTGTCGCGCAACAACACCTTCGGCACCAACCTCGGCCGCGGTATGACCCTCCAGGAGACCATCGCGGTCACCAAGCAGACCGCCGAGGGCGTCAAGTCCTGCGAATCCGTACTGGATCTGGCCCGCCGGCACGGCGTCGACATGCCGCTCACCGAGACGGTCGTGAGCATCGTCCACGACGGCAAGCCCCCGATGGTCGCCCTCAAGGAGCTGATGGCGCGCAGCGCGAAATCCGAACGGCACTGAGCGACACCGCGCACCGGCCCGGACGGCGCCGTACCACCAACGGCTGCCGCAGCACTGACGCAGCCCCTACCAGCAGGTACCCTCAACGCGATATGAGCAGCCAGACCTCCTCCCCCAAGCCCCGCGTCGCCGTCGTGTTCGGCGGGCGCAGCTCCGAGCACACCATTTCGGTACTCACCGCCGGAGCCGTGCTGCGCGCCATCGACCGCGAGAAGTACGACGTGCTGCCCATCGGCATCACCACCGACGGTCGCTGGGCGCTGACCGCCGACGACCCCGACCGGATGGCCATCGTGGACCGGCGGCTGCCCACCGTGGCCGAGCTCGCCGAGTCCACCGAGGGCGGCGTGGTGCTCCCCGTCGACCCCACCAACCGCGAGATGGTCTACAGCGAGCCGGGCTCGGTCCCCAAGGCGCTCGGCGAGGTCGACGTCGTCTTCCCCGTCCTGCACGGCCCCTACGGCGAGGACGGCACCCTCCAGGGCCTGCTGGAGCTCTCCGGCGTGCCCTACGTCGGCTCCGGCGTGCTCGCCTCGGCCGTCGGCCAGGACAAGGACTACATGAAGCGGGTGTTCGCCTCCTTCGGGCTGCCGGTCGGCCCGTACGAGGTCATCCGCCCCCGGGAGTGGGAGAAGGACCCCGCGGCCGCCCGCAAGAAGATCGTCGACTTCGCCGGCGAGCACGGCTGGCCGCTCTTCGTGAAGCCCGCCCGGGCCGGCTCGTCCATGGGCATCAGCAAGGTCGACGACCTGGCGGGCCTGGACGAGGCGATCGAGGAGGCCCGGGCGCACGACCCCAAGATCCTCGTGGAGTCGCTGCTGCGCGGCCGCGAGATCGAGTGCGGCGTGCTGGAGTTCGAGGACGGCCCGCGGGCCAGCGTGCCGGCCGAGATCCCACCGGTCACCGCGCACGACTTCTACGACTTCGAGGCCAAGTACATCGACTCGGCCACCGGCATCGTGCCGGCCCCGCTGACCGACGAGCAGACCGCCGAGGTCCAGGAGCTGGCGGTCGCGGCGTTCGAGGCGGCGTCCTGCGAGGGCCTGGTACGGGCCGATTTCTTCCTTCAGGACAACGGCGAGTTCGTGATCAACGAGATCAACACGCTCCCCGGATTCACGCCCATCTCGATGTACCCGCGGATGTGGCAGGAGAGCGGTGTGAGCTACCCGGAGCTGATCGACCGGCTCCTCCAGGCCGCCCTGCACCGCTCCACGGGGCTGCGCTAGACGCCCTGCGGCACGGTCTTTTGTACGGCGCCCGCGAGGTCGACGAGCACGTCGACCTCGGGCGCGTACGTCCCTGGCACGGTCACCTCGACGTAGGCCTTGCGCAGCACGGTCGTGAACCGATATCCGTCGTCCTGCTTCTCGAAGAGCCACCGGACGCCGTTGACTTCCGCCGCGTCGGGATTCGGGTTGTAATGTTCACTCCCGTACGTCAGGACGTCGGGCTTCGGCACCCCGCAGCGCAGTTTCACGGCAGGATCGCCCCATATGGCAGTGAAGTCGGAGGCGGGCTCGGGGGTACCCCGCTCCAGCCCGTCCACGGTACGCGGCAGTTCCTCCTGGAGCGCCCGGCAGTGCCGTGCCGCCTCGCCCTGCGGAGAAGGAACGGCCACGTCCTGGGAAGAGGAGCAGCCCACCGCGGCGAACAGCACGGTGAGCAACGGCAGGGCCGAGTACCGGCGACGCGTACAGTTCACCCGGCCGAGCATACGGGGAGCTACAGATGAACGACCGGGCAGGTAAGGGTGCGGGTGATCCCCTCCACTTGCTGGACCTTCGCGACCACCATGCGCCCCAGTTCGTCGACGGTGTCGGCTTGGGCGCGCACGATGACGTCATAGGGGCCGGTCACGTCCTCGGCCTGAAGCACGCCGTGGATCTTCGAGATCACCTCCGCCACCGCCGAGGCCTTGCCGACCTCGGTCTGGATCAGGATGTAGGCCTGTACCACGGAACCTCCAGGGCGGCTACGAGGATCATGTGGGAAGAAGGGACGCCACGGTACCGCGTCACCGCGCGGAGCGGGGAGACCCGCGCGGTGATCTCGGCAAGTGCGGCGCAGTCGTCAGCCACGTACGGACCGTCCGTACACATGGGAAGGGCAACAGCATGAAGGGCACCGTGGGGGAGCTGGGGGAGTTCGGGCTGATCAGGGAGCTCACCTCCCGGCTCACCTCCACTCCGGCGGTACGGATCGGGCCGGGTGACGACGCCGCGGTGGTCACCGCGCCGGACCGGAGGGTGGTCGCCAGCACCGACATCCTCCTGGAGGGCCGGCACTTCCGGCGCGACTGGTCCACGGCCTACGACGTCGGCCGCAAGGCCGCCGCACAGAACCTCGCCGACATCGCGGCGATGGGCGCGGTGCCCACCGCGATCCTGCTCGGCCTGGTCGTCCCCGCCGAGCTCCCCGCGACCTGGCCGACCGAGCTGATGGACGGGCTGCGCGACGAGTGCCAGGTGGCCGGCGCCGCGGTCGTCGGCGGGGACGTGGTACGCGGCGACACCATCACCGTGGCGATCACCGCGCTCGGCGACCTGCGCAACCAGGAGCCGGTCACCCGGGCCGGCGCCCAGCCCGGCGACGTGGTCGCGGTGACCGGCTGGCTCGGCTGGTCCGCCGCCGGACACGCCGTGCTCTCCCGCGGCTTCCGCTCGCCGCGCGCCTTCGTGGAGGCGCACCGCCGTCCCGAGCCGCCGTACCACGCGGGCCCGGCCGCCGCCGGACTCGGCGCCACCGCGATGACCGACGTCAGCGACGGACTCGTCGCCGACCTCGGGCACATCGCCGAGGCCAGCAAGGTCCGGATCGATCTGCGCTCCGCGGCGATCGACATCCCCTCGCAGATGTCCGACATCGGTACCGCCGTCGGCGTGGACCCCATGCAGTGGGTGCTCAACGGCGGCGAGGACCACGCGATCGTGGCCACCTTCCCGCCGGACGTGAAGCTGCCGGCCCGTTGGAAGGTCATCGGCGAGGTGCTCCATCCGTCGGCGCTGCCGCAGGTGACGGTCGACGGTGCCCCCTGGGCGAAGGCCGGCTGGGACCACTTCGGGGACAACGGGGACGCCGAGTAGATTCGGCGGCATGCACACCCCTCCACGCGTCCTGACCGTCGCCGGGTCCGACTCCGGTGGCGGCGCGGGCATTCAGGCCGACCTCAAGACGATGCTGGCGCTCGGCACGCACGGCATGAGCGTGGTGACCGCCGTCACCGCCCAGAACTCCCTGGGCGTCCACGGCGCGTGGGAACTGCCGGCGGATGCCGTACGGACCCAGTTCCGCAGCGTCGTGGACGACATCGGCGTCCAGGCGGTCAAGACCGGCATGCTCTCCTCGGCGGAGCTCGTCGGGACCGTCGCGGAGCTGCTCGCCGAACTGACCGTCCCGGTGGTCGTCGACCCCGTGGGGGTCTCCAAACACGGCGATCCGCTGCTCGCCGCGAGCGCCCTGGACGCCTTGCGCACCGCGCTGCTGCCGACGGCCACGGTCGCCACCCCCAACCTGGACGAGGTCGCCCAGCTGACCGGCGTACGCGTCCGGGAGGAGGCGGACCTGCGCCGGGCGGCCGCCGCCGTGCTGGACTTCGGGCCGCGCTGGGCGCTCATCAAGGGCGGCCACCTACCGGCCGGGGACGGCGCCGTCGACGCCGTCGACCTGCTCACCGACGGCACCGAGGAGCACTGGCTGCGCGCGCCCCGGCACGACAACCGGCACACCCACGGCACCGGCTGCACCCTCGCCAGCGCGATCGCCGCACGACTCGCCAAGGGGGACACCGTGCCGCAGGCCGCCGCGGCGGCCAAGGACTACGTCACCGGCGCCATCGCGGCCGGATTCCGGCTGGGCGCGGGCATCGGCCCCGTGGACCACGGCTGGCGGCTGCGCACCGAGCACTGACGGGTCAGGCCCGGGCGGGGGTGCGGACCGGGTCGCCCGGCCGGAACGGGAAAGGCAGAAGCCGGCCCACCTAGGAGGTGGACCGGCTTCACAAGCAACCGGTTGGGCTGCGCTACGGCTATGGCGTCAGCGCGAGACCTTGCCGGCCTTGATGCACGAGGTGCAGGCGTTCAGCTTCTTCGGCGTGCGCCCGATCACTGCACGCACCGTCTGGATGTTGGGGTTCCAACGACGGTTGGTGCGGCGATGCGAGTGCGAGACACTCTTGCCGAAGCCCGGCCCCTTGCCGCAGACGTCGCAGTTGGCAGCCACGGGTCACTCCAAAGACTTCAGATGCACTTACGGTGAAATCCTGACGAGCCGAGTGCATTGCCCGGCCGGCGTCGTCAGGAGAGGAAATGGCCCGATTCGCATCGGACAACCGGAGCAGCATACAACGACCGCTCCCGTAGAACGAAACTATCACGCACCCCCGGGCCCCGCCCCGGCCTCCCCGCCGCAGCGCGGCTACTGTGCGGTGCATCCCGCGACCCAGGAGGACGACGTGCCGTACCCGCTCGACGCCGCCGCGGTCCGCTCCTGGTGCGGGCTGGCGCTGGAGGCGCTCGGCCGGGAACGCGAGCGGATCGACGCCATCAACGTCTACCCGGTGGCGGACGGGGACACCGGCACCAACCTCTACCTGACGCTCGAATCGGCCGCCCGCGCGGTCGAGGCCGCCTTCGACGGGCACGCCTCGGCCGGCACCGCGCCCCGCCTCGCGGACGCCATCGGCGCCATGGCACACGGCGCCCTGATCGGGGCGCGCGGCAACTCCGGCACGATCGTGGCCCAGCTGCTGCGCGGGATGACCGAGGTCCTGGCGGGCGCCGACGGCTCGGCCGATGCCCTGCGGCGGGCGCTGCGCCGGGCCGCGGCCTCGACGTACGAGGCGGTCGCGCACCCGGTGGAGGGCACCCTCCTGACGGTGGCCACGGCCGCCGCCGACGCCGCCGAGCGGGCCGCCGGCGGGACCGCCGGCGCCGCCGAGATCGCCCGTGCCGCCCACGAGGGCGCCCGCAGCGCCCTGAAGGAGACCCCGGGACAGCTCGCCGTCCTCGGCCGGGCGGGCGTCGTGGACGCCGGCGGCTGCGGTCTCGTCGCGCTGCTGGGCGCGCTCGCCGACGCGCTGTCCGGGGAGGTCTCGGTGACCCCGGTCGCGGTACGGGCCGACGCCCCGCTCCCCGAGGCGGCCGGCTGCGAGGCCGCCGCCCGGGAGGCGGCGGACGACTGCCGGGAACCGGGTGGGCCGGCGTTCGAGGTGATCTACCTGCTGGAGGCCGAGGACGCGGCGGTGGCGCGGCTGCGGACCCGGCTCGACGCGCTCGGCGACTCCCTGGTGGTGGTCGGCGGGGACGGGCTGTGGAACGTCCATGTGCACGTCGACGATGCGGGCGCCGCCGTCGAGGCCGGCATCGAGGCGGGCCGGCCGTACCGGATCGCCATCACCCACTTCGGCGGCGCCGCCCGGGTCAAGGAGCCGGCGCTGGCGGCCCGGGCCGTGGTCGCGGTGGTGCCGGGCCCCGGGCTCGCCGGGCTGTGCACCGAGGCGGGCGCGACCGTCGTCGCCGTACGTCCCGGGGAGCCGCCCGCCAGCGGTGAGCTGGTGCAGGCGATCCGGCAGGCGCACGCCCGCGAGGTGATGCTGCTGCCCAACGACCCCGAGCTGCGGCACACCGCGGCGGCCGCCGCGGAACAGGCCCGCACCGAGGGCGTGCGGGTCGCCCTGATCCCCACCCGCTCCGCCGTCCAGGGCATCGCGGCACTGGCCGTGCACGAGCCGGGCCGCAGCTTCGACGAGGACGCGGTCGCCATGACCTCGGCGGCGGGCGCCACCCGCTACGCCGAGCTGGCCGTCGCCGAGCGGCAGTCCTGGACGATGGCCGGCGTCTGCCAGGCCGGGGACGTCCTCGGTCTGATCGACGGCGACGTCGCGGTGATCGGCTCGGACCTCACCCGCATCGCGATGACGGTCCTGGACCGGATGCTCTCCGCGGGCGGCGAGATGGTGACCCTGGTCCTCGGCGCGCAGGCGCCCGCCTCCCTCGGCGAGCGGCTGGAACGGCACGTCCGCGAGCGGCACCTGGCCGTGGACACGGTCGTCTACGACGGCGGCCAGTACGCGGCACCGCTGCTCATCGGTGTGGAGTAGCGGCGCCGAATGCCGGGAGCGGCGCGATTGTCAGAGGCGTGGTGTGCAATAGACGCGTGGCAGCGCTCGACGAACCCCTGAAGAAGATCCTCGGCGGCACCACCGCGAAGGTGCTGGCCGAGCACCTCGACCTGCACACGGTCGGCGATCTGTTGCACCACTATCCGCGGCGTTATGCCGAGCGCGGTGAGCTGACCCGCCTCTCGGACCTCCCCCTGGACGAACACGTCACGGTCGTCGCGCAGGTCGCGGATTCCCGGGTGCTGAAATTCAATGCCGGCCGGGGGCAGCGCCTCGAAGTGACGCTCACCGACGGCAGCGGCCGGCTCCAGCTGGTCTTTTTCGGCAAGGGCATCCACAAGCCGCACAAAGAGCTGATCCCGGGGCGCCGTGCGATGTTCGCCGGCAAGGTGTCGCTCTTCAACCGCAAATTGCAGCTCGCCCACCCCGAATACCAGCTCCTCGACGGCAGTGCCGACAGCGAAGCCGTGGACGCCTTCGCCAATCAGCTGATGCCGATCTATCCGGCCTGTCAGCAGATGGCGTCCTGGAAGATCGCCAAGGCGGTCGACGCGGTGCTGCCCAGCGCCCAGGACGCCGTCGACCCGCTGCCGCCGGCGCTGCGCGAGGGCCGGGCGCTGGTCCCGCTCACCGAGGCGCTGCTCAAGATCCACCGACCGGGCACCAAGGCCGACATCGCCGATGCGCGCGCCCGGCTGAAGTGGGACGAGGCGTTCGTGATGCAGGTCGCGCTCGCCCGACGCCGCCTCGCCGACACCCAACTCCCGGCGGTGGCAAGGACGTTGGTCAAGGACGGGATCCTCGACGCGTTCGATGCCGAGCTGCCGTTCACCCTCACCGAAGGCCAGCAGAAGGTCAGCCGGGAGATCTTCGACGACCTGGCGACCGCCCACCCCATGCACCGCCTCCTCCAGGGCGAGGTGGGCTCCGGCAAGGCCCAGCCGCTGGACGCCCTGGTGCTCACCCCGCGCGGCTTCCGCCCCATGGGGGAGATGACCGTCGGCACGGAGGTGGTGGTGCCGAGCGGCGAGCCGGCCGTGGTGGACGGCGTCTTCCCGCAGGGGGAGCGGGAGGTGTGGCGGCTGGTGCTGTCGGACGGCAGCGCCGTCGAGTGCGATGACGAGCACCTGTGGATCGTCGGGGACGGCGACGGGCAGGAGCGGGTGCTGACGACCCGCGAGCTGCGGGGAGACCTGCGGGACGCCGACGGCCGCCCGAAGTGGTCCATCGCCCCGGCCACCCCGGTGGACCTCGACGGCGGTGGGCACCGCCCCCGCGATCCGTACGAGCTGGGGAGGGCGCTGGGCGGGGCCGAGACCGAGGAGGTCAGGGCGCCGGGCGGTAACGGAGCCGGCGCGGCGCCGGGCGAGGGCGGCGCCGACGACCCGGCCGGCCGGGTGCCGGACGCCTACCTGAACGCGCCGCGCAAGGACCGGCTGGCCGTGGTGCGGGGCCTGCTGGACGCCCGGGGAGTGCGCACGGCGGACGGCGCGGTGTTCCGTGCGGCGGCCGCCCCGCTGGCCGGTGACCTCGCCTGGCTGGTGCGCTCCCTGGGAGGCCGGTCCCGGATCGACCCGGTGGGAGACGGCGGGTGCGACGTGTCGGTGGCCCTGCCGGACGCGGTGTCCGGCGGCGGCCGCGGCTTCCGGCGCAGCATCGAGGCCATCGAGCAGGTGGGCCGCAAGCCCGTCCAGTGCATCAGCGTGGCGCACCCCGACCACGCCTATGTGACCGACCACTTCACCGTCACCCACAACACGATGGTCGCCCTGCGCGCCATGCTCGGCGTGGTCGACAGCGGAGGCCAGGCCGCGATGCTGGCGCCCACCGAGGTGCTCGCCCAGCAACACCACCGCTCGATCACGGAGATGATGGGGGATCTTGCCGAGGGCGGACTGCTGGGCGGGGCCGAACAGGGCACGAAGGTGGTGCTGCTGACCGGCTCGATGGGTGCCGCGGCCCGACGGCAGGCGCTGCTGGACCTGGTCACCGGCGAGGCCGGGATCGTCGTCGGCACGCACGCCCTGATCGAGGACAAGGTGCAGTTCCACGACCTGGGGTTGGTGGTCGTCGACGAACAGCACCGCTTCGGCGTCGAGCAGCGGGACGCGCTGCGCGGCAAGGGGCACTCCCAGCGGGAGAAGCAGACACCGCACCTGCTGGTGATGACCGCGACACCCATTCCGCGCACGGTCGCGATGACCGTCTTCGGCGATCTGGAGACCTCCGTCCTGGACCAACTCCCCGCCGGGCGCTCGCCGATCGCCACCCATGTGGTGCCCGCCAAGGACAAGCCGCACTTCCTCGCCCGCGCCTGGGAGCGGGTCCGTGAAGAGGTGGCGGCAGGGCATCAGGGCTATGTGGTGTGCCCGCGGATCGGCGACGACGAGGAGGAGGCGCCCAAGGGGGCGAAGAAGGGCGCGGCCGGCGCCAAGGGGGCCGCCGCCAAGGCGAGTTCACCGGAGGACGTGGCCGAGAAGCGCCCCCCGCTCGCGGTCCTCGACATCGCCGAACAGCTCACCAAGGGGCCGCTCGCCGGCCTGCGGGTGGCGGTGCTGCACGGCCGGATGCCACCGGACGACAAGGACGAGGTGATGCGCCGGTTCGCCGCCGGCGAGCTGGACGTGCTGGTCGCGACGACGGTCATCGAGGTCGGGGTGAACGTCCCGAACGCCACCGGCATGGTGATCATGGACGCCGACCGCTTCGGCGTCTCCCAGCTGCACCAGCTCCGCGGCCGGGTCGGCCGCGGCACGGCACCCGGCCTGTGTCTGCTGGTCACCGAGATGCCCGAGGCCAGTCCGGCCCGCGCCCGGCTCGCCGCGGTGGCCGGCACCCTCGACGGCTTCGAGCTCTCCCGCATCGACCTGGAGCAGCGGCGCGAGGGCGATGTGCTGGGCCAGGCGCAGTCCGGCGTCCGCTCCTCGCTGCGGATGCTCGCGGTCATCGACGACGAGGAGGTCATCGCGGCCGCCCGTGAGGAGGCCACGGCGCTGGTCGCCGACGACCCCGAGCTGACCGGCTATCCGGAGCTGCGGATCGCGCTGTCCGCCCTCCTGGACGAGGAACGGGAGCAGTATCTGGACAAGGGCTGACGGGGCGGGACGGCTGGTGACCGCCGGGCGGGACGGCGCCCACCACGTGAGATCGATCACGGGACCGGGCGGCTCCGGGGCGCCGCGGGCGGACGTCCGCCGCCGGCCGACGGAATATCGTGGAGGAGCGGAGCCCGACCGGCTCCCACCAGCACGTCCACCCACACCGACCACGCACGACGTAAGGACGGGCCCATGACCCGCGTGATCGCCGGTACGGCCGGCGGCCGCCGCCTGGCCGTACCACCGGGGAACGGCACCCGCCCGACCTCCGACCGGGCCCGCGAGGGCATGTTCTCCACCTGGGAGTCGCTCGACGGACCGCTGGCCGGCGCCCGGGTGCTCGACCTCTACGGCGGCTCCGGCGCGGTCGGTCTGGAGGCCCTCTCCCGCGGCGCCGAGCATGTGCTGCTGGTCGAGGCCGACGCCCGTGCGGTGCGCACCATCCGGGACAACGTCAAGGCGGTCGGCCTGCCGGGCGCCGAGGTCCGGCCCGGCAAGGCCGAGCAGGTCGCCGCCGCACCGGCCCCGGTCGAGCCGTACGACATCGTCTTCCTGGACCCGCCGTACGCGGTGACCGACCAGGATCTGTGCGAGATCCTGCTCACACTCCGTGGTCAGGGGTGGCTAGCGGAGCGGGCACTCGTCACCGTGGAGCGGAGTACCCGAGGCGGCACGTTCGCATGGCCGGACGGTTTTGAAGCGATCAAGGCCCGTCGCTACGGCGAGGGGACGCTTTGGTACGGTCGCGCCGCTTCGGCGTCCGCCGAATCGACGTCAACAAGCGTGTCATGACCGGACCGGAGAGCGAGGAACCGAAGTTGCGCCGCGCCGTCTGTCCGGGGTCCTTCGACCCCATCACCAACGGGCACCTGGACATCATCGCCCGTGCCTCCAAGCTGTACGACGTCGTCCACGTCGCCGTGATGATCAACAAGTCCAAGCAGGGGCTGTTCACGGTCGAGGAGCGCATCGACCTGATCCGCCGCGCCACCGCCGAGTACGGCAACGTCGAGGTGGAGGCCTTCCACGGCCTGCTCGTGGACTTCTGCAAGCAGCGCGACATCCCCGCGATCGTCAAGGGCCTGCGGGCCGTCAGCGACTTCGACTACGAGTTGCAGATGGCCCAGATGAACAACGGCCTCTCCGGTGTGGAGACCCTCTTCGTCCCCACCAACCCCACGTACAGCTTCCTGTCCTCCAGCCTGGTGAAGGAGGTCGCCGCCTGGGGCGGGGACGTCTCCCACCTGGTGCCGCCGTTCGTCTTCGAAGCCCTCACCGAGCGCCTGCGCAAGAAGGACTGACCGCACCCCGGTGCACCGGCGCCCACCGCCCGACTGACGGCCTGTCAGTTGGTGTCGGGCGGAGGGCTCGTGGACGTACAGTCGTCCCGTTCCGTCGTTCCAACCCCTCAGAGAGTGGCGAGTCCAAGGTGGACGTGCAGAAGAAGCTCGACGACATCGTCGCGACCGTCGCCGGCGCCCGGTCCATGCCCATGTCGGCATCGTGCGTGGTCAACCGCGCCGAGCTGCTCGCCCTGCTGGAGGAGGTGCGCGAGGCACTGCCCGGCTCCCTCGCGCAGGCGCAGGAACTGCTCGGCGGGCGGGCGCAGATGGTCGAGGACGCGCGGGCCGAGGCGGAGCGGATCATCGAGTCCGCGCACGCCCAGCGCGGTTCGCTGATCTCCGACACCGAGGTCGCCCGGCAGTCCCAGGACGAGGCGGACCGGATCCTCGCAGAGGCCCGCCGGGAGGCGGAGGAGATCCGCGCCGAGGCCGACGACTACGTCGACAGCAAGCTCGCCAACTTCGAGGTCGTCCTCACCAAGACCATCGGATCCGTCGACCGCGGGCGAGACAAGCTGCTGGGCCGCGGACCGGGGCTCTACGCGGCGGACGGCGAGGAGGACCCGGACGCCGAGGTCCCCGAGCGCAGCGCCGACCCGGAGGTCCTCAGGCAGCGCGCCGACGCGTACGTGGACGCCAAGTTCGGCGCCTTCCACGCCGTGCTGACCAAGACGCTGGAGGCGGTCGGCCGCGGCCGCGACAAGCTCCAGGGAGCCCGTGCGATCGACGAACTCGCGGCCCACATGGCGACGGCGGGCGACACGCAGTCCGGACACCAGCCGCAGGCGGACGCCGAGTACCTCGCCGAGCTCGCGGGCATCGGCGCCGACCAGGACGCCCAGACGTCCGCGGTGCCGGCGCAGCCCCATCAGCCCCACCCCCAGGACCACCAGCAGCCGCTCCAGCCCCAGCAGCCGGACTACGCCCCGCACGGCTACCCCGACCCGGCGGCCTACCCGCAGCAGGACGTCTACGGCTACCAGCAGCCCCAGCAGCTGCCGCACGAGCACGACCAGTACGCCCAGCACCAGGACCCGTACGCCTACGGCTGGCAGCAGCAGGCCCAGCAGCAGGGCTACGACCCGAACGCCTACCTCCAGCAGCAGGTCCCTCAACAGGGCCAGCACGGCGCGCACGGCCACACCGCGCAGGCCGGCGCGCTGGAGGAGACCAGCCTCTTCGACACCAGCATGATCAACCTGGATCAGCTGCGGCAGTACGAGGAGGGGCGCCAGTAGGCGGCCCGAACCGCAGGACCGGTGTGCGGCCGGGTGCGGATTGGGCCTATCGGGGCCCTTCCAGTATCCTGGCTCTTCGGTCGCGCGTATTCCCGCGATCTCTGCTGCCCGAATTTCACCGGTGGAACCACAGGTGAAATGACAGGCGGCACGAAGACCCCGTAGAAAGCAGGAAGCCATCAACGCCCGCCTCGACCATCGTGCCCCTCTCGTGTTCGACACGCGTGAGCTGGGCCGGCGTCCCGGCGCGCTGAAGCGGCTGTCCCGCTCCGTCGAGGCCCCCCGGGACCTCGGCAACGAGGTCATCGCTGTGCCCGAGGGCGCATCGATCGAGCTCGACCTCCGCCTGGAATCGGTCATGGACGGGGTGCTGGTCACAGGCACCGCCCGTGCAACGGTCAAGGGGGAGTGCGTAAGGTGTCTGGAGCCGCTGGAGCGAGAGCTCACCAGCGACTTCCAGGAGTTGTTCGCCTACCCCGACGCCGACGCCTACGTCCACGAGAAGGACGCCGGCGACGACGCCGAGGACGAGGAGGACACGCTCTTCGTCGAGGACGACCTGTTCGACCTCGAACCCGTGCTGCGTGATGCGGTGGTGCTCACACTGCCGATGCAGCCGGTGTGCCAGGAAGACTGCCCGGGCCTGTGCTCCGATTGCGGGGCGCGGCTGGCGGACGACCCGGACCACCACCACGATGCCGTCGACATCCGTTGGGCGGCACTGCAGGGACTCGCCGAGACCGTCAAGGACGGCGAGAAGGAAAACGCACCCCGCGACGGCGGGGATGAACCTCAGGAGAAGTAGCCGTGGCTGTTCCGAAGCGGAAGATGTCGCGCAGCAACACGCGCCACCGCCGGTCGCAGTGGAAGGCTGCGGTCCCCACCCTGGTGGCGTGCGAGCGCTGCCACGAGCCGAAGCAGCAGCACATCGCGTGCCCGAGCTGCGGCACCTACAACAAGCGCCAGGTCCTAGAGGTCTGAGCGGCTGGTGACAGGCTCTATGTCAGACGCCACATCGACTCCCCGCAAACGTGGGGATGAACCGACTCCGGCGGACACGGCCTCGTCTCTCACGCTTCTGGAAGGGCGGCTCGGGTACAAGCTCGAGTCCGCCCTTCTGGTGCGTGCACTGACGCACCGCTCGTACGCGTACGAGAACGGTGGTCTGCCCACCAACGAGCGGCTCGAATTCCTCGGGGATTCGGTCCTCGGCCTGGTGGTCACCGACACGCTGTACCGCATCCACCCCGACCTGCCGGAAGGCCAGCTGGCCAAGCTGCGGGCCGCGGTGGTCAACTCGCGTGCGCTCGCCGAGGTGGGCCGCGGCCTCGACCTCGGCGCCTTCATCCGGCTCGGCCGGGGCGAAGAGGGCACCGGCGGCCGGGACAAGGCCTCCATCCTCGCCGACACCCTGGAAGCGGTGATCGGCGCGGTCTATCTCGACCAGGGCCTCGACGCGGCCGGCGAGCTGGTGCACCGGCTCTTCGACCCGCTCATCGAGAAGTCCTCCAGCCTGGGCGCGGGCCTGGACTGGAAGACCAGCCTCCAGGAGCTCACCGCGACCGAGGGCCTGGGTGTTCCGGAGTACCTGGTCACCGAGACCGGGCCGGATCACGAGAAGACCTTTACTGCTGCCGCCCGCGTCGGTGGTGTCTCGTACGGCACCGGCACCGGCCGCAGCAAGAAGGAAGCCGAGCAGCAGGCTGCCGAGTCCGCATGGCGCGCGATCCGCGCCGCGGCGGACGAGGCGGCCAAGGCGGCAGCTTCCGGCGACGGTGACCCGTCGGCGCCCGGTGCGAGCACCGGCTCCACCGGTGCGGCTACCACCGCGCAGCCGTCCGCGGCTCCGGCTTCCGGCGACGACCCGTCGTCGGCGTCGCACTGAACCACCGTTTCTGACCCCGTACGGGGCGGCCGCCGCGCCGCGTCGTACGGGGTCAGAAGTCTTTCCCCACCCGTCGTCCTGTGGTCCCGACGTCCCGAGGAGCCTTCCGTGCCCGAGCTGCCCGAGGTCGAGGTCGTACGCCGCGGACTGGAGCGGTGGGTCAGCGGTCGGACGATCGACGTCGTCGAGGTGCGCCATCCGCGCGCCATCCGCCGGCACACGGCCGGTGCGGCCGACTTCGCGGCCCGGCTCAAGGGCCTGCGCCTGGGCACGGCCCGCCGGCGCGGCAAGTACCTCTGGCTTCCGGTGACCGGTGGCGGGCCGGCCGCGCAGAGCGCCGCCGAAGGCATCGCGCCGATCGTCACGCCGTCGGTCACCCACGGCCTGGCGATCCTCGCCCACCTCGGCATGAGTGGCCAGCTGTTGGTCCAGCCGCAGCGCGCGCCCGACGAGAAGCACCTGCGCATCCGCATCCGGTTCGCCGACGCCCAGGACACCGAACTCCGCTTCGTCGACCAGCGGACCTTCGGCGGGCTCTCGCTGCACGACACCGTTCCCGGCGACCCCGACCAGTTGCCCGACGTCATCGCCCACATCGCCCGCGACCCGCTCGACCCGGCCTTCGACGACAACGCCTTCCACACCGCACTGCGCCGCCGCCGGACCACCATCAAGCGGGCGCTGCTCGACCAGACGCTGATCAGCGGCGTCGGCAACATCTACGCCGATGAGGCGCTGTGGCGCAGCAAGCTGCACTACGAGCGGCCGACCGCCACCTTCACCCGTCCCCGCACCGCCGAGCTGCTCGGCCACGTCCGGGACGTCATGAACGCCGCGCTGGCCGTCGGCGGCACCAGCTTCGACAGCCTCTACGTCAACGTCAACGGGGAGTCCGGCTACTTCGACCGCTCCCTGGACGCCTACGGCCGCGAGGACGAGCCGTGCCGCCGCTGCGGCACCCCGATCCGGCGCCGCCCCTGGATGAACCGCTCCAGCTACTTCTGCCCGCGCTGCCAGCGACCGCCGCGGCCCTGACCCCGAGCGTGTCGGCCGATGGTGCGGCCGGCCGGCTCAGCGTGCGTCGTGCCGGGCGTCGTAGCGCTCGCGTGCGGCGAGGACCTGGGGCATCCGGGCCTCCACCAGGGCGATCAGCAGGTGCAGTTGGCGGGCGACCTGGACTCCCAGTGGGGTGAGTGCGTAGTCCACCCGGGGCGGGTTGGACTGCTGTGCCTCGCGGTGCACCAGCCCGTCCCGCTCCAGTGCGTGCAGGGTCTGGGCGAGCATCTTCTCGCTCACCCCTTCCACCCGACGGCGCAGTTCGTTGAAGCGGAACGTGCCGTCGAGCAGTGCGCCCAGCGTCAGGCTGCCCCAGCGGTCGGTGACGTGCTTGAGCGTCTCGCGGGAGGGGCAGTCGCGGGCGAACACATCGAAGGGCAGGTCGTCCGGACAGCCGGGGGAGGGGGCCTCGGCGGGCTGTGAGGTGGTCTCGGTCGGCATACCGCACACCCTACTCCGGCACAGCGCTAACCCTTGGGTTGCGCTTTCTAAAAGTTAGTGCTTCTCTTTCTCTCGTCGCCTTCCACCGCTGCCGCAGCGGTCCGGACGCTGACCGTCCCCGGGCGCCCCGACCACGAGGAGAAACCGCCGTGACCAGCTCCACCCAGCCCGACCGCACTGCTCTCACCCAGCCCGACCCGGTCGTCGTCTCCCTCGCCTACCACTCCGGCTTCGGCCACACCGCCGTGCTGGCCGAGGCGGTCCGCGCCGGCGCCGCCGACGCGGGCGCCACCGTGCATCTGATCAAGGTCGACGAGATCACCGAAGCGGAGTGGGAGCAGCTCGACGCCTCCGACGCGATTGTCTTCGGCTCGCCGACCTACATGGGCACCGCCTCCGGCGCCTTCCACGTCTTCGCCGAGGCG
The DNA here is from genome assembly GCF_040651315.1 of Streptomyces sp. NPDC048506. NCBI lineage: Bacteria > Bacillati > Actinomycetota > Actinomycetes > Kitasatosporales > Streptomycetaceae > Streptomyces > Streptomyces sp. NPDC048506. The sequence goes on from NZ_JBEZIX010000045.1 coordinate 84,173, forward strand.
ACCTCCGCGCGCTGGGCCACCAGGGCCTGGCAGGACAAGCTCGCCGCCGGCTTCACCAACTCCGCCTCCAAGAGCGGGGACAAGCTGCACACCCTTCAGTTCTTCACGGTTCTCGCCGCCCAGCACGGCATGACCTGGGTCGGCCTCAACCTGCTCCCGGGCTGGAACTCCTCCACCGCCTCCGAGAACGACCTCAACCGGCTCGGGTTCTTCCTGGGCGCGGCCGCCCAGTCGCCCAACGACCAGGGTGCCGAGGGCGTCCACAAGGCCGACATCGCCACCGCCGAGCACCTCGGGCGCCGGATCACCGAACAGGCCCGCATCGTCGCCGCGGGACGCGCCGCGCTCGCCGCCTGATCCGACCGGCCGCCCGGCACCGCCCCGGAGCGCCGCACGCCCGTGCCGCCCCGTGATCCGTCACGGGGCGGCACGGGCGTGCGCGGTGTCCGCCGTCAGCGGCGGGTGGGCGGCGACGGGCTGATCAGAAGCCGAAGTCCTGGGTCCACCAGGGGCCGCCCGGGCCGAAGTGGGCGCCGACACCGAGGGTTTTGTACTCGCAGTTGAGGATGTTGGCGCGGTGGCCGGGGCTGTTCATCCAGGAGTCCATGACGGACTGGGCGTTGGCCTGGCCGCGGGCGATGTTCTCGCCGCCGAGGTCGGTGATGCCCAGGTCGCGGGCGCGGTCCCAGGGGGTGTGGCCGTCCGGGTCGGTGTGGTCGAAGAAGCCGCGTTCCGCCATGTCGTCGCTGAACCGCTGTGCGAGCGTGCCCAATTCCTCGTCCGCGGTCACCGGGGAGCAGCCGACCCGGGCCCGCTCCTGGTTGACCAGGGTCAGGACCTGGGCCTCGGCGGACGATGTGGCGTCCGGGGCCTTCGACGGGGTCGCGGTGCTGCGGGGCGCGGCGGAGGAGGGGTGCTCGGCGGGCTCGGTGGAGCGGTGCGAACCGGGCTGTGCGGTGCGGGATTTGGCGGGCTGCCGGGGCGAGGGAGAGGTCGACGGCGTCGTGGGGGAGGAGGGGCGGCCGGTCTCCGGGGCGCTGGGACGGGCGCCACCCCGGCTCGCCGTGGCACCGGCGCGCTCGGACGGTGTGGCGGAGGCGCCGCCCAGCGGGGCGGTGGCCTCCGGCAGGGCGTCGGCGCGGACGCGGTCGTGGTCGCCGCCGGTGCCGCCGTCGAACTGGCCGTTGCCGGGTATCAGTCCGGACGCGACCGCCACGGCTCCCATCGCCACCGCCGCGGAGGCGCCGAGCAGTCCGGTGCGGACCGGCACCGCGCCGCGGCCGCGCGCCGCGCGGTGGGAGCGGGGTCGTGCCGCCGAGGCCGGTGCGCCGGCTCGAACTGCCGTCGGTCCGTCAACACGCCCGGCACCGGGGGCTTCGGGTGTGTGCGGAGCAGAGCGTCGATGGCGGCCCATCCGCTGTCTTCCTCCCCCCGGTGCAAGCACCGGCTCCACTGGAGCGGCTACCGCCGCACGGCCTTCCTCGCGTCAAGACGCCTCACTCGAAAGGGTGAGGCTCGTTGTCGGGGGACTGTACGCCATGGCGCAAGGGGGCGACCTGCCCCGTGAGCAATTGGCCGGTTAACGTGCACACATGAACGAAGATGTCCGTGTGACCGCGTGGGTGCGGGGTCAGGTCCAAGGCGTCGGCTTCCGCTGGTTCACCCGCGCCAACGCCCTTCGCATCGGCGAACTCGCCGGATTTGCGGTCAATCTCGGTGACGGCCGCGTCCAGGTGGTCGCCGAGGGGCCGAAGGACCGTTGCGATCAGCTGCTGGAGTGGCTGCGGACCGGAGACACGCCCGGGCGGGTCGACGGAGTCACTGAGATCTGGGCCACGCCCCGGGGCGGTTACGACGGCTTCGAGATCCGCTGACAGGGGCCGGGGAAACCGTTTCCACGGTGGATATCGGCGATCTTGGCGGTGCGTCTTCGTCAGCTGCTTACGGGAGATAAGGCCTGGTGGTTGCCAACTCGGCCGACCCGTGCAAGGCTGCCGCTGTACGGATGATCTCCACGCCCCCACGGGACCTTTCTGGAGAGTCGGCGCAGTGCCCACGCGGCCGCGCACTCTCAGGTGCCCGAGGATACGGGGCGTGATCGTGTTGACCGTCAAACCGTTTGGTGAGACTCTGGAATCCCCGCGCACCTTAGCTGTTTGGCATTGAGTACACCACAGAGAATGACAAGCCGCGGGTGCGAATCCCTCACGACCCACACCGCTTCGGTCGGTCACTCATTGTGGAGGACCATCCATCATGGCAAAGGCGCTTCTCGGTTACGTCGGCGGCTCCGACCCCCGAGTCCTCTCCGAGATGCGGCGGCTTCAGCAGCGCGTTCAAGACCTTGAATCCGAACTCATTCGGATGCAGGCCGAAAACGACATGCTGTCCGCTGCTGCACGTCGCGACGAGTCGGTGCTCGACATCGACGTACCCCAGGCGGAGCCCGCGCTCACCTGACCCCTCACCCCAGGGCCGGTAGGGCTGCTCGCCAGCCGCTTGAGGCACCGCTCTCTTCAAGATCTGCAAGGGACGCTTCGGCGTCCCTTCGTCGTTTCCCGGCTCTTCGTCCTACGGCGCTTGTTCCCATCGAACGGGCCACTTCAGCCGGGCCGTCCCTCCCTTACCGCATGATGTGCCCTGCGCTTTCCTCGGTGAAACCGAAAATGAACGGCGCGGTATACCCGGGGGCCGTACCGGGCCGGTGGCCGCGCCCGGAATGTTGGGGTCGGCCCCCGAGGGGCGGCCGGTAGAGTCCAACGGCGTGCACCTCAAGAGTCTGACCCTGCGAGGCTTCAAGTCCTTCGCCTCCGCCACGACGCTGCGCTTCGAACCGGGCATCACCTGCGTCGTGGGCCCCAACGGCTCCGGCAAGTCCAACGTCGTGGACGCGCTGTCCTGGGTCATGGGTGAGCAGGGTGCCAAGTCGCTGCGCGGCGGGAAGATGGAGGACGTCATCTTCGCCGGGACGACCGGGCGGCCGCCGCTCGGCCGCGCCGAGGTCTCGCTCACGATCGACAACTCCGACGGTGCCCTGCCGATCGAGTACGCCGAAGTCACCATCACCCGGATCATGTTCCGCAACGGCGGAAGCGAGTACCAGATCAACGGGGACACCTGCCGGCTGCTCGACATCCAGGAACTGCTCTCCGACTCCGGTATCGGCCGGGAGATGCATGTCATCGTCGGCCAGGGCCAGCTCGACTCCGTGCTGCACGCCGACCCGATGGGCCGCCGGGCCTTCATCGAGGAGGCCGCCGGCGTCCTCAAGCACCGCAAGCGCAAGGAGAAGGCGCTGCGGAAGCTGGAGGCGATGAAGGCGAACCTCGCCCGCGTCCAGGACCTGACCGACGAGCTGCGGCGCCAGCTCAAGCCGCTGGGCCGGCAGGCCGCGGTGGCCCGCCGCGCCGCCGTCATCCAGGCCGATCTGCGCGACGCCCGGCTGCGGCTGCTCGCCGACGATCTCGTCACGCTGCGCGAGGCGCTGCGGGCCGAGATCGCGGACGAGGCGGCGCTCAAGGAGCGCAAGCAGACCGCCGAGGAGCGGCTGCGCACCGCCCAGCAGCGGGAGGCGGTGCTGGAGGAGGAGGTGCGGGCGCTGACCCCGCGGGTGCAGCGCGCCCAGCAGACCTGGTACGAGCTGTCGCAGCTGGCGGAGCGGGTGCGCGGTACGACCTCGCTGGCCGAGGCGCGGGTCAGGAGCGCCACCGCGGCCCCGCCGGAGGAGCGGCAGGGGCGCGACCCCGACGACATGGAGCGCGAGGCGGCCCGGATCCGCGAACAGGAGGCGGAGTTGACCGCCGCGCTGGAGGCGGCGAGCCGGGCGCTGGAGGATACCGTCGAACACCGTGCCGGGCTGGAGCGGCAGTTGGCCGACGAGGAGCGGCGGCTGCGGGACGTCGCCCGCGCCATCGCCGACCGGCGCGAGGGCCTGGCCCGGCTCAGCGGACAGGTCACCGCGGCCCGCGGCCGGGCCGCCTCCGCACAGGCGGAGATCGGCCGGCTCGTCGAGGCCAGGGACGACGCCCGGGGCCGGGCGGCCGTCGCCCAGGAGGAGTACGAGCAGCTGAAGGCCGAGGTCGACGGGCTGGACGCGGACGACGAGGAGGCCGCGGAGCGGCACGAGGCGGCCCGCCGGGAGCTGGCCGAGGCGGAGGCCGCGCTGACCGCCGCGCGGGAGGCGCTGACCGCGGCGGAGCGCAGGCGTGCCGCGACCTCCGCCCGGCACGACGCCCTGGCGCTCGGGCTGCGCCGCAAGGACGGTACCGGCGCTCTGCTGGCCGCCGCCGACCAGCTCAGCGGGCTGCTCGGCCCGGCGGCCGAACTGCTGACCGTCGCCCCCGGCTTCGAGGTGCCGGTGGCCGCCGCCCTTGGCGCGGCGGCGGACGCGGTCGCCGTCGCCGACCCGGCCACCGCCGCCGACGCCATCCGGCTGCTGCGCAAACAGGACGCGGGGCGGGCCGCGATGGTGCTGGGGGACGGCAGTGGCCCGGGCCCGTCCGCGCCGGAGGCGGGCGAGGAAGGCGGTACGGGGCTGGTGCCCCGGCCGGCGCAGGCCGTGCAGGGCGGTGTGGCGGCCCGGTCCGTGGGGGTCCCGGCCCCGGCCGGAGCCGACGCGGTCGACGTGGCCGGCGGTGCGCAGGGGGCGGAGGGAGTCGTGGCGGCGCCGCAGGCCGCCGCAGCCGTGTCGGCGCGGGTGCCCGGGCCCCGCTCCGGGCCGGTATCCGCCGGTGAACTCGTCCAGGGACCGCCGGAGTTGACGGCCGCGGTGGCCCGGCTGCTGCGGGACGTCGTGGTGGTCGGGACGCTGGAGGACGCCGAGGACCTGGTGGCCGCGCGCCCCGGGCTGACGGCCGTGACCGGTGAGGGCGATCTGCTCGGGGCGCACTTCGCCCAGGGCGGTTCCGCGGGCGCGCCGAGCCTGCTGGAGGTGCAGGCGTCGGTCGACGAGGCGGCGGCCGAGCTGGAGGACCTGGCGGCGCGCTGTGCGGAGCTGGCCGAGGGGCAGCGGGCCGCGGCCGAGCGGCGTACGGAGTGTGCCGCGCTGGTGGAGGAGTTGGCCGAGCGGCGGCGGGCCGCGGACCGGGAGAAGTCCAAGGTCGCCGGCGACCTGGGGCGGCTCGCCGGACAGGCGCGGGCGGCCGCGGGCGAGGCGGAACGTTCTGCCGCGGCGGCGGCCAGGGCCGAGGAGGCGCTGGAGCGGGCCACCGAGGAGGCCGAGGAGCTGGCCGAGCGGCTGGCGGTGGCCCAGGAGGAGCCGGGCGTCGGCGAGGAGGAGCCCGACACCTCGGTACGGGACCGGCTGGCGGCCGACGGGGCGAATGCCCGGCAGACCGAGATGGAGGCCCGGCTCCAGGCGCGTACGCACGAGGAGCGGGTGAAGGGGCTGGCCGGGCGGGCGGATGCGCTGGACCGCGGGGCGCGCGCCGAGCGCGAGGCACGGGCGCGGGCCGAACGGCGGCGCGCCCGGCTGCGGCACGAGGCGGAGGTGGCCGGCGCGGTCGCCTCCGGTGCCCGGCAGTTGCTGGCCCACGTGGAGGTGTCCGTCGTCCGGGCCGAGGAGGAGCGTGCCGCCGCGGAGCGGGCCAAGGCCGAGCGCGAGCAGGCGCTGGCGACCGAGCGCACCGCGGCGCGCGAGCTGAAGTCGGAGCTGGACAAGCTGACCGACTCGGTGCACCGGGGCGAGGTGCTGGGCGCGGAGAAGCGGCTGCGCATCGAGCAGCTGGAGACCAGGGCGCTGGAGGAGCTGGGCGTGGAGCCGGCCGCGCTGGTGGCCGAGTACGGCCCCGACCAGCCGGTCCCGCCGTCGCCGCCGGCGGAGGGCGAGACGCTGCCGGACGATCCCGGGCATCCGCGCAACCAGCCGGTGCCGTTCGTCCGGGCCGAGCAGGAGAAGCGGCTCAAGGCCGCCGAGCGGGCGTACCAGCAGCTCGGGAAGGTGAACCCGCTGGCGCTGGAGGAGTTCGCGGCGCTGGAGGAGCGCCACCAGTTCCTCAGTGAGCAGCTTGAAGACTTGAAGAAGACCCGGGCCGACCTGCTCCAGGTGGTCAAGGAGGTCGACGAGCGGGTGGAGCAGGTCTTCACCGAGGCGTACCACGACACCGCGCGGGAGTTCGAGGGCGTCTTCTCGCGGCTCTTCCCGGGCGGTGAGGGGCGGCTGGTGCTGACCGACCCGGACGACATGCTGGCGACCGGGGTCGATGTGGAGGCGCGCCCGCCGGGCAAGAAGGTCAAGCGGCTCTCGCTGCTCTCGGGCGGTGAGCGGTCGCTGACCGCGGTCGCGCTGCTGGTGTCCATCTTCAAGGCGCGGCCCAGCCCGTTCTACGTGATGGACGAGGTCGAGGCGGCGCTCGACGACACCAACCTCCAGCGGCTGATCCGGATCATGGAGGAGCTCCAGGAGAGCTCCCAGCTGATCGTGATCACCCACCAGAAGCGCACGATGGAGGTCGCCGACGCGCTCTACGGGGTGTCGATGCAGGGGGACGGCGTGTCAAAGGTGATCAGCCAGCGGCTGCACTGACCGGGGCGCGGGTGACCGGGGTGCGGTCGCCGTGCGGCGTCCGGCCGGGTCGGGACGTCCCGACCGCAAGCGGCCCGTGTCGATCGCGCGGGGTGTCCGACGTGACGTCATCTCAAGATCAATTCACAACTTGAACAAAGAGGCCGTCGGTCGGTCCTGAAACAAATCCATCACACCCTATTGACTTCGAAACTTGAAGGCATAGTCTCTGCAACGTTGCTTTTACCTTCAAGTGGTGGGTACCCCTAACCTATGCACCACTAGAAGGGCCAGCCCCCGACGCCCGGCAGCGCAGCCGGGCCACTGGAGTTCACGTTGACCAGCACCGCGCAGCCGACGGTCCCGGAAGGCCGCAAGGCCCACCCCGACCATCTCGGCCATGTCATCTTCATCACCGCGGCTGCCGCGATGGGCGGCTTCCTCTTCGGCTACGACAGTTCCGTCATCAACGGTGCCGTCGAGGCGATCCGTAGCCGTTACGACGTCGGATCGGCCGTACTCGCCCAGGTCATCGCCATCGCGCTGATCGGTTGCGCCATCGGCGCCGCCACCGCCGGCCGGATCGCCGACCGGATAGGTCGCATCCGCGTGATGCAGATCGCGGCGGTGCTCTTCACCGTCAGCGCCGTCGGTTCGGCCCTGCCGTTCGCCCTGTGGGACCTGGCGCTCTGGCGGATCGTCGGCGGCTTCGCGATCGGTATGGCCTCGGTCATCGGCCCGGCCTACATCGCCGAGGTCTCGCCGTCCGCCTACCGTGGCCGGCTCGGCTCCTTCCAGCAGGCCGCGATCGTGGTCGGCATCGCCATCTCCCAGCTGGTGAACTGGGGCATCCTCAACCTCGCCGACGGCGAGCAGCGCGGGAAGATCGCCGGGCTGGAGGCCTGGCAGTGGATGCTCGGCGTGATGGTCGTCCCGGCCGTGCTCTACGGTCTGCTCTCGTTCGTGATCCCCGAGTCGCCGCGCTACCTGATCTCCGTCGGCAAGACGTCCCGTGCCAAGGAGGTGCTCGCCGAGGTCGAGGGCCACACCGTCAACCTCGACACCCGGGTCGCCGAGATCGAGGACGCGATGCGTCGCGAGCACAAGTCGACGTTCAAGGACCTCCTCGGAAAGAGGGGCTTCCTGCCGATCGTCTGGGTCGGTATCGGACTGTCGGTCTTCCAGCAGCTGGTCGGCATCAACGTCGCGTTCTACTACTCCTCGACGCTGTGGCAGTCGGTCGGCATCAACCCCGAGAGCTCGTTCTTCTACAGCTTCACCACGTCGATCATCAACATCATCGGCACCGTGATCGCGATGATCTTCGTGGACCGGATCGGCCGCCGCCCGCTGGCGCTGATCGGCTCCGCCGGTATGGCCGTCGCGCTCGCCCTGGAGGCCTGGGCCTTCTCCGCCAAGACCGCGGCCGGCACGCTGCCGTCCACCGAAGGCACCGTGGCCCTGATCGCCGCCCACGTCTTCGTGCTCTTCTTCGCGCTCTCCTGGGGCGTCGTGGTCTGGGTCTTCCTCGGCGAGATGTTCCCGAACAAGATCCGTGCCGCCGCGCTGGGCGTCGCCGCCTCCGCGCAGTGGATCGCCAACTGGGCCATCACGGCCAGCTTCCCGAGCCTGTCCGACTGGAACCTCTCGGGCACGTACGTGATCTACACATTCTTCGCCCTGCTCTCGATCCCCTTCGTGCTCAAGTTCGTGAAGGAGACGAAGGGCAAGGCGTTGGAGGAGATGGGCTAACCCCCCCGCCAGTCCTTCTCCTCAGTACTGGGTACTGCCCCGGCTCGACCAGAGAGCCGGGGCAGTAGCTTTTTCCGCAGCTTGTCCGCAGCTCTTCCGCTGTTTTCCGCCCCCGTCAGCCACCACTGCCCGTCGCGCGGAACGTCCTCCGGTAGCCCGCCGGTGTGGTGTGCAGCGCCTGCCGGAAGCGGCGGCGCAGATTCGTCGCCGAGGAGAGGCCGACGCGCAGGGCGATCGCCTCGACGGGCAGCTCGGTCTCCTCCAGCAGGGTCCGGGCCGCGTCGATCCGCCGGCCCAGCAGCCACTGGCCCGGGCTGGTGCCGAGCTGCTCGGCGAACCGGCGGGCGAGGGTGCGGGCGGAGATCCGCAGACGACCGGCCATGTCCTCGACGGAGACCGGCTCGGACAGCCGGCCGGACACCCACTCCAGCAGCGGGGCCAGCGACTGGTCCATGGCTCGCGCCGGGTCGATCCGGTCCGCCCGGAGCGGCGCCGCGTACTGGGCCTGGCCGCCCTCACGGTGCGGCGGCATCACCATGTGGCGGGCGATCCGGGCGGCGTGCGCCGCGCCGTGGTCGCTGCGCACGAGGTGCAGACACAGGTCCACCCCGGCCGCGGACCCCGCGCTCGTGGCCACGTCGCCGTGGTCGATGTAGAGCACTCCCGGATCGACCTGCACCCGGGGGAAACGGGCCGCCAGTTCGGCCGCCCGGGCCCAGTGCGTGGTCGCCCGGCGACCGTCCAACAGGCCGGTCTGCGCCAGGGCGAAGACGCCGGAGCAGATGGTGATCAGGCGGGCGCCGTTCCGGCGGGCGCCGAGCAGGGCCTCGCGCACGGCGGGGGACAGCGGCTCGTCCTGCGGTATCCAGCCCGGGATGACGACCGTGTCCGCCGTCGCCAGTGCGGACAGCCCCTCGGCGACCAGCATGTCGTAGCCCGCCGTCGTCCGTACCGGGCCCGGGACCTCGGTGCACACCGTGAAGTCGTAGTGGGCGGGCAGACCGGTGCGGCGGGTGCCGAAGACCTCGGCGGCGCAGCCGAGTTCGAAGGGGCCCTGGGGCGGGTGGACCAGCGCCACCACACGGTGGGGCTCTCCACGGCCCGCGTCGGAGGGGGCGGCGGGGCGGGCGAGAGGCATGGCAGGAAAGTACCCGAGGGAGTCTTTTCTGACACTGGGGGAGCGGGCCCCGGGAGGCGAGGGTGGGGGCATGACACAGCACAGCAGCGCGAACAGCGGTCAGGAGATGCCAGGTTACGTGTGGTCGGAGGTGGCCGACGCGCCGGTGCGGGAGCTGTTCCCCGGCGTCCGGATCCGCCCCCTGTGGACGGGGGACAACGGCGCGAAGGCCCAGGTCCTGGAGATCGACCCGGGCGGCGCCTGGGAGCGGATCGACGTGCACGAGCCGGGGCCGGAGGAGGTCTTCGTCGTCTCGGGCACGTTCAACGACGGCTTCGGGGACCATCCGGCCGGGTCGTTCCTGCACGCCCCCGCGGGCTCCTGGCACGTTCCGCGCTCGGACACCGGCTGCACCCTCTTCGTCTTCTACCCCGAGGGCTGATGCCGCACGGAGCCCCACGACCGCCCGCCCCGCCTCACCCCGTGAGGCGGGGCAACACCCGCTCGGCGAACAGGTGCAGGGAGCGCCAGCCCTCGTCGACCGGCATCCCCCCGCACAGCGGGTGCAGGATCAACGAGCCCTGGGGGCCCGCCTCTTGGGCGAGGCGTACGCACTCCTCAGGGGTGATGACGCGGTAGACGCCCTCCTTGCGCAGGGAGTCGGCGTCGTGCGCGGACGAGCGGACCGCGGAGCGGATGTCGGCGGACTGCCAGGACGCGTAGGTCTGCGCCTCGTGCAGCAGATGGCCGCCGTACTCGGCCCAGGTGCGGTCCGGGTCCTCGGCGAGGTGCAGGAGGGCGGTCCGCTCGGGCGGTTGCATCACCCAGCCGTCGGTGCCGAAGGCGGCGCGCTGCTGGTGGTAGTACGCCTCCAGTTCGGGGAGGTGGGCGCTGGGGAAGAGGGGCAGCCCCAGCCGGGCGGCGCGCCGGGCGGCGGCGCGGGAGCTGCCACCGATCAGCAGCAGCGGGTGCGGCCGGGTGTACGGGCGCGGGGTGACCTGGACGGTGCGCCCCTGGTAGGCGAAGGGCTCACCGGTCCAGGCGGACAGCAGGGTCTTGAGCACCTCGTCCTGGAGTGCGCCGCGGCGGGTCCAGTCCTTGCCGTGGGCCGCGTATTCCTCGGGCCGGTAGCCGATGCCGGCGACGGTGACCAGCCGGCCGCCGCTGATCAGGTCGAGCGTGGCGAGGTCCTCGGCCAGCCGCAGCGGATCGTGCAGCGGGGTGATCAGCGCGGAGAGGGTGACGCCGATCCGTCGGGTGGCACCGAAGACGGCGCCGGCGAAGGCGAGCGGTGAGGGCATCCAGCCGTTGGTGGTGGCGTGGTGCTCCTCGGTCTGGATCATCGTGATGCCGCGGTCGTCGGCGAAGGCCGCCATCTCGACGGCGGCCCGGTAGCGCGCGGAGAGCGTGGCGGGGGTCGGCGCCGGGTCGACGAGGTTGAAGCGCAGGACCGTGACGAGCGGCGCGGAGCGGTCGGACATGGCTGACGTCCCCTTCGCCAAGGACGGTTGGCGAAGGGGACGTTAGCTGACATGGCGTCAGATCGCTAGGGGCTGATCCGGCCGCCACGTCGGGCGGGCCGGGCGGGTGGGCGCGGGGGTCAGCCCACCTCGACCGGCTGGCGGGCCTCGGTGTGCGGCGCGTCCGAGTTCGCCGGGACCGTCTCCCTGGGCGTCGGCAGGACGGCGAAGACCACCGCGGCGATCGCGATCGTCGCCGCCCAGCCCAGGCCGTTCTCGCCGATCCAGGTGGAGGCCAGCGGGCCGGTGAACCACTGGACCTTGGTGAAGCACAGACCCGCGACCAGCGCCACGGACCAGGCGGTCATCGCCTGCCAGCAGAAGCCGCCGACGTACCAGTAGCGGCTGGTGCGGCCGGTGTTCATCAGGCTCTCGCCGTCGTAGCGCACCGCCAGCTTGCGGCGGCGGGCCATGTCGATGCCGTAGACGCCGATCCAGGCGGAGAAGGAGACCGCGAGCAGCGTCAGGAAGGCGATGAACTGGCCGATGAAGTCCTTGGCCACCAGCATCATGACCAGGCCGCCGCCCAGGCTGATGAGCGCGTTGATGCTGACGGCCAGGGCGCGCGGCAGCCGGACGCCCATGGTCTGGGCGGTGAAGCCCGCGGAGTACATCGACAGGCTGTTGATCAGCATCATCCCGATCAGCGCCGTGAGCAGGTACGGGATCGCGATGGCGCGCGGCAGGATCTCGCCGAGGAACGACATCGGGTCGGTGTTCTGGTTGGCCAGCGTCGGGTTGGAGACGGCCATCACACCGCCCATGAGCACCATCGGGACCAGCACCAGGGCCGCACCGGAGACGGTGGTGCCGACGATCTTCTTGCCGGAGGCGGCGTGCGGGAGGTAGCGCGCGAAGTCCGGACCGGTGGGGACCCAGCTGATACCGCCGGCCGCGATGGTGCCGATACCGGCGACCATCAGGGCGGCGCTGCCGGGCGACTTGTGGAGGATGTCGCCCCAGGGCATCTCGACGATCAGATAGCCGAGCACCACCACGCTGATCGCGCTGAAGAGGTACGTGGAGTACTTGTTGCACACGTTCAGCGCCTTGCGGCCCATGCCGCTCACCAGGAACGTGCAGCCGACGAAGCCGAGCAGGGTGACGACGATCAGCGCGTTGTTGGCCTTGATGCCGAAGACCAGGTGCAGCACGGTCAGGATGGCGTACGCGCCGGTGACCGCGTTGATCGTCTCCCAGCCGAAGCGGGCGACCCACAGGATCGCGCCAGGGAAGTAGTTGCCGCGCACGCCGAAGGCGGCCCGGGAGAGCATCGCGCCCGGGGCGCCGCCCCACTTACCGGAGACCGACAGCAGGCCGACCATGCCGAAGGAGACGGCGGACGCGATGGCGGCCACCACCAGCACCTGCCAGAAGTTCAAGCCGTTGTTGATCACCAGCGAGGCCCCCATGGTGAGCAACAACACGCTGATGTTGGCGGCGACCCAGGTGGGGAAGAGCTCGCGGACGCGGCCCCGGCGCTCATGATCGGGAACGGGCTCGATGCCGCGGGTCTCGACGGCGCCTTCGGATTCGGGAGTGGACGCGGACGTGGTGCTGGTGCCCATTGGTGCAGGTGTCTCCGTGTACATCTGGGAGGCACCCCCAGGGGAGGAGGTGCAGGCAGCGGCTGTGGTGCCTGGCCGGAATTGGCTGCCAGGACTCTACGCGCGTTGCGCGGCCGTCCACCATCGTACTTTGATCCAACTTCTGCCTCATTGCACCGTTGGATCCCCCGACGAGAACGAGTGTCACCCAGACTCGTCGGGGCGTCCAGCTTTTCGCTGCGCTTGGCTTTTTTCCCACATTGCTGGGTTTGCTCGCCGTGGCCTTGGCGGCCGGCGTTCTCCCCACGTTGTTGTCTGGCCCGCCGTGGCCTGGCGGCCGGCGTTCTCCCCACGTTGTTGGCTTTCTCGCCGTGGCGCCTGCGGCGGGCTGTGCCGCTGCGCGGGGCTGCTTGGCTGCGGGTGTGGTCCTGCGGGGCTGGGTGTCCGGACTGCTTCGCTTTACGTCCGGACACCCAGCCCCTCCGGCCCCCACCCTCCCGTGGGTGGGAAGGAAGAAGGCCGGTGGGGGTGGGATACGAGTG
>NZ_JBEZIX010000046.1:0-93693 GCF_040651315.1 Streptomyces sp. NPDC048506
GTGGTCCAGCGCGGCGGCCAGGTGGGCCGCGAAGGCGGTGAGGACGCGGTGCTCGGAGGCCGGGGCCTGTTGTGTGGACGTAAAGCGAAGCAGTCCACACAACAGGCCCCGGAGGACCACCCCCGCAACCCACCACACACACCAGGCACCCCCGGCCCACAAACCCCACCCGCTCCCGCCGAAGGCGGGAAAAACACACAGCAACCCCCACGGCGGGAAAGCCGGCAACGTGGGAAGCCAGCCAAGCGCAGCGGACCGGCAACGTGGGAGGCCGGCCAAGCGCAGCGGACCGGCAACGTGGGAGGCCGGCCAAGCGCAAGCGATCAGCTGTGGCCCAGCTCCTCCGCCGGCCCGGCCTCCTCCACCGACCCGCCGTCCCGCTCCGGCCGCAAGGCCAGCGGTTCGACGACGGTTTCGTCGACGACGGGCGGCGCCGGCCGCGGCGGCTTGGGCATCACGGCGGCCTCGGAGTGCGCCCCGCACCCGTACGAGAGGGAGACGACCCGGCCGTCGGCGGGCGCGAACTCGTTGGCGCAGACGCCGAAGGCCTGGCGCAGGGAGCCCGTGAGGGGGGTGAGGAAACCGCAGGTCATGCAGGTGGCGGGGGCCGCCTGGGCCATCGGGGTCTTGGCGCCGTACGCCTCTTCCCAGCGGTCGGCGGCGGCGTGCAGGCCGTAGCGGGACAGCACCCGGGCGCGCCGCATGCCGAGTTCCTCGGCGATGTCCGCGATACCGCCGCGGGTGGGCGCGGGCTGGACCGCCGGGGAGCCGGGGAGGACGTCGGCCTCCTCCGTGTCGGCGACGTCCGCGGCCATGCCCTCCGCGACGGCGGAGTTCGGCGGCGGGCCGTCCTCGCCGGAGAATCCGGGCTCCAGGCGCAGGTCGTCGGCCTCGGTGGGCAGCAGGTCGCCGGGGCCCATGTCGCCGGGGCGCAGCCGCTCGCTCCAGGGCACCCACTCGGGGGCCAGCAGCGCGTCGGGGCCGGGCATCAGCACCGCCTCGTCGAGGGTGACGATCTTCGCACGGGAGGCCCGGGCGACCGTCACGGCCCAGCGCCAGCCGCGGTAGCCGGGCTCGTCGGCGGCGAAGAGGTGGGTGACGACGCGGTCGCCGTCGGCGACGGCTCCGAGGTGCTCGCCCACCATGCCGGGGAGCGCGACGTCCTCCGCCGCGGCCCGGGCAAGGTCGACCGCCTCGACGCACAGGCGGTCGGGGGTCCGGCTTCGCATCGCAGCACTCACAAGAATCGATTCTCTCTTCTACGCCGTCGCACGAGTGCGCCAACCGGAGCTGTCCTGTCCGTCCGGACGACCGGCGGTGACCGGGGCGGGCGGAGCGGACCTGGGGACCGCGTCGACGTCCGCGCCCGATCGGTTAGGCCGAGCGCACCTCATACGCACCATTCTGCGGGATCGCGGAAGGCGATGAGACACGCGGCCGCTTCCGACCGCCGGTGGCGCGTTACACACGCTACCCCTTCAACGGTGTACGACTCCTCGGTGGGAGCGGCAAATGTCAACAGCAGCGACGACGAATCGGCGCGCCCCGCGCGACAGGTGGGCGAAACCATCATCTCCCGGGCGAGTTGGGGCAGTATGGCCGGGTGGCTGCTGCCGCAAGGGCGTCAAGGGTGTCGAAGGTGGCGAAGGCATCGCGGAGGTCGTCGAGAGTGTCGGCACGGAAGCCGTCCCGGGTGTCGCGGGCGTCGACGCGGGGCGGCTTCGGGGACGGCCGGGTCAGGCGGGCGGGTCGGGCGGTCGGCCGGGCGCTGCGCCGGCCGTTCACCGGCGCGGCGCGGCGGGTTCGACGCGCGACACATGCGCACGGTGCGGGCGAGTCCGGGCTGGCCAAGCTGATCGAGCTGCACGCGGTGAACTCCGCCGGCGACATGATGATCACCGTCGCGCTGGCCTCGACGGTGTTCTTCTCGGTGCCGACGCACGAGGCGCGCGGCCGGGTGGCGCTGTATCTCGCGGTGACGATGGCGCCGTTCGCGTTGCTCGCGCCGGTGGTCGGGCCGCTGCTGGACCGGGTGCCGCACGGCCGTCGGGCGGCGATGGCGGGCGCGATGCTGGCCCGGGCGCTGCTGGCGCTGACGATGTCGGGCGCGGTGGCCACCGGCGGTCTGGAGTTGTATCCGGCGGCGCTGGGGGTGCTGGTGTCGTCGAAGGCGTACGGCGTGGTCCGCAGCGCGGTGGTGCCGCGGCTGTTGCCGCCGCGGATCTCGCTGGTCAAGGCCAATTCGCGGGTGACGCTCGCGGGGCTGCTGGCGACCGGGGTGGCGGCGCCTGCCGGGGCCGGGCTGCATCTGATCGGGCCGAGCTGGCCGCTGTACGGGGCGTTCGTGGTGTTCGTGGCGGGCACGGCGCTGTCGTTCTCGCTGCCGCACAAGGTCGACTCGGCGAAGGGCGAGCGGCGGGCCCGGCTGGCGTCCCACGAGGCGGCGGGTGACCGCCGTGGCCGGCCGCCGAAGCCGGGGCTGCGGTCGGTGGGGCCGTCGGTGCTGCACGGGCTCCAGGCGAACGCGGCGCTGCGGTCGCTCTCCGGTTTCCTGACGTTCTTCCTGGCCTTCCTGCTGCGCGAGCACCCGCTGGGCGGGCTGGGCGCGGCCGCCTCGCTGGGGCTGGTGGCGGTGGCGGCCGGCGTCGGCAACGCGCTGGGGACTGCGGTCGGGGCGTGGCTGAAGGCCCGGGGGCCGGAGCGGATCATCGCGGCGGTGCTGGGGCTGGCGCTGGGGGCGACGGTGCTCGCCGCGGTGTTCTACGGCGCGCTGGCGGTGGTCGTGGTGACGGCGGTGGCAGCCACCGCGGGGCTGTGCCAGGCGTTGGCGAAGCTGTCGCTGGACGCGATCATCCAGCGCGATGTGCCGGAGGAGGTGCGGACCTCCGCGTTCGCCCGGTCGGAGACGGCGTTGCAGCTGTCGTGGGTGGTGGGCGGTGCGATCGGCATCTCGTTGCCGCTGATCGGGGTACTGGGGATGTGGGTGGCGGCGGGGCTGGTGGCGCTGGGCGCGGCGCTGGCCGTGCGGGGGCTGTTGAGCGCGGGGCGGCGCGGCGGTACGTCCACGCCCCGGGTGGCCTGACGCCCGCGCGGGGCGGGCGCCGGCCCGCGACGGGTGGCGCGGCACGCCGTACCCGCGCGTGGCGCGGGCCGGAGGGCCAGATAGCCTGCCCGTATGACCGTTGCGTTGATCTCCTCGGGCAAGGGCCGCCGCGCCGCTGCCACCCTCGGTGCCGTGTCCCTGGGTCTGCTGGCCCTCTCCGCCTGCGAGAAGCCGACCGCGCTCGCGACCGTGACCGTCGGTTCGTCGACGGTGACGGCCGAGGCGACCCCCGGCTGCGACGGCCACGGCCAGGACCTGTCGCGGAAGGAAATCGCCGCCTGCATCACCAAGAAGGGTGGCAAGACGATCACCGTCCACCCGGGCGAGAAGGTGCGCGTCGGCGTCGACCCGAGCGTCGCCAAGTCCGGCTGGATCGTCATCGGCGCGGGCCCCGTCATGCGGGAGCCCAGCAAGCAGACGTACCGCAGCTTCGACGCGGACACCCTCTTCATGCAGCAGAACCCGGCGACCGGCCAGACGTCGTACGCCAAGGACGTCACGCTCCAGGTCGCGGAGATCGGCAAGAGCGAGGGCCCGACGACGATGTGGCACTTCACGCTGAAGCAGAAGGACTGAGCCCTCTGAGCGCGCTGGGCGCCGGGCTCCGGTCGCGGGCCGTGGGGGCGTTCTGATGCGGGTGCTGGTCGTCACGGCGGTGGCCGCCGAGCGGGATGCGGTGGTCGCCGCGCTGGACGGCACCGGGCCGCCGGCCGAGCTGCCCGGCGGCTCCCCGCTGCTGCGGTGCGCGGCCGGCGCGGCGACAGTGGTCGAGGTGCTGGCCGCGGGTGTCGGCCCGGCCGCTGCGGCCGCCGGTACGGCCACCGCGCTGACCGCCGCGGCGGTCGTCGGGCAGCCCTACGACCTGGTGGTCTCGGCCGGTATCGGCGGCGGCTTCTCCCCCGCCGCGCCGCTGGGCGCGGTGGTGGTCGCGGACGCGATCGTCGCGGCGGATCTGGGCGCCGAGACCCCGGACGGCTTCGTTCCGGTCACCGCACTGGGCTTCGGCACGGTGCGGCACCGGCCCGATCCGGCGCTCGTCGAGGCCGTCGCGGCGGCGGCCGGCGCGGTCACCGGCACGGTCGTCACGGTCTCCACGGTCACCGGCAGCGCCGCGCGCGCCGCCGAACTGGCGGAGCGTCACCCGGGCGTGCGGGCCGAGGCGATGGAGGGCTTCGGGGTCGCCGAGGCGGCCGCCGCGCACGGTGTGCCCGTCCTGGAGGTCCGTGCGGTCTCCAACGCCGTCGGCCCCCGCGACCGCGCCGCCTGGCGGATCGGGGACGCCCTCGCCGCGCTCACCGACGCCTTCCGTACGTTCCCCGGAGCCCTGGTGGCCGCGGCCGCCGGACCGGCCCCGGAACCCCACCGTTCCTGAGGAGGAACCCGTGCCCCGGCCGCTGAACATCGCGTACTCGCCGTGCCCGAACGACACCTTCGTCTTCGACGCGCTGGCGCACGGCCGGGTCCCGGACGGTCCCGAGCTGGCGGTCACCCTCGCCGACATCGACCGCACCAACGGCATGGCCGAGCGCGGTGAGTTCGACGTCCTGAAGGTCTCCTACGCCGTCCTGCCCCGGGTCCTGGAGGAGTACGCGCTGCTGCCCTGCGGCGGGGCGCTGGGGCGCGGCTGCGGGCCGCTGGTGCTCGGCCGGCAGCAGGGCACGGCCGCGGACCTGGCCGGGAAGACGATCGCGGTGCCCAGCGAGCGGTCCACCGCGTACCTGCTGTTCCGACTGTGGGCGGCGGCCGAGGTGCCGGGCGGGGTCGGGGAGGTCGTGGTGCTGCCGTTCCACGAGATCATGCCGGCCGTCCGGGACGGGAAGGTCGATGCCGGGCTGGTCATCCACGAGGCGCGCTTCACGTACCAGAACTACGGTCTGGTCTGCCTGGCCGACATGGGCGAGCACTGGGAGCAGACCACCGGGCTGCCGATCCCGCTCGGCGCGATCATCGCCAAGCGGTCGCTGGGCGAGCGGACGCTGCGGGAGCTGGCGGCCGCCGTCCGCACGTCCGTCCTGATGGCCTGGGACGACCCGGAGGCCTCCCGCCCGTACGTCCTGGAGCACGCGCAGGAGATGGACCCGAAGGTGGTCGACCAGCACATCGGGTTGTACGTCAACGAGTTCACCGCCGACCTCGGCGAGGACGGCTACGCCGCGGTGCGCGGGCTGCTCACCCGCGCCGCGGCCGAGGGGCTGGTGCCGCCCCTCGGCCGCGATGCGCTGGCTTTCGTGTGAGGTACTACGTCCGTTCGATCGGGTCGGCCGCACCGGCGCGGGCGGCCGACCCGGTTGTGCGGGGTCAGACGTCGAGCTGGTCGGCGACCGCGCGGAGCATGCCGGCGATCTTCGCGCCGTGCGCCTTCTCCGGGTAGCGGCCGCGCTCCAGTTGCTGGGTGACGTTCTCCAGGAGCGTGGTGAGGTCCTGGACGATCGAGGCGAGCTCGTCGGGCTTGCGGCGCTGGGCCGCGGCGACCGAGGGGGCCGGGTCGAGGAGAGTCACGGACAGCGCCTGGTCACCGCGCTGGCCTGCGACGACGCCGAACTCGACGCGCTGGCCAGGCTTGAGCGCGGCCACGCCGTCGGGCAGCACCGACGAGTGCACGAAGACGTCACCGCCGTCATCGCGGGAGAGAAAGCCGAAGCCCTTCTCACTGTTGAACCACTTGACCTTGCCGGTAGGCACGTCTGTCCTCGTCCTCGTACTCGTTGGAAAATCTGGGCTGGGTCTACCGCGGAAGCTGCGGAAGAAGGTCTGGATAGCAATGCAGCGGGCCGCAGGACCCGCCACCACCAAGGCTAATGGTCCCCGGACCGGTGACAAGACGCCGCCGGGTGGATCCTCGGTGCCTCTGGCCCGGACTTACCCTGGTCAGGTGTCTGACGAAACTCCCCAGGCCGGGGATCTGCTGGTCCGAATCGGCGCGATCATGTTCCTTGTTGGCGCAGTGGCCACTCTCGCCACGGTGGCACCGCTGTTCCTCGGGACCCACCCGCTACCGTCCGCCTTCTACTGGCTGTGCATGCTGATGGGCCTCGGCTTCCTGATCGCCGCCGCCGGACTGGTGCGTTCCGCCGTGGCGCAACGGCGTCAGGCCGAGGCGGCGTCCGGGGCGTCGGCATCGCCGGCATCACCGGCATCGTCGACCACATCGACCCCGTCGACCCCGTCAGCGAGGTAGCGCCCCAGCCACTCCGGGAAGGCCGTGAGGTCGCCGAGCAGCACATCCGCGCCGGCCGCCCGCAGCTCCCGCTCGTCGCACGGGCCGGTGGGCACGGCCACCGACAGCGCGCCCGCGGCGTGCGCCCCCCGTACGTCACCGGTGTGGTCGCCGACGTAGACCCGCGCGCCGTACTCGCGCAGCGCCTCCGCCTTGGCCTCGGCCCACAGCGAGCCGATGACCGCGTCCGGCTCGATGCCCAGGTGCACCATGTGCAGTTGGGCGTTCGGCTCGTACTTGGCGGTCACCACGATCGCCCGGCCGCCGGCCGCCCGCACCGCGGCGACGGCCTCCCGCGCCCCGCGCAGGGCGAGCGTCCCCTCGATCGCGTGGTGCGGGTACAGCGCGCGGTACAGGTTGCTGATCTCCGCCACCCGCTCCTCGGGGAACCAGCGGCGGATCTCCTCCTCCAGCGGCGGGCCCAGCCGGGTCACCGCGGCGTCGGCGTCGATGCGGGTACCGGTCCTGGCGGCCAGCTCCTGGTAGGCGGCCTTGATGCCGGGTCGGGAGTCGATCAGCGTCATGTCGAGGTCGAATCCGACCGTCAGGGGGTGCGCAGCCATGCCTGCCATTGTGCAGGCGGGGCCCCGGGCCGCCGGACCGGGGCCGTACGCTTAGCCCTGCCTTACCTAACCTGCATCCGGCCACCCACCACGAAGAGATGCGCCTATGAAGCCCCGGACGCCCGGCCGTCGGCTCGGCCTGACGGTGGTGGCGCTGCTCGCCCTGCTGCTCGCGGTGCTGCTGTCGCTGGCCGTCGGCAGCCGGCCGTTCGCGCCGTCCGAGGTGCTGGACGCCCTCGTCCACGGCGGCGACGGCGACGCCGCCCAGGTCATCCGCTTCCTGCGGCTGCCGCGCACCGAGATCGGGCTGATGGTCGGCGCCGCGCTGGCGATGGCCGGCACGGTCATGCAGGGCATCACCCGCAACCCGATCGCCGACCCGGGCATCCTCGGCATCAGCCAGGGCGCCTCGGTCGCCGTGGTGATCGCCCTCGCCTTCGCCGGCGTCCACACCCTGACCGGCTACGTCTGGTTCGCGTTCGCCGGTGCCGGGATCGCCGCCGTCGTCGTCTACGCCATCGCCTCCCGCGGCCGGGGCGGCGCCACCCCCGTCAAGCTCGCGCTCTCCGGCGCGGCCATCAACGCGCTCCTGGTGTCGGTGAGCATGGCGATCCTGACCACCAAGGCCGCTGCCCTGGACGAGTTCCGGTTCTGGCAGGTCGGCTCGCTCACCGGCCGGGACGCCGAAGTGGCCGCCCGGATCTGGCCGTTCCTGTTGGTCGGTGCGGTGCTGGTGGTGTCCGTCGCGCGCGGTCTGGACGCCCTGGCGCTCGGCGAGGACGTCGCCCGGGGCCTGGGCCAGCGGGTCGCCACGGTGCGGGTCGTGGGCGGGCTGGGGGCGACGGTGCTGACCGGCGCCGGGGTTGCCGCGGCCGGCCCGATCGCCTTCGTGGGCCTGGCCGTCCCGCACCTGGCCCGCGCACTGGTGGGCGGCGACCACCGCTGGGTGCTGCCGATGGCGGCGCTGCTCGGCCCGGTCGTCGTGCTGGTCTCGGACACGGTGGGACGGGTCCTCTTCCCGCCGTCGGAGGTGCCGGCCGGTGTGATGACCGCGCTGATCGGGGTGCCGTTCCTGGTGACGCTGGTGCGGCGGAAGGCGGTGGTGGCGGCATGACCGCTCCCTCGACCGCCGCTCCCGGCAAGGTCCTCGGGCGCCCCACCGGGCACGCCCTGGTGCGGGTCGGCGGTGGCTCGTTCCTGGTGCACCGCCGGGCGGCCGTGGTCGCCGCCGCGCTGACCGTCCTGCTGGCCGCCGTGTGCGTGGCGTACCTGTGCGTCGGTGAGAGCTTCGTCGCCCCGTCCGAGGTCGTCGACGTCCTGCTCGGCAGGCCGTCGACACAGGAACTGGTCGTGGGCACCCTGCGGCTGCCGCGGATGACCGTCGGGCTGATGACCGGCGCGGCGTTCGGGGTCGCCGGTGCGCTGATCCAGACGGTGGCCCGCAATCCGCTCGCCAGTCCCGACATCATCGGCATCAGCCAGGGCGCGAGCGCGCTGACGGTCGGTGCGATGACGTTCGGCGTCACCTCGTACGCCGTCCTGCCGTATCTGTCCGTCGCCGGCGGGGTGCTGGCCGCCGGGCTGGTGTACGTCTTCGCCTGGCGCGGCGGTCTGCACGCCACCCGCTTCGTGCTGATCGGCATCGGGTGCGCGGTCGCCCTCCGCTCCGTCAGCCACCTGTTCCTGACGAAGGGCGACTACCTCGTCGCCCAGCAGGCCCAGGTGTGGATGACCGGCTCGCTCAACGGGCGCGGCTGGGCGGAGGCGGCGCCCCTGGGGTGGGCGCTGCTGGCGCTGCTCCCGGGCGTGCTGTGGGCGGCGCGCGCCCAGCGGACCGTCGCGCTGGACGACGACACCGCGACCGCGCTGGGCGTCCGGCTGGGCCGTACCCGCCTCGGTCTGGTGGCGGTCGGTGTGGTCCTGGCGTCGATGGCGACGGGCGCGGCCGGGCCGGTGGACTTCGTGGCCCTGCTGGCCCCGCAGATCGCCCGCCGGATGGCACGCACCGCCCAGATCCCGCTGCTGTGCTCGGCGCTGCTGGGCGCCTTCGTCGTCGTCCTGGGCGACCTGCTCGCCCGCAAGCTCTTCGCGCCGACGGAGCTGCCGGTCGGCGTGCTGACCGCCGCCGTCGGCGCCCCGTATCTGATCTGGCTCATCGTCAGGGGACACCGCGCCCGTGGCCGTGCCGCGGCAGGAGGAACAGCGTGACCGAGACCGGGCCGACGGGTGACGGCGTGCGGACCGACGAGGGCGTGGGGACCGACGGGACCGGGCCGGCGGTGGGTCGGGGCGGGCAACAGGAGCGGGGCGGGCCGGGGGTCGCCGACGGGGGCCCGGCCGGCAGCCGTCTCGCCGCCCGTGCGCTGACCCTCGCCTACGAGGACCGCACGGTCATCACGGACCTGGACCTGGACGTGCCGCACGGCGCGGTCACCGTCATCGTCGGCCCCAACGCCTGCGGCAAGTCGACGCTGCTGCGCGCCCTGGGCCGGCTGCTGAGACCGCGCGGCGGCGCGGTCCTGCTGGACGGCACGGACCTCGCCCGCATCCCCACCAAGAGGGTCGCCCGGTCGCTGGGGCTGCTGCCGCAGACGCCCGTCGCGCCCGAGGCGATCACCGTCGCCGATCTGGTGGCCCGCGGCCGTCAGCCGCACCAGCGCTGGTGGCAGCAGTGGTCGGCGGAGGACGAGCGGGCGGTCGGCGAGGCGATGGCGCGCACCGACGTGGCCGCGCTGGCGGACCGCGCGGTGGACGAACTCTCCGGCGGCCAGCGCCAGCGCGTCTGGATCGCGATGGCCCTGGCCCAGGAGACCGACCTGCTCCTGCTGGACGAACCGACCACCTACCTCGACATCGCCCACCAGGTCGAAGTCCTGGACCTGGTACGGCAGTTGAACCACGACCGGGGCCGCACCGTGGTGGCCGTCCTGCACGACCTCAACCAGGCCGCCCGCTACGCCGACCACCTGGTGGCGATGAAGGCCGGACGGATCGTCGCCCAGGGGCCGCCCGGCGAGGTCGTCACCGCCGAGCTGGTCGGCGAGGTCTTCGGCCTGGACTCGGTCGTGGTGCCCGATCCGGTCACGGGCTCGCCCCTGGTGGTGCCGGGCCGACCCTGGCGGCCCACTGCGGCGGCCCCGCCGCACTGACCACCGCGGCCCGGCCGGAGGCCGTCCACCGTGCACTCCCCACGAAAGGACCTCTCATGCCCCGCCCCTCCACCACCACCGTCGTGGCCGCCGCGACCGCCCTCGGCGCCGCCCTGCTGCTGTCCGGGTGCGGCGCCGGCGACGACGCGTCCTCCTCCGGCGCCAACGGCTCCTTCAAGGCCGCCCGTTGCCCCGGGCAGCCGACCGTGACCTGGGCCGAGCCGGCGACCGGCGACGGCACCCACCCGGTGCGGACCGCGATGGGCACCGTGCGGGTGCCCAACACCCCGCAGCGGGTGGTCGTCCTGGACACCGCCGAACTGGACTCCGCGATCACCCTGGGCGTCAAGCCGGTCGGCGCCACCCGCTCCGACGTCGCGTCGGGCTTCCTCGACTACCTCCCCAAGGACCGGGTCGCCGGCATCAAGGACGTCGGCAGGATCGGCGCCCCGAACCTGGAGGCGGTCGCCGCCCTGAAGCCCGATCTGATCCTGACCAGCAAGGTCCGCGACGGCCAACGCTACGACCAGCTGGCGAAGATCGCCCCGACGGTGATGACCGAGACCACGGGCTATCCGTGGAAGCAGAACTTCGCCACCCACGCCGCCGCCCTCAACAGGATCCCCGAGGCCAGGCGGGCCGCCGCCGCGTACCGCGCACACGCCGAGCGGGTCACCGGGGCCCTCGGCGGCCCGGCCGCGGCTCGGCACCTCCGCACCAACGTCGTCCGCTTCGTCGAAGGCGCCGACACCCGCCTCTACGGCTGCCAGAGCTACATCGGCACCGTCCTCGCCGACCTCGGCACCGGCCCCACCGACGTCGTCGACGGCGCCCCGGACGGCCTGATGCGCGAGGTGAGCCCCGAACAGATCAACCAGGCCGACGCCGACGCCGTCTTCTACTCCTCCTACGGCACCCCGCAGAAGTCCAAGGAGGCCCAGATCACCGCCGGCGGCCTCTGGAAGCACCTGCACGCCGTCACCACCGGCCGCTCCTTCCGCGTCGACGACCAGCTGTGGATCCAGGGCATCGGCTACACGGCGGCCGACAAGATCCTGGACGAGGTGCAGCAGCGGCTGGCGAAGAAGAACCGTTCCTGACCCCTGTGTCCCGGTGCTGCCTCGCGACCTCGCCGACCAGTTCTTGAGGTCGTCCACGGTCGGCTTCGGGTCGCAGAGGCGCCGGCAACTTCTGGCCCGCGCTTCGCCCTCGGTAAGCATTGGCCCATACTGCGGGGACGACCCGGGGGGCCGTTGACCCACGGCTGATCCTTCTCCGACCACTGCCTGATGAGCTGTCAGCGGGAGACTTGAACACCAGATGAAACCCATACGTTCGACCGGACGCATACGCCTGCGACGCAAGGGGGCGGCCGGAGGCGCGCACCGGTTGCGGACCAAGCCCGCGAAACGCGCCCTCACCATGGCCGTCGGGGTCGCGCTCGCCGGTGGCGCCGCGGCGTTCGCGGCCGTCGCCGGCGCCGCCCCGGCCGCTCCGCCGCCGCCCCCGGCCCCCGCCTCCCCAACGCCCCCGAGCGTGACCGCCCACGACATCCAGCGGGCGAAGGAGGAGCAGCGGTACTGGACGCCGGAGCGCATACAGCAGGCCGTGCCGGTGGCACCGGCTCCGGGGAGCGCCGCCGGGCCGGACGGGGCGCCCCGGAGCAAGCGGTCGTTGAAGGCGCCGACCAAACCGAGGGACGAAGGCGTCGCCACGGTCGGCGTGTTCCTCATCCGCACCGACGACGGGACGGCGACCGCCAACCAGTTCTGCTCTGCCGGCTCCGTGGCCTCCCCCATCAAGAGCCTGGTCATCACCGCGGCGCACTGCTTCAAGGGCGACAAGCCGTACACCCACGTGGCCTTCGTCCCCGGCTACCGCGCCGGCGCGACCAAGGCGGGGCAGCCCGGCGAGACGCCGTACGGCATCTTCCCGATGCAGCCGGGCCAGGTCTGGATCGACGGGCGCTACCGCCAGGCGAAGCCCGATGACGACGTGGACTTCGCCCTGCTGCGCGTCGGCCCGAACGCCCAGGGCCAGCTGCTGGAGGACGCCACCGGTCGGGGCAACGAGCTCACCTCCGTCCCCGCGGCCAAGCTGGCGCGCAAGGACATCACCGTGACCGGCTACCCCGGTGGCCAGAAGACTCCGTTGCAGTGCACCAATGACACCAGCGCCTTCCAGGGCCGGTTCATGGAGATCCAGTGCGACGGGTTCAAGTCGGGCGTCAGCGGGGGCCCGTTCCTGGAGAACTTCGACGGCAGGCGCGGCAACCTCGTCGGCGTCATCGGCGGCTACCAGACCGGCGGACGCTACGACCACATCTCCTACAGCTCGCAGTTCGACGGCGACGTCCTCCGGCTCTACCGGCAGGCGGTCGCCGGTTCGCCGCCGGACTCCGACAACCCCCTGGGGGACGCGGGGACCTGGAGCTACGCCACGGTGATGACCTCCGGCCGCTTCCACAGCGCCTCCGTGCGCAACGGCAACAGCGACCTGATCGTGCGCTGGTCCGACGGCGAGCTGACGCTGTACCCCGGCGACGGCAAGCAGGGGTTCACACAGGGAGTGCAGCTGGTGGGCCCCAACTCCACCTGGAAGCATGCCTCGTTGATGACCGCGGGCGACTTCACCGGCAGCGGTACCAACGATCTCGTCGTCCGCTGGTCGGACGGCGAGTTGACGCTCTACAAGGACGTCGACGAAACCAGCAAGCTGCGCAACGAGGTCCGGCTGCGCCCCGGCGGCAGCGTCTGGACCCGGGCGCACGGGATCGCCGCGGGCCGCTTCGACGGCGGCTCCACACGCGCCGACGACCTCCTCGTGCGCTGGTCCGACGGCCATGTCAGCGTCTACCCGAACGTCGACGGCAAGGGCCTGCACGCCGAGCAGAAGCTCCTCCCGGCCAACAAGACCTGGACCTACGCCCGGGACGTCGTCGCCGGCGACCTCAGCGGTGCGGCGGGCGGCCAGGACCTGCTCGTCCGCTGGGCCGACGGTGAGGTCTCGGTGTTCGAGAACGCGGTGGGCCGCAAGCTCACCAAGGAGCAGCAGCTCCAGAAGCCGAAGTCCGCGTGGCGCAGCGCCTCCCTGGTGACGCTGGGGGCCTTCGGCGGCGGCGACGGGCGCGCGAACGACCTCGTGGTGCGCTGGCCCGGCGGGAAGCTCGCGCTCAACGCGGACTCCACGGCCGGCGCCCTGGGCACGGAGAAGACGCTGGTGCCCACGCCGGGCGGCTGACCCGCACGGGCGCGGGGCGGGGCCCCGCCCTGCCTCGCCCCGCTCAGCGTGCCGTCCGCCGCATCCGCCACAGCAGGAACAGCGCCGAGGCGACGGCCGCGACCCGGGCCGTCACCGGCAGGCCGTCGAGCAGCTCCTGCCCCAGCCGGCCCTGGGCGATCGGCTCGCCCCAGCGGCGGTCGAAGCGGCCCCACAGCCACACCACCATGCTGCCCGCGACGATCCCGGGCAGCCCGAGCGCCGCGAACTTCGCCTCGGTCCGGGTCAGCCGCCGCGAGACGTAGGCGAGCGCCCAGCCGCCCGCCAGCGCCAGCCACGACCCCAGCACCGCACCGGCCACCAGCAGCAGCACGGCCAGGGTGGGGACCGGGCTGAGCCACGCCCGGAGCGGGATCGGCCCGGCGGCCTCGTCCTGGTCCTCGGCGCCGTCCGCCTCCCCGACACCGTCCGCGTCGTCCGTGACCGGCGCGCCGCGGGTGGCGCCGCGCCGCCGGGCGAGCGCACGGCGGAGCAGCGTGCCGAGCGGCGGCCGGGCGGCGGACCCGCCGTCCTCGTCGGCGTCCACCGCCGCGGCGCCCTCGGCGCCGCCCTCGTCCTCGCCCTCGTCCTCGTCCTGCCCGCCGTGCTTCCCCTTCGTGCCGCCCTTGTCCGTGCCGCCCTGGTTCGTGCCGTCCTTGCTCAGCGACGGCCGGCCGGCCGCTCCGGGTGTGCCGGCCTTGGCACCCTCGCCCTTCGGTCGCTGCCAGATCTCCGGGATCTCGATGCCGCCGACGAATCCGGGCACGGTCTCGCCCGGGCCGAACGGTTCCGGCTCCAGCCGCCACCAGTCCGGGGCGTCGTCCGCGTCGCCCAGCTCGTCCGCGCCGGCGAGGTGCGGGGGCAGGCCCGCGGTCGACGCGGGGTCGGGAGCGGGGACCGCCGACCCGGCGCGCGGACCCGGCACCGCGCCGTCGCCGGCCCCCTCGCCGTACCCGGAGGCCTCGCCGTACGCGGAAGCCTTGCCGTTCCCGCTCGCCCTACCGGTGAGGCCGCTGCGCCGGGCGAGGTCGGCGAACCGCTCGCGGGCGGTGAGCCGATCGCGGGCGGTGAGCCGATCGCGGGCGGTGAGCCGGTCACGGGCGGACGTCCACCGCTGAGGGTGATCGCCGGTCTGCGCCGGGTGCCCGGCCGCCCGCGCCGATTCCTCCGGCGGCGGGGCGCCCCCGGCCGCCGCGACCACCGCCTCCGGCGTCCCCAGCCGGGCCAGGACCTTCTTCACGCCGGACACCGAGTCGGCGTTCTGCTCGGTGATCTCGGCCCGCAGTCCGGTCACCAGCCGCATCCTGGTGGCGGAGGGCAGGCCCCGTTGCTGGGCCAGGTCGCCCACCCGGCTCAGATAGTCAAAGACGAGCTGATCGCTCTCGATCCCCACGAAATCCCCTGCGGCGTGCGCTGGTTGCCTCCTCGACGGTACCGCCTCGGTGCTCGGCACGGCCGGAATGCCGACGGGGCCGCGCGCGACGGCGCACCGGCGCCATGCCGCCGCTCACTGCCCCCACACACCGCGCCCCGCTAACGTAGGACGAATGACCGGTATCCCCCGCACCCTCGCCGAGGAGCTTCGGACCCGCACCGACAGCGGGCTCATCGGGCTGCTGCGGGCCCGGCCCGACCTGCTCAATCCGGTGCCCGGCGACGTCACACAGCTGGCGACCCGGGCCGGCACCCGGGCGTCGGTGGTGCGCGCGGTGGAGCGGCTCGACCGGTTCGCGCTCCAGGCCGCCGAGGCGCTGGCGGTGGCGCCCGATCCCTGTCCGTACGGCACGCTGGCCGCGCTGATGGGCGGGGACGCCGGGGACGAGGCGGTCGCCGCCGAGCTGCCCCGGGCGGTGGCGCAGCTGCGTGCCCAGGCGCTGGTGTGGGGTCCGGACGACCGGCTGCGGCTGGTGCGCACGGCCCGCGAGCTACTGGCGCCGAGCGCCGCGCACCCGTCGCCGACCGGGCTGGGACCGACCGTCGCCGAAGCCACGGCCGGGATGTCGCCGGGCCGGCTACAGCAGATCATCGCGGCGGCCGGGCTGCCCACCACCCATGACCCGGTCTCCGCGGTCGCCGCGCTGACCTCGCTGTTCTCCGATCGCACCCGGATGGCGAAGCTGCTCGACAGCGCGCCCGCCGAGTCCGTCACGGTCCTCGACAAACTGCTGTGGGGCCCTCCGTACGGCGGTGTCACCGACCACCCGGCGCCGCACCTGACCTGGCTGCTGGACCGGGGCCTGCTGCTGCCGGCCGGCGGCCGCAACGTCGTCCTGCCGCGGGAGGCGGCGCTGCACCTGCGGGGCGGGCACGCGCACCGCCGCCCCGAGCCGGTGCCGCCGGCGCTGGAGCCCGTCACGGAGCGCGCTCCACAGCTTGTGGACGGCGCCGGCGCGGGCCAGGCGTTCACCGCGCTGGCGACGGTCGAGGAGCTGCTCAAGGAGTGGGACCTGGGCGGGCCGCCCGTGCTGCGCGCCGGCGGCCTGAGCGTCCGCGACCTCAAGCGGACCGCCGCCGCCCTGGACACCACCGAGCAGCTCGCCGCCTTCTGGCTCGAACTCGCCTACGGGGCCGGGCTGATCGCCTCCGACGGCGAGGCCGACGAGCGGTACGCGGCCACCCCGGCGGCCGAGGAGTGGCTCCAGCTGCCCGATCACGAGCGCTGGGCGGTGCTCGCGGCCGGCTGGCTGACGGCGACCCGCACCCCGGGGGTGGTCGGCACGGCCGACGCGAAGGGGCGCGCGCTGGCCGCGCTCGGCCCGCACCTGGACCGCTCCCCGGCGCCCGAGATCCGCCGGCGCGCCCTGACGCTCCTCGCCGGTCTGCCGCCGGGCACGTCCGTACCGGCGGCGGCGGTGCTGGACCGGCTGCGCTGGGAGCGTCCGCTGCGCGGGGCGGGGTCCCCGACAGGCGCTGCCGTCCGGACCGCGGCTCCCGCCGGTGACGCCGCCCCGGGCGCCCCCGCACCCGTCGCCGACCTGCGCTCCCGGCTCGCCCAATGGGCCCTGGAGGAGGCCGAGTTGCTCGGTGTGACCGGGCGGGGGGCGCTCTCGGCCCACGGCCGGACCCTGCTCGGCAGCACGACGGAGCCGGCCGTCCCCACGCCCGCCGAGACCGACACCGCGGCCGGCCGCGCCGCCGCCCTCCTCGCCCCGCTGCTCCCCGAACCGCTCGACCACGTCCTGCTCCAGGCGGACCTGACCGCGGTCGCCCCCGGCCCGCTGCAACGCCCGCTCGCCGAGGCGCTCGACGTGCTCGCCGACGTCGAGTCCAAGGGCGGTGCGACGGTCTACCGCTTCACCCCCGCATCGGTGCGCCGCGCCCTGGACGCCGGCCGCTCGGCCGCCGAACTCCAGGAGTTCCTCAGCACCCACTCCCGTACGCCGGTCCCCCAGCCGCTCGCCTACCTCATCGACGACGTGGCCCGTAAGCACGGCCAGCTGCGGGTGGGCGCGGCCAGCGCCTACGTCCGCTGCGACGACGACGCGCTGCTCGCCGAGATCCTCGCCGACCGCCGCGCCGCCACGCTCCGCCTGCGCCGGCTCGCCCCGACGGTGCTCGCCGCCCAGACCTCGCCGGAGCAACTCCTCGACGGGCTGCGCGCGATGGGCTACGCCCCGGCCGCCGAGTCCGCCGCCGGCGACGTCCTGATCGCCCGCGCCGACTCGTACCGCACCCCGCCGCGCAGCGCACCCGTCCCGGTGCCGGACGGCCCGCCGTCCCCCGACCGCACCCTCCTCGAAGCGGCGGTCCGCGCCATCCGCGCCGGCGACCTCGCCGCCACCGCGGAACGCAAGCCGGTCCGCGCCCCCGCCCCGACCCCGGGCGCCCTCCCCCGGACCACCTCCGCGGAGACCCTCGCCACCATGCAGGCCGCGGTGCTCACCAACTCGGCCCTGTGGATCGGGTACGTCAACGCGGACGGCGCCGCCAGCCAGCGCGTGATCGCTCCGGTACGGGTCGAGGGCGGCTTCGTCACCGCCTACGACCACACCGCCGACGAGGTCCGTACGTATCCGCTGCACCGGATCACGGGCGTGGCGGAGCTGGCGGACGACGCGGTCTGAGAACGGGCGGGGCCGGCGGACGGGACCGGCGGACGGGCCGACCACCGGATGTCCGCTGAACCCGGCGACCCTGCGACCCTGCGAACCGGCGCCCCGGCGCCCCGGCGAACCGGCGAACCGTTCCGGATCAGCGGGGCCAGCCGCAGTGCACATGGGTGCGGTGTCCCGGATACCCCGGACCGAGCACCTCCGTGGCTCCCAACTTCCGGCAGGCGGCCAT
The DNA here is from genome assembly GCF_040651315.1 of Streptomyces sp. NPDC048506. NCBI lineage: Bacteria > Bacillati > Actinomycetota > Actinomycetes > Kitasatosporales > Streptomycetaceae > Streptomyces > Streptomyces sp. NPDC048506. The sequence goes on from NZ_JBEZIX010000046.1 coordinate 17,575, forward strand.
CAGTTGGCGATGCGGGGCGCCACTTCCGACGTGCCGCCCGTTGATGCGGTCGATGTCGACGGCGAGCCCGGCGTAGTGCTTGGAGCGGCTGCCGTGGTCGCCGCCGACGATCTCGGAGAGCGCGATCCGGTAGTGGTAATGGGTGCGCAGCTTCAGCAGACCGTTCAGCATCCGGGTGTCCAGGAGGACCCGGCGGGGGCGGTCACCCCAGTAGCTGGTGAGGGCGCCCCGGCCGTCGGCGGTGTCGACGACGTTCTGCCGGGCACTGGACGCCGGGTGCACATGGCTGACGTGGCGGGTGGCCAGGGCGATCCCGTCCGTACACAGGATCTGCCGGGCCAGCGCGGGCCGGGCAAAGGCAGGCCGGGCAAAGGCAGGCCGGGCAAGGGCAGGCCGGGCAAGGGCAGGCCGGGCCGAGCCGGTGGGGGCGGCGGCCGAACCGGTGGCGGCGGCCCCCATGAGGGCGGCGAGGGCGGTGGCACCGGCGATCAGGCGCAGCGCGCGGGTGCGTGCGGTGGCGACAACGGCGGCGGCGGAGAAGACGGCCATATCCGACTCCTGACTCTCTGTCAATTCACTACGGCAATTCACTGCGGACGTACTGGTGGTGCGCGGTTACGCGGCACGGCGCGGCATGCCGGGGCGGTGGCTCGGTGCGGTGGCCGGGGCGGCGTGGTGGCTCGGTGCGGCGACCGGAGCGGCGGTCCGGGCGACGGCCATGAACCGCCGGTCCGGGGCGGCGAGCACGGTCCCGGCCGCCGTACGGGCAAGGGCAGCACCCACCCGAGTGGGTGCCGTCAGGGGCATGATCATTTCCCTCATCGCGTTCGCGTTGCTGCACACGCCAGTTGGCACTCTCCACCGCCGGATCCGCGCAGGCCACAGCACACCCCGGCACGGGGGGGGAGGAGGGAGGCGGTGGGGAGGGTGCGGGTCCGGACCGGCCGCGCACCACAACCATGCGTGCGCGTCGGGCGTGCGCGTCGGGCGTGCGCGTCGCGTACGTATCGACGGCCCCAGCGCGCCTCCACCAACCCCCTCTTTCGCGCTGGGCCACGCCGCCATACCGTCGAGACATGGCCCGTAGGCCCGCAGGGAATTCCCTGCGGTTGTCACCCGCCCCGGCTGCTCGACCGTCCAGGTTTCCGCGGCCGGGGCGGGGGCTCAAGTACCGGTCATCGCCGCGCTTGGCCCAACCAAATGTCGGGCTCTTCTTGAGCCATCGCATGGCCCGGCGGCAGGGAACTCACTGGCGCCGGTCGGCACGACCCCGCCACTCGGTCCTAGCGGGTGCTGGGGAGGAGGTCCTTGGCCTCCGCCGAGGACATGTCCGCCGGAAGTTCCAGGGCAGCCTCCTCCACGTCCTTACCATCCGCGCCCGCGCGGCGGATCCTGCCGTCCTCCCCGAAGGAGACAGCGAGACGAGATGTGTCCATCTTGCGTGCTCCCCGCTTCGCCGGGGCCACTTCCACGTATGCCCCGGCGTCCAGGAGGAGATTCCTCTTGCCCTCCACACTCGCGGCCTTCCACAGGTCGCCGTATGTCCGACCGGTGGGCACCGCCTCCACACCGGCGGGCTTGGCGTCGCGTTGCATGTCCTTGAGTGAGGCGAGCCGATCCTCCAGCTTGGCGTACTGGTCGGCGTAGCGCTTCGCGCCGTCTTCCCCCTTGAACAGCCCGCGCCCGTACCGGTCCTTTTCGAGGTCGTTGAGCGCTTCCTCGGCCTGCCGGATCTGCGGACGGAAGTCCTCGCCCGCATGCTCCACCATGTGCACGACTTCCGCCCGGCCGACCTTCTCAAGGAACAGATCCGCCACGTGCGCCTCGGTGTGTTCCGCCGGGACGGACGGGCCGTAGCACGCGCCCTGTTCGCCGGTGCGCTGCCGTTGTTTCAGGCGTCCGATGCAGCGATAGCGGAGCTTCCCCTTGGACGTGTACGTGTACATGCGGGAGTGGCACACACCGCAGTACAGGACGGCACGGAGCAGGGACGTGCCGTGACGGCGCTGGTCGCCTGTCCCGGCCCGCCGCTTCAGCTCGTCCTGCAACGCTTGCCAGGTGTCCATGTCCAGGATCGGCGGACGCGTGACCAGCGGAAGCCCGTCGGTACGGAGGATCGGCTTGCCGTCCTCGATGACCTGCCCGAGGAGCTGCGGGTTGGTGAGGAGGCTCTTGAGCGTGCTCGTGTACCACTGCTTCGAGTCGCTGCGTTTGCCGGTGGACCGGCGTGACGAGTGCCCCGGCGACGGGACGTCGGACTTGCTCAGATCCGTTGCGATCTTCATGAGCGAGTCCTTGTTGAGAACCCGTTCCGCGATCTTGCGGACCGTCTTCGCCTCATCCGGGTTCACCACCAGGATGCGGCCCGGACCGTCGGGGTTGGGGGCGGCCTGATAGCCGTACGGGACGCGTCCGCCGGTCCAGCGGCCTTCCCGGCGCAGGTGCTCGTGTGCGTTGGATACGCGCATGCCGATGGTGTCGGATTCCAGCTCGGCGAAGACGGCGATCACCTTCGCCATGGCGCGGCCCATGGAGGAGGTGAGGTCCAGGGGCTCGCTGGCTGAGGCGAGCGCGACGCCTCCGTTCTGCGTGATCTTCATGATCTCGGCGAAGTCCACCGTTGACCGTGCGAGACGGTCGATCTTGAAGAACACGATCACGTCGAATTCCGTGAGGCGGGCCAAGATCCGCTGAAGGCCGGGACGGTCCAGCCCGCGCGAGTAGCCGGAGACATCGATGTCTTCCTCTATCGCGACGATCTTCCACCCGCGCGCCTCGCACAGCGCCTCACAGGCCGCCCGCTGGCGCTCTGGAGAAGTGCTTTCCTCGGTTTCGCGCGATAGGCGAATATAGATAGCTGCGCGCATGCCCGGCGCGCTGGCCGGGACGCCCTTCCGGCGCCGGGCCCGGGGCAGAGCCCGGGCCGGAATAGACGCTTCGGGTGTTTCACTTGTCACGAGGCGACCCTATCCGTGGAGGTATGTGTGTCCTGCCTGATCGTCCAGAGCGACAAAACGCTGCTCCTGGAGGTGGACCACGAGCTGGCGGACGCCTGTCGGCGGGCCATCGCGCCGTTCGCCGAGCTGGAGCGGGCGCCGGAGCACATCCACACGTACCGGGTGACGCCGCTCGGGCTGTGGAACGCCCGGGCCGCCGGTCACGACGCCGAGCAGGTCGTGGACGCGCTGGTGCAGTACTCGCGGTACCCGGTGCCGCATGCGCTGCTCGTCGACGTCGCGGAGACGATGGCCCGGTACGGCCGGCTGACGCTGATCAAGCACCCCGCCCACGGGCTGGTGCTGACCAGCACCGACCGGCCGGTGCTGGAGGAGATCCTCCGGTCGAAGAAGGTGCAGCCCCTGGTCGGGGCGCGGATCGACCCGGACAGCGTGATCGTGCACCCCTCCGAGCGCGGGCAGATCAAGCAGACGCTGCTGAAGCTGGGCTGGCCGGCCGAGGACCTGGCCGGCTACGTGGACGGCGAGGCACATCCGATCGAGCTGCGCGAGGACGGTTGGGCGCTGCGGCCGTACCAGCAGCACGCCGTGGAGGGCTTCTGGCACGGCGGCTCGGGTGTCGTCGTACTGCCGTGTGGTGCGGGAAAGACGCTGGTGGGGGCCGGTGCGATGGCGCAGGCGAAGGCCACCACGCTGATCCTGGTGACGAACACGGTCTCGGCCCGGCAGTGGAAGCACGAGCTGGTGCGGCGGACCTCGCTGACCGAGGACGAGATCGGCGAGTACAGCGGCACGCGGAAGGAGATCCGGCCGGTCACCATCGCCACGTACCAGGTGCTGACGACCAAGCGGAAGGGCGTCTATCCGCACCTGGAACTGTTCGACTCCCGGGACTGGGGCCTGATCGTCTACGACGAGGTGCACCTGCTGCCGGCACCGGTCTTCAAGTTCACCGCCGACCTCCAGGCGCGCCGGCGGCTGGGGCTCACCGCGACGCTGGTGCGCGAGGACGGCCGTGAGTCGGACGTCTTCTCGCTCATCGGGCCCAAGCGGTTCGACGCCCCGTGGAAGGAGATCGAGGCACAGGGGTACATCGCGCCCGCCGACTGCGTCGAGGTCCGCGTCAACCTCACGGACTCCGAGCGGCTGGCGTACGCGACCGCGGAGACCGAGGAGAAGTACCGCTTCTGTGCGACCACCGACAGCAAGCGCTCGGTGACCGAGGCGCTGGTCCGTCGGCACCAGGGCCAGCAGACGCTGGTCATCGGCCAGTACATCGACCAGCTGGACGAGCTCGGCGAGCACCTGAACGCGCCGGTGATCAAGGGCGAGACCACCAACGCCCAGCGGGAGAAGCTCTTCGACGCGTTCCGGGAGGGGAAGATCTCGGTGCTCGTCGTGTCGAAGGTGGCGAACTTCTCGATCGACCTTCCCGAGGCCACGGTCGCGATCCAGGTGTCGGGGACGTTCGGTTCGCGGCAGGAGGAGGCGCAGCGGCTGGGCCGGGTGCTGCGCCCCAAGGCGGACGGGCACGAGGCGCGGTTCTACTCGGTGGTCGCCAGGGACACCATCGACCAGGACTTCGCCGCCCACCGCCAGCGCTTCCTGGCCGAGCAGGGGTACGCGTACCGGATCGTGGACGCGGACGAGCTGTTGGCGGCGGACGAGGACGTCTGAGGCCGGGCGCTCAGCTCGTCGGGTGCGTACGGGCAGGTCCGGGCCTCGTTTCGGTACGGGGCCGGGCCCGGTTCCGGTCCTGGTCCGGTACGGGTCCGGGTGCTCAGCTGGCCGCCGTCCGTGCGGGCAGGTCCTGGTCCGTCCTGGGTGCGGGGATGCTGCCGGGGGCGCCGGGGCCATCGGTGGTCCGGAACGTCCGGCAGAACAGGGCCACCAGCAGGGCGAGGCCGAGCAGCGGGTACGGGGCGGCGAGCAGCTGCTGCCACCAGGAGAAGTGCAGGTCGAGGTAGCCGGCGTGCGGCACGATCCACATCGTGCGGACGGTGAAGGCGAGGGTGACGACGGCCAGCAGCGCCCGCCTCCAGGGGCTGCGCCGGGTGTGGGCGGCGAGCGCGATGAGCAGCGGGACGCACCAGACCCAGTGGTGGGACCAGCTGATCGGGGACACCAGCAGCGCGGTGACGGCGGTGGCCAGGACGCCCCAGCCGTCCAGGCCGCGCCGCAGACAGACGCGCCGGGCGGCCCACAGCCCGGCCACCGCGGTCAGCAGCGCCGGCACCGCCCACAGCAGGCCCGGCTCGGGGTCGTGCAGGAGGCGGCTGATCAGTCCCTGGAGGGACTGGTTGTCGACTATCCAGACCTTGCCGACCCGGTCGGTCTCGAACATCCGGCGGGTCCAGAACTCGACGCTGGCCTCCGGCAGCACCAGCCAGCCCAGCAGCACCGAGACCAGGAACCCGGCGAGGGCGGTGCACGCGGCCCTCACCCGACCGGTGATCAGGAGGTAGACGGCGAAGATCGCCGGGGTGAGCTTGATGCCGGCCGCGATCCCGGTGGCGAAGCCCTTGCCGCGCGCACCGTCCGGGCGGGACAGATCCCAGAGGACCAGGCAGGTCAGGGCGAGGTTGATCTGGCCGAAGGCGAGGGTCTGGAAGACCGGCTCCAGCCAGAGGCCGAGCGCGGTGGCGGCGAGCAGGGTGGGTGCGCTGCGGGCGGCCCGGCGCAGGCCGGCGGCCTTGCAGGAGAGGTGGATCAGCAGGACGAGGAATGCCGCGTTGACCAGTACGCAGACGGCCGTGAGGGTGCCGAGCGGGAGCCAGGTCGTGGGGATGAAGAGCAGGGCGGCGAAGGGCGGGTAGGTGGCCGGAAGGGCCCACTCGGTGACCGTGAAGCCGTAGAGATCACCGCCGGCCGCGGCGGCCTCGCCCTCGGCGCGGTAGACCGCTATGTCCGACATCGACAGCGGCTGGACCTGGTGCAGCACCCACAGTCCGGCGAACGACGCCACGAGCAGCGCCGCGGCGAGCACCAGCCGGCGGGGGCTCGCGGCGCTCAGGGCCCAGGCACTTCTGCTTCTCCACGTCCGCGTCCCGTCGGCGGCAGACACCGTCGTCCCCTCCTCGTCACCCTGCGCGCTCTGCGGTGACGCTAGTCGACCGGAGCCGATCGTCCGTAACGATTTCCGGTCATCCGGATGTCGACGCGTAGTCGACGCGAAGTCGACGAGAGTCAGCTGGGGGTCGGTCTTCCGATCACGATCGCGCGGAGTTCGACCGAACGGTGCGGTGCACATACGGGTGCGGTGCGGTGCGGTGCGCGTAAGGCTGTACGGCTCATTGGCCGTGCGGCTAACGGTGCTGGTCGGCCCGGCGGCTAACGGTGCTGGTCGGCCCGGCGGTTAGCGGTGGCGGTCGGGCCGGCGTTCGGTCCGGTGGCCGGCCTGACGGTCACCGGGGACGTCCTCGGCGTACTCGCCCATGACGACGACGCTGAAGGCGGCCTTGCCGAAGACCGTGACCGCGCGGAGGGCGTTGCCCAGGAGGTGGCGGTGCCCGTGCGCGGACGCCGCGCCACGGACGGCGTCGGGGCCGAGGGCGGTGGCGCCCTTGGTCGGGTGGAATGCGGCGGACGGTACGGAGGCTGGTGGAATCGCTGCGCTGCTCATGTCTCCATGATGGGATTCACGCGAATGCAGCACATCGGTCCATGGGTCCATCCTCAGGGGGCCGGACGTCCATCTCCAGGCCCACCCCATCCCCTACGGGAGACCGACGGCCCTCAGGGTCGTCCCCTCCGGGTGCGGCCGCCGAAGGCGCCGGAAATGCGTTGGCGCCGCCCTCTGCCGCTGACTACAATCGCGCGTCTGCCTGCCTCCCGCCGAGGAGTGCCGCCGCCCGGTCGGAAACCGGTCGGCTCTTCGCTTCACGCCGCTGACCCGCGCGGAGCCCGACCTGCACCGCGCACCGACACCGGCCTGCCGCGCCCGCCCTCACGCCGCGCGCCCGCCGCAGTACCTGCCACCGGAGGCAACGCCGTGCCCTCGCACGCCCACCACCCCGCACCGCCCGCGCTGCCCGCCGAAGGCCGCCATGACCACCAGGGCGGTCATCACGACGACCAGGGCGGTGACGCCCCCCTGGAGCGCGAGCAGGCTCACCTCGCCGCGTCCCGTGCCGCGCTCCGCGCCATGCGCGAGGACGCCGAGAACCTCAACATCGCCGACGTGACCGCGAACTGGGTCAACGCCAAGGTCCTCCAGGGCGAGATCGACGCCCGCATCAAGGCACTCGCCGACCTCTCGCACACCCCGCTCTTCTTCGGCCGCCTCGACTACCTCCACGCACCGGGCATCGACCGCGCCGAGGGCGCCTCCGGGGAGAACTTCTACATCGGGCGACGCCATGTGCACGACGGCGACGGCGACCCGATGGTCATCGACTGGCGCGCCCCGGTGTCCCAGCCGTTCTACCGGGCCTCCAAGAAGGACCCGATGGACCTCAGGCTGCGCCGCCGATTCGGTTACACGGGCGGCGAGTTGACCGCGTACGAGGACGAACACCTCACGGACCAGGCGGCGGCGACGATCTCCGGCTCCGCCGGGGAGGCCCGTACCAGCCGGCTCCTCCAGACGGAGATCGAGCGTCCGCGCGTCGGCCCGATGCGGGACATCGTCGCCACCATCCAGCCCGAGCAGGACGAGATCGTGCGCGCCGGCATCGGCGGCACGGTCTGCGTCCAGGGGGCTCCGGGTACGGGGAAGACCGCGGTGGGCCTCCACCGGGTCGCGTACCTGCTCTATGCGCACCGCGAGCGGCTGGCCCGCGCCGGCACCCTCGTCATCGGCCCCAACCGTTCGTTCCTGCACTACATCGAGCAGGTCCTGCCGGCCCTCGGCGAGTTGGAGGTCAAGCAGGCCACGGTCGACGACCTGGTGGGGCATGTGGAGGTGCGCGCCACGGACGAGGCCGCCGCGGCCATGGTCAAGGGCGACGCGCGGATGGCCGAGGTCCTGCGTCGGGCCGTCCGGTCGCACATCTCGATGCCCGTGGAGCCGTGCGTGGTCGTCCGCGGCTCGCGCCGCTGGCGGGTGCCGGCGTATGAACTCGAAGAGATCGTCCAGGAGTTGAGGGACCGCGACATCCGCTACGGGGCGGCCCGCGAGGCGCTCCCCCAGCGGATCGCACACACCGTGCTGGTCCGCATGGAGCAGGCCGGTGAGGCGCCGGACGACCGGGTGCAGGACGCGGTGGCCCGTAATGCCGCGGTGAAGGCCGTGGTCAAGGCGGTCTGGCCGGTGGTGGATCCGGCGAAGCTGGTGCTGCGGCTGCTGGGTGACGCGGACTTCCTCGCCGAGCAGGCGGAGGGGATCCTGACGCCCGAGGAGCAGAAGACGATCCTGTGGGCCAAGCCGGCCCGCAGCGTGAAGGGCGCCAAGTGGTCGTCCGCCGATGCGGTGTTGATCGACGAGGCGATGGACCTGGTCGAACGTACCCACTCGCTCGGCCATGTGGTCCTGGACGAGGCGCAGGACCTCTCCCCCATGCAGTACCGCGCGGTCGGCCGCCGCTGCACGACGGGCTCGGCGACCGTCCTCGGCGACATCGCCCAGGGCACCACCCCCTGGGCGACCGACACCTGGGAGGAGGCGCTGGCCCACCTGGGCAAGCCCGGTTCGGCCGTCGAGGAGCTCACCCAGGGCTTCCGGGTACCGCGCGAGGTGATCGCGTACGCGTCCCGGCTGCTGCCCGCCATCGCTCCCGATCTGACGGAGGCGACCTCGATCCGCGAATCGGCGGGCGACTTCGAGATCCGTACGGTCGCATCCGCCGACCTGACCGCGGCGACGCTCGCGGCCTGCGACGACGCGTTGGCGAAGGAGGGCTCGATCGGCCTGATCGCGGCGGAGGCCCGCATTCCGGCACTGCGCGCGGCCCTGGAGGCGGCCGGTGTGACCTGCCTGGCGCCCGGCGAGGAGACCTCGGCCGAGTCCCGGCTGACGCTGGTGCCGGCCACGCTCGCCAAGGGCCTGGAGTACGACTACGTGGTCCTGGACGAGCCCTCGGCCGTCGTCGACGGCGAACCGGACGAGCGGACCGGGCTGCGCCGCCTGTACGTATGCCTGACCCGACCGGTATCGGGCCTGACGGTGGTCCATGCGGCACCGCTCCCGGAAGAGCTGACGGGGCGCCGGGTGGTGGAGCCGTGACCCTGCCCTGACGGGAATACCCTCCTCCCCCATCCCGTTGTGGCCCCGCAGGGGGCGCGCGCATCCCCTACGGGATGTGTTCCCCCGCCCCCTACGGGCCGACTCACCGGTGCAGGAAGCCGATGACGTGCGCCTCTTGCCTATGACCTCCTGCTGATGACCTCCTACCTACGGCCTCCTGCTTACGGCCTCTTGGCTCATGGCCTCGGGGCGGCTCGTTGTTCCCATTTCGGCCTCCAGACGTTGGCATCGGGTGAGTCCGTTCGTCTGGAGTCGAGGTAGCGGCGAAGTTCGACGAGCGCGGGATGGGGGTTGTCGTCGCGCCAGATCAGTGACAGCGGGTAGACCGGAGTCGGGTTGCGTATCGGTATGCGCCGCAGGTCGTAGCTGTCCGGCCACAGATACCGCGAGCCTTCGCCGACCAGGGTCCCCAGGTCCGAAGAGTCGGCGATCTCATCCAGCAGTGCCTCGTTCCCGAAGACGGGCCCTACCACGTCGATCGTGACGCCGAAGGCGGTGGCGAGTTCGTCGTAGTAGGCGGCCACCTCGCCGCGGGCGTCCAGGCCGGGCATCCAGATGCGGTGTCCGGCGAGTTGCCCCGGCGTCACGGCACGGGCGTTGGCGAGCGGGTGGCGCGGTCCGATGAGCAGTTGGTGCGGCTCGTCGATCACTCCAGCGGTGTTGATCACGTCTGGTAGGTGCTGCCGCGGGGGAACCGCGTGGAAGGTGACGTCGATCGTCCCGGCTTCGACAGCGGCGATCGCGCCCTCGACGTCGGCGTCCAGGGTCACGACATCCAGTTCGATCTCCGGGTGCATGCGGTAGAAGTCCTGGAGGAGCCCCGCCGTCACGATCCGCCGGTTGACGACATCGACGCGTAGCGCGCGGCGGCCAGGACGGACGGACGCGTCAGCCCGCTCCGCCACCCGGAGAAGTTCACGGGCGTGGGGCAGGAATGCCTGGCCGTCGATGGTGAGCCGGGCGCCGCGGGCGGTGCGGATGAAAAGGCGCACACCCAGGTCTCTCTCCAGCGCGGCGATGCGCTTGGAGACGGCCTGCTGGGTGATCGACAGGTCGGCGGCGGCTACCTGGAACTGGCCCGCGTCCGCGACGGCGACGAAGGTACGTACGGATTCGAGATCCACGCCGATCCACCTTAGTGAACAACGGATGGTTGTGAATTGCGGGCAGGGCAGTTGTTTGACCCGCTGTTGTGCCGCTCGCTTAGCTCTCACCGGTCAACGTCGGTTTGTTCGGGTGGGACATCGGTGGGACATCAAGGGGGCGCGCTGAGCATGGTGGGCAGGAGACCGTTGGGCCGGCAGTTCGGCTGGCTGTGGGCGGCGTATGCGGTGAGCGCCTATGGGTCCGGGCTGGGGTTCGGGGCGTTCCCGCTGATCGCCGTGCTGGCGTTGCATGCCGGACCCGCCGAGGTGTCCGCGCTGTCCGCGGTGGGGCCTGCGGTGGGCGCGCTGATCGCGCTGCCGCTCGCGCCGTGGGTGGAGTTTCGGCGCAAGCGCCCGGTCATGATCGCGATGGACCTGACCCGGTTCGCGGCCATGGCGACGATCCCGGTCGCCTACGCCTTGGGTTGGCTCGGTTTCGTCCAGCTGCTCGTGATCTCGGCCGTGGCCGCCGCAGCCAAGATCGCCTTCAACGCGGCCAGCGGCGCCTACCTCAAGGCCCTCGTCCGGCCGGATGACCTGCTCGTGGCCAACGCGCGGTTCGAGTCCACGAACTGGAGCTCCATCGCGGTCGGGCCACCGCTGGGCGGGGCGGCGATCGGCCTGTTCGGGCCGGTCGTCACCGTGCTGGCCGACGCGCTCAGCTACCTGCTCTCCGCGCTGAGCATCACCGCGATTCGCGGCCGAGAAGAAGCACCGCAACCAACCGGCAAGAGCCCGGTCCGGGCGGGCGCACTGCTCGACGGCTGGCGACACATCATGGGCCATCCCGGTTTGCGGGCGCTCTACCTCAACCAAGTGCTCGTCGGCGGTCTGATCATGGCCACCGAGCCGCTGCTGGCCGTGCTCCTGCTTCGCCAGCTCGGGTTCCCACCCTGGCAGTACGCCCTCGCCTTCGCCGCCCCCTGTGTCGGCGGACTCATCGGCTCCCGGCTGGCCCGCCGTGTCGTGGCCCGCTACGGCCGGCACAGGGTTTTCCGGATCGTCGGCACCCTGCGCGCCATCTGGCTGATCGGCCTGGCCTTCGTCCGTCCCGGCGTCGTCGGCCTCGTCACCGTGATGGCCGTCGAGCTGGCGATCATCGTCAACATGAGCCTGTACACCCCGGTGCTCGCCACCTACCGGCTCGAACACACCCCCAAGCATCTCGTCGCCCGCACCCTGTCGGCCTGGTCGATCGGCCAGCAGGCGTCCATCGCCGTCCTCACCGCGCTCGGCGGGCTGCTCGCCGACGTCACCGGCCCGCGCTCCGCTCTCACGGTCGCGGGACTGCTCATCCTGGCCACCCCGCTCCTGCTTCCCCGACACGACCACACGCCGCAGCGCGAGCCGGAGCTGGGCCGTAGCCACTCATGACACACCGCAACCGCCACTCATGACACACCGCAACTCGCCGCTGAAGCCCGCAGATCGCAGCTGGTCCGCCGATACGTGCCGCGTAGACCATCGACACCGCCGAGCTGCACACCCTGCTCCGTGCCGACTGACTCGAACCACAAGCCGTGATCAATCCGGCCTGGTTCGGTGGTCTGGATCGGTGGTCCGGATCGGTGGTCCGGTTGGGCCGCTTGGGCCGGGCGGGTCCTCTGGATTCCACGGTGGCCCGCGGTACCGGCGCCCGACCGGGCAAGCCGGGCGCCGGGCACCGATACCGCTCACGTCAGGCCGGCGGAGTGACCGTTCGGCCGAGGTGCCGGGCGAAGAACCGGACCGCGCTGTCGACCTCGAACCTGGGCAGTTCCTTGTGCTTGCCCGCGTTGGCGTGCAACGTCTTCTCCTTCGAGGCGAAGGCGTCGAACAGCGCGAGACCGGACCGGCGCGGTATGTGCTCGTCGTCCCACTGGAGCACGAACTCGATCGGGATGGTGATCCGCTTCGCCGCTTCGGCCAGGCGATCGGGCCAGTGGAGGCCGAGGAGCGCGGCGGTGATCCTGGGTTCGATCGCCACCAGCGGCACTCCGATCGCGGTGCCCATGTTCAGGCCGAAGTAGCCGACCGGCCCTTCGGCGCCGATCTCCGGAAGTTCCTGGAGGGCGTCCAGGGTCGCCTGCCACTCGGGTACGGCGCGCTCGGCCAGGTGGGCGTTGTAGCGGACGACGATCGGGCCTTCCGGCTCGCCCGCCGCCCTCGCCCGGTACAGCGCGGCGATCTCCTGCTCGTCGTGCGCGGTGCGCGGCCGGTCGCCGTGACCGGGCGCGTCGATGACGGCGATGTGGAAGCCGCACTCGGTCACGAGGCGGTGCGCACGGCCCGCCATCGCCGGTGCCTTCTTGTGCGTGCCGCCACCGTGCCCCATCAGTACCAGGGGCGCGCGATCGGCGCCGGATGCGGGCGACCAGAGCACGCCGGGGACCTCGCCCACGGTGAAGTCGCGCTCGACCATGCCGTTCGACGACGACTCGGCCGTGAAATGCAGGGAGTTCACAGGTAGTTGCCTTTCGGGAGTGCCTTGTTGCTGCGGCGCTCCCGGCGACACCTACGTCAATCGCCCGACCGTGACGAAGAGAGGGAGCACCCACACGGATACCTCGTTCATGGGTCTCACCTCCTCGGACGGTTTCACGGCCGCCCGCAGGCTACCGGCTCGCGCATCACCCCGCCCAACCCTTTTCCCGCCCGGACGGGCCTTCCTGAGCAACCCTTAGAGCCTTAGACCACCACCCGGTCCAACGCCTCCCGCCACTCCCGGACCGCCGCCGCGTCCACCGGCGCCTGCCAGCCGGCCGGCCGGGCGGCGCCGCCGATGTGGAAGGCGTCGAGGCCGGCCGCGCACAGCGCCGGCAGATGGCCGAGCGCGAGTCCACCGCCCACCAGGATCCGCGGCGCGTAGCCGGGCTCGGCCATGGCCGTGCGCGCCTGTTCGGCGAGCAGCACGGGTAGCCCCGCCTCGACGCCCCGGGCGTCGCCGGCCGTCAGATAGGTGTCGAGGCCCGCGGCACCGGCCGCCCCCGCCAGCTCCTTGCGCAGCGCATCGCGGTCGGCGGCCCGGTCGATGGCCCGGTGGAAGGTCCACCGGCAGCCGCCGATCACCTCGGCGAGCGCCGCCACCGCGTCGAGGTCCGGGCTGCCGTCCGGCCGCAGGAATCCGAGCACGAACTCCTCGGCGCCCTCCGCACGCAGCGCCGCCGCCTCCTCGCACAGCGCCTCCAGGTCGCCGGCCGCGAACCCGTCGGTGGCCCGCAGCATCACCCGCAGCGGGATGTCGACGGCAGCCCGGATCGCCGCGAAGGTGGCTCTGGAGGGCGTGAGCCCGTCGGCCGCGATATCGGTGACGAGTTCCAGGCGGTCGGCACCGCCGGCCTGGGCGGCGACCGCGTCCTCCGACCCGAGCGCGATCACCTCCAGGAGCGCGCGCTTGCTCATATGACCCCAATCCTTCGATGACGATGCGGCGCGGGAGTCCGATGCCCCACACACCGACAACAGGTCTAGTCCAATCTCCAGCGTACGGGCTGGCCGCGCCCAGGGCACAATGATTCGCATGACCCCCGTGTCCCGTACGGCAGACGCCACCGACCCGGCACCGGAACTGCGTCGGCGCTGGGCCGCCACCATCGCCGACGCCCGCGGCCGCACGAAGGCCACGCCCCCCGGAGGAGCACCGGCCCCCGACCCCGCCCCGTACGCGGACAACCTGCTCTCCCGGTGGAGCGAGCCGCAGCGCCACTACCACACCGTCGCGCACCTGTCCGCGGTCCTCACCCGCATCGACGAACTGGCCGGTCACGCCGATGACTTGGCCGTCGTCCAACTGGCCGCGTGGTTCCACGACGCGGTCTACCGCCCGGACCGCTCCGAGAACGAGGAACGCAGCGCGGCCCTCGCAGAGCGGGCACTGCCCGAGCTGGGCATCGGCGCCGCCCGCACCGCCGAGGTCGCCCGCCTGGTGCGGCTCACCGTGACGCACGACCCGGAGCCCGACGACCCCGACGGCGAGGTGCTCTGCGACGCCGATCTCGCGGTGCTCGCCGGGTCACCCGACGACTACGCCGCCTACGCCGCCGCGATCCGGGCCGAGTACGCCTTCGTGCCCGACGCCGACTTCACCGCCGGCCGCTCCGCCGTCCTCCGGCAACTCCTCACCCTGTCACGGCTGTTCAGGACCCCGATGGGCTACGACCGCTGGGAGCACCTGGCGCGCCGCAACCTCACCACGGAGCTGGACCTGCTGGGCGGTTGAGCCCCCGGCCGCGGCGCCTACGGCACCGGTGGGACGTCACTGCTCCGCGCCGGGGCCATCCGGCGAGCCCCCGGACCGCCGGCGCACCAGCGGCAGTCGGCCCTCACCGAGCACCACCCTCGCCCCGTTCTCGCTCACGCTCGCCCGGCGCTCGTCGCGCAGGGCGGCGTGCGCGGCGCACCCGCACCGGCTGGACAGCGGGTCCGGACAGTCCGCCAACCCCTCCCGCAGCCGCGCCAGGTCGTCCGGCTCCAGCCGCCAGGTCCAGTCCATGTCCCACGGCTCGTCGGTCTCCCACGGCTGGAGCCAGCAGTCATGGCTGAACACGTACAGCACCCCGTGCCCGCAGCCAGGGCACTCAAGTATTCGCGCGTAGTCGTGGACCTGGCCGTGGCCGGCCCCCGCCCCATGCGGCACCCCCCGCTCGTGGATCTCCACCAGCGGCCGCCATGCGCCCCCGCACCGCCCGCACTCCCCCGTCAGTCCCATGCCCGGCACCTTACGGGCGGCCACTGACAGCCGGTCCGACCTGCTCAGATCCGACCTGAGCAGGTCCACTCGGCGCCGGTCCGGCCCGATCGACTCCGGTCCGGTCTGACTCATTCCGGTCCGGTTGGTTCGATCCGGTCCAGTCCGGTCCGCTCCAATCCGCTCCAGGCACGGCATGGCTACGGCACTGCGGGCACGGCCACGGCGCTCCGGCATGGCCGCGGCGCTGCGGCGCGGCCACGACACTCCGGCATGGCCAAGGTCACGTCCGGCCGTTCCGCTCACCGGGAATGTAAGGCGTCCTACCGTGGTTGGTAGCTGACATGCCAGCACCCGCACCCTCCGATCGCGCCCGCCTCCCCATCGCCGTCTTCGTCCTCGGCCTGTCGGTCTTCGCCTTGGGCACCAGCGAGTTCATGCTCTCCGGCATCCTCCAGCCACTCGCCCGTGACCTGGAGGTCTCCATCCCGCAGGCCGGTCTGCTGGTCTCCGCCTTCGCGATCGGCATGGTGGTCGGTGCCCCGGTGCTCGCCGGAGCCACGCTCCGGCTCCCGCGCCGTACGACGCTGATCGCCCTGCTCGCCGTCTTCGGCCTCGGCCAGGTGGCGGGCGCGCTGGCGCCGTCCTACGGCGTGCTGTTCGCCTCGCGGGTGATCAGCGCGCTGGCCTGCGCCGGCTTCTGGGCAGTCGGCGCGGCGGTCGCCGTGTCGCTGGTGCCGGTGACCGCGCGGGCCCGGGCGATGGCCGTCATGGTCGGCGGCCTGAGCATCGCCAATATCGCCGGTGTCCCGGCCGGTGCGCTGCTCGGCCAGCACGCCGGTTGGCGCGCCGCCTTCTGGGCGGTGGCCGGGCTCGCCGCGGTCGGCCTGGTCGGAGTCGTCGCACTGGTGCCGCGGACGTCCGTGCCCACCGGTGACGACCGTCCGCAGCTGCGCCGCGAGCTCGCCATCTACAAGGACGCCCAGGTCTGGCTGGCGCTGACCGCGACGGCCCTGAACGGTGCCGCGGTCTTCGCGCTCTTCTCGTACCTCTCGCCGCTGCTGACCGACACCGCCGGCCTCGCCGAGAGCTGGGTGCCGACGGTGCTCGCGCTCTTCGGCGTCGGCGCGCTGATCGGCACGTTCATCGGCGGCCGGATCGCCGATGCGCACCTCTTCGGGACGCTCTTCGGCGGTATCGCCGCCTCCACCGTCGTGCTGACCCTGCTGGCGCTGACCGCGCACAACCCCTTCGCCGCCGTCGCGCTCTCGCTGATGCTCGGGGTGACCGCGTTCACCACCGCCCCGGCCCTCAACGCCCGGATGTTCAACGTCGCGAACGCCGCGCCGACGCTGGCCGGTGCGACCACCACCGCCGCCTTCAACATCGGCAACACCCTCGGCCCCTGGCTCGGCGGTCTGGTCATCGGCGCGCACTGGGGCTACCCGGCCGTGGCCTGGACGGGCGCGGGCCTGGCGGCGGCGGCCGTCCTCACCACCGCCGTCGCCTTCCGGCTGCACCGCACGACGTCCGCCTCCCGGCTCGTCGCGTCCTCGGCGCCGGCAGTGCCGGCGAAGGAGACCGCCGACCAGAGCTGAGCCACCACGCCTCCGGGCCATCGACCAGCGGGCCGGCCAGGCGGATCGCCGGGCCATCGGGGCGGCCGGGCGAGTAACCGAGCCATCGAGGCAGCGGGATGAGTCACCGAGCCATCGGGGCGGCGGAACGAGCCGGCCGCCCCGGTCACGCCCCGCCGTCGAACCTCCAGCGCGTCTGGCTGTACTCCGACTCACCCCGCCCGAAGCCGAAGGCCGTGCTGGGCTCGACGCGGAAGACGACGGCGCGGCCGCCCTGCCCGTGGAACGCGCCGTCGCGGACCTCGAACTGCCAGTCGCTGCCGTACTTCTCCACATACAACTCGGCCAGTCGGCGCAGCGTCGCCTCATCGCCGACCTGTACCGCTTCGCCCTCGACGACCACATCGAGCCCTGCGTGCAGATCGTTGCCGCCGGCCGTGGAGGTGGTCAGTGCGCAGTGCGCGTTGGCGGCGAGGTTCTTGGCCTTGCGTTCGCCGGGGCCGGTGCAGAAGTGGAGGGCGTCGTCCGCCCAGACGGCGAGCAGCGGGGTGACGTGCGGGCGGCCGTCCGGCCGGACGGTGCTGAGCCAGAAGATCTCCGCCTCGGTCATGCCTCCGACGGCCGCGGACCAGGCGATCCGCTTGGCGTCCTCGCTGCTGTAGTTGGGGTCGAGCTCGGTGACCGGTTCTCTGCGCGGTGCGCTGGCTGTCATGGGGTCCCCTTTCGGTACGCCTTAGGCACGCCTCGGTACGCCTCGGTACGCCTTTCGACGCGCCACTGTTCCGCCGCTGTTCCGCCTCTGTTCGGCGCGCCAATGTCGGTGCGCCACTGTCGGTGCGCCGCTGCGGATGGGGGCATCGGCGCGGCGACATCGGTACGGCGCGCGGTCAGGCCCATCGTGCGGGGGCGCGCCATCCGGCCGCCGTCACGACGCGCCGCAACGGGCCGTACGGGGACCAGGGAAAGGGGCACAAAGGGGCTACGAAGGAACTACGCCGGGGGACGAACGAGCGGCAGGGGCCTTCTCGGCTACGGCTCCGGCTCCGGCGCCGGTCGGTGCTTCGGTCTGCGCAGACCGGCCGCCGTCAGCCGCCGCAGCAACTCCTTGCTGCCGACCTCCACCGCTCCGGCGCGCACCGCGTCGTCGTAGCGGTCGGCCGGCAGGTCGTAGTGGTCCCGCTCGAACGCCCGGCGCGGGATGCCGAGCCCGGCCGCGAAAACGTGCAACTCGTCGAAGGACTGATCGCTGACCAGATGTGACCACATGCGGCCGTGCCCCGGCCAAATGGGCGGATCGATGAGGACCGCCATGTCACCACTCCGGCCGCATCGCCACACCGGCCCTCCGCGTCGGGATACACCCCGACGCCACCCACCCGAGCACCACCCATCCAGACGCCCGGCACCGCCCGAGCGCCGTGCCGCGCAACGCCACGGCCTCCGACGCCGGGCGCCTCGGCACCATGCGACTCCGCACCCCGTACCTCAGCCTTCCACCGGGGCACGCAACCGGCCGACCCGGGCCACCGCGACCGCCGTCTTGGGACAGACCCAGTGCGGGTCGGGCCCCAACTCCGGTTCGACGTCGAGGGAATGGGGATCGCCCGACTCCGTGCACACGGGGCACAGCGGCCAGCGGCCGTACCGCTCCAGGAGGGCGTCCTGGACGTCCTGCGCTATCAGTCCTGCGACGAACTCCGCGCCTTCAGGCCATTGTTCCACCCACCACCGGCGGTGAACGACCGCGTCCTCCACGAGCGAGACGATGTCGGCATCGGCCACGTCGTCCGCCATCAGGTCGGCGAGCACCAGCGCCCGCGCGGCATGCAATGCCTGTTCCAGCTCCATGTCCCCCATTGTCTCCCGACCGCCCGCAGGCGCCCGGCGTTGTCCACAGCCCCCGCCGCGGCTCCCGCGCGCTGTCCACAACCCTCACGGAGGGGATTGACGCGGAACGATGGATGAAATTACTTTTCAAGCGTGAGTAGCAGCGTGAAGGAAACTTTCAAGGCGGTGCCCGTCGAGACCCGACCGACCCCCGCCCCACCCGCCCCCGCGGCGCTCGCCGCCAAGGTCCGGACGCTCGCGCCGACGATGACCCGCTCCATGCAGCGGGTCGCCGAGACCGTCGCCAGCGACCCGGCCGGCTGCGCCGCGCTCACCGTCACCGGCCTCGCGGAGCGCACCGGCACCAGCGAAGCCACCGTCGTGCGCACGTCCCGGCTGCTGGGCTATCCGGGCTACCGCGACCTCCGGCTCGCGCTCGCCGCGCTCGCCGCGCAGCAGGCGGCCGGCGGCGCACCCGCCGTGACCGCGGACATAGCGGTCGACGACTCCCTCGTCGACGTCGTGGCGAAGCTGGCGCAGGAGGAGCAGCAGTGCCTGGCGGACACCGCGGCCGCGCTGGACGTCACCCAGCTCGAAGCCGCCGTCGCCGCGCTCGCCGGGGCCCGCCGCATCGATGTGTACGGCATCGGTGCGTCCAACCTCGTCGGCCAGGACCTCGCCCAGAAGCTCCTCCGCATCGGCCTGATCGCCCACGCGCACGCGGACCCGCACCTCGCCGTCACCAACGCGGTGCAGATGCGGACGGGTGACGTCGCCATCGCCATCACCCACTCCGGCCGCACCACCGATGTCATCGAGCCCCTGCGAGTGGCCTTCGACCACGGCGCGACCACCATCGCCATCACCGGTCGCCCCGACGGCGAGATCGCCTCCTACGCCGACTACATCCTGACCACGTCCACGGCCCGGGAGAGCGAACTGCGCCCCGCCGCGATGTCCTCCCGCACGAGCCAGCTCCTGGTCGTCGACTGCCTCTTCATAGGCGTCGCCCAGCGCACGTACGAGACGGCGGCCCCGGCCCTCTCCGCGTCGTACGAAGCGCTCGCCCACCGCCACCAGCCCTGAGCCACGCGCTGTGGGCGGTCGCGCCACACTCCCGCACCCGGAAAGAGCACCGAGCCATGGCCTCCACCGTCGACCCCACAGACACCGCACCCCTCGTGGACACCCCACTTCCCACGGACACCGCAGCCCCCGGCGCCCCCTCATCCCCCACAGACCCCCCATCCCCCGCGGACACTGCCAACCCCCTCGATCCCGCCCGCCTGCGGGCCCAACTGGAGACCCTCACCACCGAGGCCTTCCGCCCCGACCTCGCCGAGATCGACCGCCGCTCCACCCTCGACATCGCCCGCACCATGAACGGCGAGGACGCCACCGTCCCCGCCGCCGTCGCCGCACGCCTCCCGCAGATCGCCGCGGCCATCGACGCCACCGCCACCCGAATGGCCGACGGCGGACGCCTGATCTACGCCGGCGCCGGCACGGCGGGCCGACTCGGCGTCCTGGACGCCAGCGAGTGCCCACCGACCTTCAACACCGACCCGTCCGAGGTCCTCGGGCTGATCGCGGGCGGCCCGGCCGCCCTGGTCACGGCCGTCGAAGGGGCCGAGGACAGCCGGGAGTTGGCGGTCGAGGACCTCACCGCGATCGGCCTGACCGACCGCGACACCGTCGTCGGCATCTCGGCCTCCGGCCGCACCCCGTACGCGATCGGCGCCGTCGAACACGCCCGCGCCAACGGCGCGCTGACCATCGGCCTGTCCTGCAACGCCGGTTCGGCCCTGGCCGCGGCCGCCGAGCACGGCATCGAGATCGTGGTCGGCCCCGAGCTGCTGACCGGCTCCACCCGCCTCAAGGCGGGCACGGCGCAAAAGCTCGTGCTCAACATGCTCTCGACCATCACCATGATCCGGCTCGGCAAGACCTACGGGAATCTGATGGTCGACGTCCGCGCCTCCAACAACAAACTACGGGCCCGCTCACACCGCATCGTCGCGCTCGCCACGGGCGCCACGGACCTGGAGATCGAGACGGCGCTCCGCGCCACCGACGGCGAGGTGAAGAACGCCATCCTCACCCTGCTCGGTGGCGTCGACGGCCCCACTGCCGCCCGCCTCCTCGACACCGCCGACGGCCATCTCCGCGCCGCCCTTGCAGCCGCCAAGCACCGCTGACCGCCCCCCCATTCCGACAACGATCACAGACACCCCAACCGCTCCACCCGGTCCCCCCACAGCAAGGCGCCGCCCATGCCCGAAGACACGAACCGCGCCACCGCCGCCGCGATCCTCCCCCTGGTCGGCGGCGCCGAGAACCTGACCTCCATCGCGCACTGCATGACCCGGCTCCGCCTCGACATCCAGGACCGCTCGCTGGTCCAGGACGCGGCGCTCAAGGCACTACCTGCCGTCATGGGCGTGGTCGAGGACGACACGTACCAGATCGTGCTGGGCCCCGGAACCGTCGCCCGGGTCACCCCCGAGCTCGAACGCCTGGTGGAGCAGACCCGCGCAGCGGCCGCCCCAACCCCCCAACCAGCACCACAAGAAAGTCCACCCCCAACCCCACACCGCAAGGAACTAATCACTCTCCGTAATCGTTGCCGGAATAAGGAGGAGGCGCCCAAGGCCCACACACCACCCAGCCCAACCCCCACACCAACCAACACGACCACCACCCCCCAGCCGACGCCCACCCCCACCCCCACGCCCACGCCCAACCAACTCACCCCCACAGCCCAGCAGCCCACCCCCACTCCCACTCCCGACCAACCCACCCTCACACCCGACCAACTCGCCGCCCAAGGCTCCGCCCTCAAGGCCCGGCAGGCGGCCAGGAACGCCACCCCGGTCAAACTCTTCCTCCGCCGGATCGCCAACGTCTTCGTCCCGCTGATCCCGGCCCTGATCGGCTGCGGCATCGTCGCCGGCCTCAACGGCCTGCTGACCAACCTCGACTGGCTGCCGGCCGTCGTCCCCGCGCTCACCGCCATCGCCTCCGGCTTCATGTCGCTGATCGCGGTCTTCGTCGGCTACCACACCGCCAAAGAGTTCGGCGGCACGCCGATCCTCGGCGGCGCGGTCGCCGCGGTCATCGTCATCCCCGGCGTCACCCACATCACCGCCTTCGGCCAACGGCTCTCCCCCGGCCAGGGCGGCGTCCTGGGCGCACTGGCCGCCGCGCTGCTCGCCGTCCACGTGGAGAAGGTCTGCCGCAGGCTGGTCCCCCAGGCGCTCGACGTCCTCCTCACCCCCACCCTCACCGTCCTCCTCACCGGCCTGGTCACGGTCTTCGGCCTGATGTACGCGGCCGGCGAGGTATCCACCGCCATCGGCGCCTTCGCCAACTGGCTGCTCGCGCACGGGGGTGCGCTCGCCGGTTTCGTCCTGGGCGGCCTCTTCCTCCCCCTCGTCATGCTCGGCCTCCACCAAGCGCTCATCCCCATTCACGCCACCCTCATCCAGCAGCAGGGCTACACGGTCCTGCTCCCGATCCTCGCCATGGCAGGTGCGGGCCAGGTCGGCGCCGCGCTCGCCGTCTACCTCCGCCTCCCCGGCAACCGCTCGATCCGCTCGACCATCAAGTCGGCCCTCCCCGCCGGCTTCCTGGGCGTCGGCGAGCCGCTCGTCTACGGCATCTCGCTCCCCCTCGGCCGCCCGTTCATCACCGCCTGCATCGGCGGCGCGTTCGGCGGTGGTTTCGTCGGGCTGCTCAACCAACTCGGCGACACGGTCGGCTCCACCGCCATCGGCCCCTCCGGCTGGGCGCTGTTCCCGCTGGTCAAGGGCAGCCAGGGCCTCGGCACCACGCTCATCGTCTACGCCCTGGGCCTGGCCGTCGGATACCTGTCCGGCTTCCTCGCCACCTACTTCTTCGGCCTCAGCAAGCAGATGCGGGCCGAACTGAACGCCGAAACGGAACTCACCGTTCGCTGAATGACCGCGAACGGCGCCGCGAACGGCGCCGAACGGCCGGATACCTACACCCGCATTCCATTGCTCTCCGCTGTTACCACTTGTACACTCAGTGACGAAAATCCGGAGTTACCGACAAGTGCGTCGACGGCCGAAGGAGATCAATGCCTCGCCCTTGGGATGCAGACCCGACCGCTTCCTTTGTACGCCGCTTAGGGAAGTCGCCCAGCGAACTCGGAGTCACGACCGGCGACGACGATTGCCCCGATATGTGGCAGCTCGACAATGGCGATATCGCGGTAATAGGCCGCGACCGCACGGACGAGTACCGCGCACGCCTCCCCGAGGGCGTCCGCATCGCCAAGGACGAGCGGCTGGTCATCATCCCCGGCGTTACGCTGATCTCCGCGAAGCAGGACATCCCCGATGCCTGACCTCGAAAGGCCCCGTCCCGAAAGGACACGTCCCGAAAGGACACGTCCCGAAAGGCCCTGTCTCGAAACGCCGCGCCTCGAAAGGCCCCGGCTCGATGCCGCGCAGGGCGTGCGGCTCTCCTCCCCCTCCTATCGGCAGGAATTTCGGGAGCGGCGGTGGACGGTAGCCGGGCGGGACTGCTGGAAACTGGAGAGGCAGCAGCATTTCCAGGAGCCCAGGAACGAGAGCTGGCAAGCCTTTTCCCGGGGCGACTGGGATGAGGCATTACGCCTCATCGAGCAGGGTCGCGAAGACCTGATGAAACTCGCGCAGGACTCGGACGCCCACCGCTCCCACTTCTTTCGCGTGCGCGTGGTGGAGCAACCACTGACGTCCTACCTCCAATGGGAACTCACGACGCTGCGCCTGCGCGCCGAACTCATGGGCAGAATCCGAGTCTGGGCACCAGAAGAGCCGCCCGAGCCATCGAGCCTGTCCGGGCTGCCCGAGCCGTCGGGGCCATTGGGGCCATTGGGGCCATTGGAAGTGTCGGGGTCGTCGCGGCTGTCGGAGCTGGATCGGCTGGAGGAATCCGGACCGCTTCCGGAAATTGTGGTCATGGGCGGCCATACGCTCTACCAGGTGCTGTACGACGACAACGGCATCGGCGACGGCGCACTGCGCTTCACGGATCCCGAAGCCATTGCGCAGTGGGAGAAATTCATCCAGGTGCTCTACCACGAGGCCGAAGACCTGAGGTCCTTCGTCGACCGGGAAGTGACGCCCGCCACTTCAGCACGTTCGATATAGGACTCTTCAGGACACTTCGGTGCATTCGATAGTCGGCATAGGGCGCTTCAGCGCGTTCGGCATGAGGCAAGAAAGTCCGAGGGAGTCAGAGGAAGTCCGGGGCAGTTCAAGGAAGTTCGAGGCAGTTCGAGGCAGCCTGAGGAAGTAAGGAGAGCAGGGCGATCGAGAAGGATGGTTCGCCGCAGCATCCCGGGCCCGGAACGCATTCGCAGCTGTCCGGGTCGGCCGACAACGTCGTCCAGGCCGGGAGCGTGAGTGGCGGGGTGCATTTCCATGGCCACGGAAGCGATCCGTCCGCCGGCCGGAACCCACCCGCAGGGCAGGCCGATGCGACGAAACCACGCCAACTCCCCGGAGATGTAAGGGTCTTCGTCAATCGCACGGAGGAGTTGGAGCGGCTCAACGCCATTCTCACCGGCAACGCCGGCGAACCGCTCGTCGTCTCCATCTGCGTCATCGCCGGAACTGCCGGAGCAGGGAAGACCTCCCTGGCGCTGCGCTGGTCCCATCAGGTCCACGCGTACTTCCCCGACGGCCAGTTGTATGTGAACCTCCGCGGCTACGACCCCGGTACGCCGGTCACCGCGCAGGAGGCGCTGCACCGCTTCCTCGCGGCGCTGCACGTGCCCGCCGCCGCGATTCCGGCCGACACCGAGTCGGCCGGCGCGCTGTACCGCTCACTGCTGGCCGGCCGGCGGATGCTGATCGTCCTCGACAACGCCGCCACCGTCGGGCAGGTCCGACCGTTGCTACCCGGCACGGCCGGCTGTCTGGTCATCGTGACCAGCCGAAGTCGCCTGTCGGGCCTGGCTGTTCGGGACGGCGCCCACCGCCTGACGCTCGGCACCCTGCCCGAGCCGGAAGCCGTCGCCCTGCTGCGCACCGTCACCGCCGAGTACCGCCCCGAGGACGACACGGACAAGCTCATCGACCTGGCCCGGTTGTGCGCCCGCCTCCCGCTGGCGCTGCGCATCGCCGCCGAACGCGCCGCCAGCCGCCCCCATATGAGCCTGGACGACTTGATAAGGGACCTGCGCGACGAGTCCTGTCTCTGGGATGCTCTGACCGTTGGGGACGACGAGGAAGCCGACGCGGTACGAACAGTGTTTGCCTGGTCCTATCGGGCACTGCCCGCAGAAGCCGCACGTTTCTTCCGGCTGCTCGGCCTCCATCCGGGCGCCGAGTTCGGCACCGCGGCCGCCGGCGCGCTCGCGGGCCTCTCCACCAGCCGGACCCAGCACTTGCTGGACGTCCTGGTCGGCGCCCATCTGCTGATGCAGACCGCACCCGACCGCTTCGAGTTCCACGACCTGCTCCGGGCCTACGCGGTGGACCAGGCCCAGCACGAGGAACCCCCCGAGAGCCGCGACGCCGCCCTGCGCCGCGCCCTGTCGTGGTACGTCCATGCGGCCGACGCCGCACGGACCCGCTTCAAGGCGTCCGAACCGCCCCTCCCCCTCGATCCGCCACCGGACGGCGTCACGCCACCGACCTTCGCCGACTACGACGCCGCCCTGCGCTGGTACGAGCTGGAGCACGGCAATCTGCTGGCGGCCGCGCAGGCCGCGGAGAAGGCCGGCGTGGATCGCGTCGCCTGGCAACTGCCCGCCCTGCTCCGCCCGTTGCACGCCCGACTCAACGCCTTCGACGAGTGGTTCACCATGGGCGAGATCGGCCTGCGGGCCGCCCGCCGGGAGGGTGACCGGGCAGGCCAGGCCGAGCTGCTCACCAGCCTCGGCAAGGCGTGCACCCAGTCGCAGCGCCTCGCCGAGGCCGCTGAACACCACGAAGGCGCCCTGGCGCTCCGCCGCGAGCTGGGCGACCGGCTCAGCGAGGGCCTGACCCTGAACGCCATCGGCCTGATCAGGCTGCGGGCGCACCAACTGGACGCTGCTGAGGGGCAGTTCACCGAGGCGCTGGCCGTCTTCCAGGACCTGGGGTCCCCCCTGCATCAGCAGTGGGAACCGACGCTGCTGTCCAACCTCGCCACCGTGAGCTACGAGGCCGGCCGGCTCGACGAGGCCCTCGACCGCGTGCAGCGCGCCCTGACCGGGCACCGCGAACGCGGCGACCGGGGCGGCGAGGGCAACGCCCTGCACCTCCTGAGCGCGGTGCGGCGGGAACGCGGCGAGGCGCCGGACGCCATGCGCTCCGCGCAGCACGCCCTGGACATCGCCCGCCACCACCGCAACCGCTCCTGGGAGGGCTTCTGGCTCCTGGAGCTCGGCAGGGCTCAGCAGGCCTGCGGTGAGCCGGGCGACGCCCTCGTCTCGTACCAGCGCTCGGCGGTGCTGCACCGCCGGCTCGGCGACCGCTCGCGCGAGGCCCGGGCCTGGCACCACACCGGTGAGGCGTACCGCCAACTGCGCCGCCACGAGGACGCCGCCGCGTTCCACCGCCGTGCGGCCGCAACCCACCGTGAGCTGAACGACCGCTGGCTGACGGCCCTCGCCCTCGACGGACTCGCCACCGCCCTCCAGGAGACGGGGACCGACGAGGCGGCCCGACGGCACTGGGCCGACGCCCTCGCCCTCCTGGACGGCTTCGGCGACGCCCGGGCGGCCGGGATCCGCGCACGCATCACCCAGGCCCTGGAGTAGCCGGAGCCGCGAGCCCCACTCTTGCCCTCTCGCCCTCTCGGTATCGCGGTATCGCGGTATCGCGGAAGGCGGCCTGGTCGGTGTTCGCCGAGGGCGTCGAGTCCGGTTCCGCGTGAGGCGCAAGTCCGGTTCGGTGTAAGGCGTTTGAGGTAAATCGGGGTCGGGAGGGGGATCAGTCGGAGGTCACCCGGTCGCCGGTCCCTGGGCCTCCCGTGCCGCGAGTGCCTCGTCCAGCAGGCCGAGTGCCCGCAGGCGTCCCCGTTCGCGCGCCTCGATCTCTTCCGCGCCCTCGCCCCCGGCGGCGACCCTGGGGCACTCGGGGCAGGACCACCGGTCCACCCAGCCGGCGGGCGGCGGCTTCATCGCCACGCGGCAGTGCGGGCAGATCACGGTCACTCCCTCGACGTGGCCACAGAACGCGCACACCCAGACGGGCCCTTCGTTGTCCCGCTGCTGCCACATCGTGCGACGGCAGCGCGGACAGCCGGTCGTACCGATTCCGAGTGACCCCATGAGCGGTGGCTCCGGCGTCGCGTCGGCGTACGCGACGATCTGCTTGCGCAGCCGGTCGTCCGTGGTGTTGGCCATCCTCAGCAGCCGTACAACACGGGAACGGACTTCTTCGACAAACTCGGTCATCGTCGGAGCAGCGTACGCGCCCCGCCGATGGCTTTCGGCCGGTTTGGCGAAAGCACGGCGTCAGCGGTCCAGCGCCCGCCCACCAACGAGTGAGGGGAGCTTTTCCATTGACTCCCGAGTGGGGTACCGGGGGGCCGGCCGCGCCAACTCGGCCGCCAGTAGGGCGAACCACACGCCCACCAGCGTCAGGTGCAGCCGCTGCGGAACGCCGTGCCAGCCGGGGTGGCCGAGCAGGGGGCCCACGGTGCAGATCGCGGCGGGGAGGGCAAGGGCCAGGACGCGTGGGCCCCAGTGGCGGACCAGTGGCAGGCCGGGCCCTTCGGTTCGGGCGGCCAGGCTCAGCAGGGCCATCGAGGTGAAGAGGAAGAAGTGGGCCAGGGCGCTGGTCGCCGTGTGCCAGGGGTGGACCGGTTCGCAGCCCGGTTCCAGGGAGGGCGCACAGGCCATGGGGAGGAGGACGTCGGCGAACGAGGACAGCCCCAGCCCGAGCATCGCCAGCCAGCCGGCCCGGCTCCAGGGGCCCGGCGCGCCGCGGTACGCGAGCAGCGCCCCGACGAGCACGAGGGCCGCGCAGACGGTCTCGATACCGCCGAAGAGCGGGCGGAAGGGCTGGTCGGCGGCGTACAGCTCGCTGACGTAGGAGTGGCGCGGGTCCAGTCCGGTCGGCAGCCAGAACTCCAGGAGCCAGCCGTTGTAGAGCACGGCGGACACGGCGAACAGCAGGGCGCTCACGCGCGCCGTTGCCCGGGCCGGATGAACATCCGGCGTGGTCACTGTTCGTAGTGGAGTCATATCACTAGGTAATCATGGTGGCTCGTGGGCGGCCGGGAGCCCGGCCCGAGTGGTGCGCGGGCCGCACCCGGCCGGGGTTCCGACCGAGTTCCGGCCAAGGTGCCGACCGAGGTGCCGGCCGGGGTTTGCCGTGGGGGGTGCCACAGAGAACCCACAAGATTGCCGCCTACCTTCGTGGTGCGGCTACCTTGCACGGCGTGCCGTCGGTGGACGGGGCAGTGGATCAGAACGGCGTCGACAGTGAACTGCACACGATGCGGTAGCCCGGTGATCCAGGGGCCGGACGGCCGGTGGTGCTGCAACAACTGCGGGGCGAGCGGCTGAGCCGCCCGAATGATCCGAATGACCCGAATGAGACGAGAGCGGAGCCTGGAATGTGCGCGGCCAAGCGCCTCGACCGAGTCCTGGTCGTCGATGACGACGCGATGATCCTGCGGTCCCTCGGGCGCGGCCTCCGGCTGAACGGTTTCGCCGTCGCGCTCGCCGACGACGGTCCGGCCGCCCTCACGGAACTCGCGGAGCGGCCCCCGGACGTGGTGGTCCTGGACGTGTCGCTGCCGGGGATCAGCGGCACCGACGTCTGCCGCACACTGCGGGCCAACGGGGACGAGGTGCCGGTGCTGATGCTGTCCGCGTTGGACGAGCTGGAGGACCGGGTGGCGGGCCTACAGGCCGGGGCCGACGACTATCTCGTCAAACCCTTCGCACTCAAGGAGCTCGTGCTCCGGTTGCAGGCTCTGTTGCGCCGCCGCCCGCCCGTCGGCAGGGATGCGGTGCAGGTCGGCGACCTGGTCCTCGACACGGCCGCGCGCGAGGTGACGTACGGGGGCGCGGCGGTCCGGCTGACGCGGCGGGAGTTCGAGCTGCTGGAGGTCCTCGCCCGCAACGCGGGTGTGGTGCTCACCCGCGATCAGCTCCTGGACCGGGTGTGGGGTTACGACTTCGAGGTGCGCACCGACGCCGTCGACACCTTCGTGAGCTATCTGCGCCGCAAGACGGAGGCCGGGGGCCGGCCGCGTCTGGTGCACACGGTGCGCGGGGTCGGCTTCGTCCTGCGGGCGTCCGGGTCCGGGCCGGAGGCGGCGCGGTGAGGCTCTCGGCCCGGATCGCCCTGGCCATGGGCGTCGCCATGCCCCTGCTGGTCCTGGGCTCGGGGGCGCTGCTGCTGCGCCTGGTCACCCATGACGTGCACGCCGAGCAGGACGCCCATCTGCGGGAGCGGGCCGCGGTGCTGCTGCCGATGGCCAGGGGGCTGCTGCGGACCGAGGAGAGCGGGCGGCCGCGCCAGGCGGCGAACCGGGAGCGGCGGCTGCTCGACGCGGGCCTCGACGTCGGGGTGCGGCTCCTGGCGGCCGGCAGCGGGTCGGCGACGTCCGGGAGCGGCGGCGGGGACAGTGGCGAGGCCGGTGGCGGGGACAGTGGCGGGGACGGTGGCGTCACGAGCGGACAGGACTCGGCCGCGGGCGGACAGAACACGGCCGCGAGCGGACAGCGGGCCGGCGTCGGGCAACGGGGCATCGACGAACAGCGAGCGGGCGACGGACAGCGAGCCGGTGACGGGCAGCGGACCGGTGACGGGTCGTCGGGGTACCGGGTGGTGGCGCAGGCCGGTCCCCAGCCGGCCGCCACCACGCCGCTGCCGGTCGCCGCGCCCGGCCCGGTGACCGTACGGTCCCGCGGGCACGCCTGGCGCGCGCTGTCGGTGGAGGTGAGCGGCGCGAGCGCACGCAGCGGCCCGCGCGGCACGCTGTGGGTGTTCTCCCGCGGGTCGGCCGGGACCACCGAGATCGACACCGTGCAGCAGCGCATCCTCGTGGTGGCGCTGATCACCGCACCGCTGACCGGGCTGCTCTCCTGGGCCATCGCCGAGCGCGCCACCCGGCCGCTGCGCCGGCTCCAGCGCCGGGCGGGCGGCCTGGACCCCCGCACCAGCACGGCCCGCCTGGACCACACCCCGTCGCGGATCAGCGAGGTGGACGACCTGGCCCGTACCCTCCAGACCGTCCTGGCCCGGTACGACGAGCAGGCGGCGCGGACCCAGGAGGCGCTGGCCACCGCGCGGGCCTTCTCCGCGACCGCCTCGCACGAACTGCGCACCCCGCTGATGGGCATGCAGACCAATCTGGACGTCCTCGCCGACCACCCGGACCTCGACCCCGCCGACCGCGCAGAGGTCCTGGACGACCTGCACGCCGGACAACAGCGGCTGATGGGCACGCTGATCGCGCTCCGGGCGCTGGCCCAGGGCGACCTGGTGGAGGCCGACGCCTTCGGTCCGGTGGACCTCTCCGAGCTGGTCGCCGCGGCGGTGGCCGACGTGGAGCGGCACCACCCCGACGTCCGGCTGACCCTCCGGCTCACCCCGGGGCTGATGTTGAGCGCCTGGGAACCGGGGCTGCGGATGGCGGTCGACAACCTGCTCCGCAACGCGGTGGTGCACGGGGGGCGGGCGGGCGCGGCGGCACGGGTCGAGGTGGTGCTGCGGCCCGGCGGCGGGTCGTCGGATCCGGTCGCCGTGCTCACCGTGGACGACGACGGTCCGGGCATCGCGCCGGAGGAGCGCCGGCAGGTCTTCCAGCGGTTCCACCGGCGCGCCGGGAGCCCCGGCTCGGGGCTGGGGCTGACCCTGGTGGCCCAGCAGATCGCGCTGCACCGCGGCACCGTACGGATCACGGACCGGCCGGCGGGGACCGGTGCCCGGTTCGAGGTGCATCTGCCCCGGCCCGAGGACGCGGCGGCCGACACCCGCACCCTGGAACTGCCGTTGCGCCGCGCCTGGTTGAGCGAGGCTCCGGCGTCGCCGACCGAGGGCCCGCACGAGCTGCCGCCCGGGGCCTGAGGGCCTGAGGGCCTGAGGGCCTGAGGGCCTGAGGGGCGTCCCGTGATCCCTGGCGGGGCACCCCTCGGGCGGCCCTGTCGTCACCCCCCTCGGGGTCGGGGCTCCTCGACCACCCGGGTCGTTGCCCGGGTGGTCCCCGCGGAGCAGGAAACCGAGCGGAACCGGTCGTCGACCTCGGCGACCCAGAACGCGTCGGCGAGCGTGAGCGCCTGGACGCAACGGCTGCGGCGCCACCCCCGGAAGGTCACCTCGACGACGTCGGCACCGGCTGGCAACTGCCCCCAGCCAAGTGACCAGCACGTCGCCGCCCGGCCGCTGTGCCGGCCGCCCCGGAGCGGGGAGACGCACAGCGTGCTCATGACGGACACGTCGATCAGCCCTGCCCCGTTGTGCACTTCCAGCGCCGGGCGGCCCTCGGCGCCCCGCGCGAGGCGCAGCAACCAGCCGCTCAGGGGCAGCCGCAGGTCACGGGGCCCCAGGTCGGTGAGGGTGGTGGAGCCCGTACAGGAGGGCTCGTCCGGCATGAGGAATCCACCGCGGTCCACTGTGTCTCCCGGGGTTCGACGGCTCGGTGCGTGCGCGGTCGCGGACGCCCAACTTGCCGGGAGCGTAAGGACGTTCCTTGTGGATTCCTTGTGTCGCGGACGCGGGGTGCCGGCTCACAAGGTCCCCACAAAGAACGCTCCTAGGTTCTGCGACGCGGCCGGTCGTCCTCGTGTGAGGGCCGATGCGGCCGTGTCCCACCATTCCCGCGATGTCCCAGACATCCCACTCGTTCCTGGAAGGGAGCACCACCATGCAGCGTCCCAAGACCGCCCGCGTGGCCGGAGTCCTGGCCGGAGTCGCACTCGCCGGTTCCCTGCTGAGCGCGGCTGCGCCGGCGAACGCGGCGGACTCCGACGGCTCGTCCACGGCGTCCTCGGCAACGGCCGCGCACGGGCCGGCCGACGGTAAGGACAAGGACAAGGGCAGCGGCAAGGGCAACGGCAAGGGCCTGTGCGCGCGGGTGCCCGAGCTGGAGAAGCGCATCAACAGGGCGCTCGACCGGCTCAACGGCGATGCGCACACCCGCGGTTCGATCGCGCGGATGGAGCAGCGGGTGAAGAACGCCCGCGCCAAGCACCACGAGGAGGTCGCCACGTTCCTCCAGGACCGGCTCACCCACCGCAAGGAGATGAGGCCGTTCCTCACCCGGGAGCTCACCGACCTCAAGGCCGTCGCGACCTGGTGCGCGAAGCGGGACGACGCCAAGGGCGGCTCCGGTTCATGAGGCGGCGGTCCCGGCGTCTCGCGCTGCTGCTGACGGCGACGGTGGCGGTGCCGGTCCTGGCGGCCACCGGCTGTTCGGGAGGCTCCGGCCGGTCGGCGTCTTCGGGGACGTCCGCGGGGAGCGGGGCGTCGTCGGGGTCGCAGGCACCGGACACCGCGTCGACCGCCGGCTCGTCGTCCGACTCCTCGGCGTCATCCGGGTCATCCGGGTCATCCGGGTCATCCGGGTCATCGGGATCGTCCGCCGAGGAGAAGGAGATGGCGAAGAAGGTCGAGGAAGCCGAGAAGGCGGCGGACGAGGCCGACGCCGACACGGCGAAGGACCAGTGAGGAGCCGGTGATGGAGGCGGGGGCATCCGTGGGCGCGCTCCCGGGCCCGCAGACCAGTGGGGTACCGCGGCTGGGAAACCGGTACGAGCTGCGCGAGCTGCTCGGCCGGGGCGGCACCGCCGAGGTGCACGCCGCGCACGACCTGCGGCTCGACCGCGGCGTCGCGGTCAAGACCCTGCGGTCCGACCTGGTCGGGGACCCGGAGTCGCTGGCACGCTTCCGTCGCGAGGCGCGGTCGGCGGCCTCGCTCAACCACCCCTCGATCGTGGCGGTCTACGACACCGGCGAGGACCTGGTGGGCGGGGCGCACGTTCCGTACATCGTGATGGAGCGCGTCGACGGTGCGACGTTCGCGGACCTTCGGCCCCGCGGGGAGCGACTCCCGCCGGGCAGGGCACTGGAGTTGACCGCCGGGGTGCTGGCGGCGCTGGCGTACGCGCATCGCGGCGGGATCGTCCACAGCGACATCAAACCGGCCAATGTGATGCTCACCCGCGACGGTGCCGTCAAAGTGACGGACTTCGGTATCGCACGGCTCGTGGAGGTGCAGGGTGCGGCGTCGGCCCCGCACACCACGGTCGTGGGCACTCCCCCGTACCTCTCCCCCGAGCAGGCCCGGGGGGAGGCCGTGGGTGCCCCCGCCGACCTCTACTCCACCGGCTGTCTGCTGTACGAGCTGCTGACGGGCCGGCCGCCGTTCCTCGGTGACGGCGTGATCGACCTGGTCCTCCAGCATGTGGAGGCCACGCCGGAGCCCCCGTCGGCCCATGTTCCCGCGTTGCCGCCGGCGTGCGACGCGCTCGTCCTCCGGGCGCTGAACAAAGCACCCGGGGACCGCCATCGGGACGCCGAGGCGA
Source organism: Streptomyces sp. NPDC048506 (assembly GCF_040651315.1). Lineage (NCBI taxonomy): Bacteria > Bacillati > Actinomycetota > Actinomycetes > Kitasatosporales > Streptomycetaceae > Streptomyces > Streptomyces sp. NPDC048506. The sequence goes on from NZ_JBEZIX010000046.1 coordinate 50,419, forward strand.
TGCTCCGCGACGTCGAGCGGGTCCTGGCCGGTCTCTCCCCGGGTCTCACGGTCCCCGGGGCGGGGCACGGCGGACCGGCGCACGGCGGAGCGTCGGGCGCGGCGCCGGCCTCCCGGTCACCCGACACCGCGTCGCCCGGTCTGCACACGGCCCCGACGCAGGTGATCCCGACGGCGGACCCGACCCAGGCGGACCTGACCCAGGCAGGCCCGACCCGGGTGGCCCCGGCCGCGGACCCGACGCTGGTGTTCCCGGCCGCGGATCCGCCCGTAGCGGCTCCGGCACCGGGGCGCCGCCGCGATCCGCGCCGCCGTCGGGGTGTCCGGACGGCCGCGCTGCTGGGCAGCGGGCTGGCGGTCCTGGCGGCCGTGCTGGCCGGCGGGTACGCCCTCACCGTCGCGGACGCCGCGGGGGCGGGCGACCGGGAGGCGGGCGCCGCGGTGTCCGACGCCGGGAGCTCCTCGTCCCCGGCTCCGGAACCGCCCAAGGAGCCCTCGTCCGGCGAGCGGCCGCCGGGCGAGGGAGCGTCCGGCCCGCGGACGGTCCAGGTTCCCGACCTGCTGGGCAGAAGGCCTGCGCAGGCGCGGGCCGCCGCCGAGCGGGCGGGCCTCCGGATGGTCCTGGCCGGGCACGGGACGGACGGACGCTGCCGGCAGGCGGGCCCCGAAGCGGGCGTCGAAGCGCATACCGAAGCGAGCGCCGAGGTGCGCGCCGAGGCCGGCGCGGTGTGCGCCCAGGCTCCGGAGCCGGGCACCGACGTCGCCCGGGGGGCCACGATCCGGGTCAAGATGCCGGCGGGCCACCGCCGTACGCACCACCGCCTGGCGCACCGGTGACGTCCGCGGAGGGCTGCTGAGGCCTGCGGAGGACCGATGACTTCCGCGGAGGGCGGATGACGCCTGCCGAGGACCGATGACTTGCGCGGAGGGCGGATGACGTCCGCGAACGACGGATGACTTCCGCGGAGGACCGGTGATGCGCCCGCTCACCAACGCCGTCGGGGCGGCACCCCCTGGGAGGAGGGTGCCGCCCCGACGTATGTCTGGACGTGTGATCCGAGAGGATCAGCGTTCCGATCCCTGAGGGATCAGAAGTCCATGTCACCGCCCGGCATGCCGCCCGGAGCGGCCGCGGCGGCCTTCTCCGGCTTGTCGGCGATGACGGCCTCGGTGGTGAGGAACAGCGCGGCGATGGAGGCGGCGTTCTGCAGGGCAGAGCGGGTCACCTTCGCCGGGTCGATGATGCCCTCGGCGATCATGTCCACGTACTCGCCGTTCGCGGCGTTCAGGCCGTGACCCGGGGTGAGGTTGCGGACCTTCTCCACGATGACGCCACCCTCAAGGCCGGCGTTCACGGAGATCTGCTTCAGCGGGGCCTCCAGGGCCAGCTTCACAGCGGCGGCACCGGTGGCCTCGTCGCCGTCCAGCTCCAGCTTCTCGAAGACCGAGGAGGCCTGGAGCAGGGCGACGCCACCGCCGGCGACGATGCCCTCCTCGACGGCCGCCTTCGCGTTGCGGACGGCGTCCTCGATGCGGTGCTTGCGCTCCTTGAGCTCGACCTCGGTCGCGGCACCGGCCTTGATGACGGCCACGCCGCCGGCCAGCTTCGCCAGGCGCTCCTGGAGCTTCTCGCGGTCGTAGTCCGAGTCGCTGTTCTCGATCTCGGCGCGGATCTGGTTCACCCGGCCCTGGACCTGCTCGCTGTCACCGGCACCGTCGACGATGGTGGTCTCGTCCTTGGTGATGACGACCTTGCGGGCGCGGCCGAGCAGGTCGAGCGTGGCGTTCTCCAGCTTGAGGCCGACCTCCTCGGAGATGACGGTGCCACCGGTGAGGATGGCGATGTCACCGAGCATGGCCTTGCGGCGGTCGCCGAAGCCCGGGGCCTTGACGGCGACGGACTTGAAGGTGCCACGGATCTTGTTGACGACCAGGGTCGACAGGGCCTCGCCCTCGACGTCCTCGGCGATGATCAGCAGCGGCTTGCCGGACTGCATGACCTTCTCCAGGAGCGGCAGCAGGTCCTTCACGTTGCCGATCTTGGAGTTGACGATGAGGATGTACGGGTCCTCCAGGGAGGCCTCCATACGCTCCATGTCGGTCGCGAAGTACGCCGAGATGTAGCCCTTGTCGAAGCGCATACCCTCGGTGAGCTCCAGCTCCAGACCGAAGGTCTGGGACTCCTCGACGGTGATGACGCCTTCCTTGCCGACCTTGTCCATGGCCTCGGCGATCAGCTCGCCGATCTGGGTGTCGGCGGCGGAGATGGAGGCGGTGGAGGCGATCTGCTCCTTGGTCTCGACCTCCTTGGCCTGGTCGAGCAGGGCGGCGGAGACGGCCTCGACGGCCTTCTCGATACCGCGCTTCAGGGCCATCGGGTTGGCGCCGGCGGCAACGTTGCGCAGGCCCTCGCGGACCAGCGCCTGGGCCAGGACGGTCGCGGTCGTCGTGCCGTCACCGGCTACGTCGTCCGTCTTCTTCGCGACCTCCTTGACCAGCTCGGCGCCGATCTTCTCGTACGGGTCCTCAAGCTCGATCTCCTTGGCGATGGACACACCATCGTTGGTGATCGTGGGGGCGCCCCACTTCTTCTCGAGGACGACGTTGCGGCCCTTGGGGCCGAGGGTGACCTTGACGGCGTCGGCGAGCTGGTTCATCCCGCGCTCGAGACCGCGCCGTGCCTCCTCGTCGAACGCGATGATCTTGGCCATGTGAAGTGGTCCTCCCGGACTGGGGTGGATTGCTCCGGACCGCGCTGGCGCCCGCGACGGACGACCTGCAGACCTGTGGTGGTTCCTTGCCCCACCCGGCCCGCGGGCCTCACCGACCCGGTCCTTCGTTGTCACTCTCACTCGGAGAGTGCTAACGCCAATGATTAGCACTCGGGCCATGCGAGTGCAAGCCGCCCGGAGGGCGTCGTTGAGGGGTGGTGGTCGGGTGACGGGTGGGAGCAAGCCGCCCGGAGGGCGTCGTTGAGGGGTGGTGGTCGGGTGACGGGTGGGAGCAAGCCGCCCGGAGGGCGTCATTGAGGGGTGGCGGTCGGGCGACGGGTGGGAGCAAGCCGCCCGGAGGGGTCTTGGGGAGCGTGGCGGTCGGGCCGGGGAGCTGACGGGCAGGCAGAAGGCCCGTACCCCCTCAGGGGTACGGGCCTTCCGTACGCAGCAGTCGGTCGGCGCCTCAGCCGGCCACGCGGACCATGTCCGCCTGCGGCCCCTTCTGGCCCTGCGAGATCTCGAACTCGACCCGCTGGCCCTCCTCAAGGGTGCGGTAACCGTCCATCTGGATCGCGCTGTAGTGGACGAATACATCCGCACCACCGTCGACCGCGATGAAGCCGTACCCCTTCTCCGCGTTGAACCACTTGACGGTGCCCTGAGCCATGCCTAACTCCCCTATTACTGGCCCTTGCGCAGGACCGCACTCCGCGGACCCGGGTCAGACCTCACCCCGCGAAGGCCCGTGGGGTGTGCGCCGGAACGCGTCGACCGCCGCTGAATGTATCTGCACCGATGCCCAGCGCAACAGGTCAATCGGACGAGAATTCTGGCGCCGGAGAATCGGCAATATGCGGCGAAATCCCGTTTCTGCAGGGCAAGTCGGGCCGGTCATAGGCGCACGTAAGCGACAAATCCCGTGCACGCTCCGGGCACAAGTCATCGCGATTTCATATGCGTTCGGCATGCCCGTGGGGATATCCGGAACGTGGATCGCCACAATGGTATCCCCTTTCACGAAGCGGAATTGCCCCGTCCGATTTCAAAGGACGGGGCAATTCCGGTCAAGAAGGAGCAGAGATGGCGCAAAATAGCACCTCGCCTGGCCGCTCAGCAGCCTCCGGCGACATGTCCGAAGGTCAGCCTCCGGCGACGGCCGGGATGATCGAGACGCCCGCGCCGTCCGGGGTCGCCGTCTCAAGGCCCTGCTCGAAGCGGACGTCGTCGTCGTTGACGTAGACGTTCACGAAGCGGCGGAGCTTGCCGGCGTCGTCCAGGACGCGGGCCGCGATGCCCTGGTGGTTCTTCTCCAGGTCGGCGATCACCTCGGCGAGGGTCGCGCCCTCGGCGGTGACCTCGGCCTCGCCACCGGTGTAGGTGCGGAGGATGGTGGGGATGCGGACCGTGACGCTCATGGTTCTGCCTTCCGGACAGGGGTTACGGAGTACGAGTTCGGGGTGCGCGGTCTCAGCCGGCCAGGCCGGCCGCGCGGAACGCGTCCAGGCTGGGGCGGATCGTGGCCGTGGGCCCGGAGGTCGGCGCGACGGCGTCCAGCGTCTTGAGACCGTCACCCGTATTGAGGACGACGGTGGTCAGGGACGGGTCGATGAGGCCGTTCTCGATCAGCTTCTTGGTCACGCCGACGGTCACCCCGCCCGCGGTCTCCGCGAAGATCCCCTCGGTCCGCGCCAGCAGCTTGATCGCGTCCACGACCTGCTCGTCGTTGACGTCCTCGACCGCACCGCCGGTCCGGCGCGCGATGTCGAGCACGTAGGGGCCGTCGGCCGGGTTGCCGATCGCGAGGGACTTGGCGATGGTGTTGGGCTTCTGGGGGCGGACCACGTCGTGGCCGGCCTTGAAGGCCGCCGAGACCGGAGAGCAGCCCTCCGCCTGGGCGCCGAAGATCTTGTACGGCTTGTCCTCGACCAGGCCGAGGGCGATCAGCTCCTTCAGCCCCTTGTCGATCTTCGTCAGCTGGGAGCCGGACGCGATCGGGATGACGATCTGGTCCGGGAGCCGCCAGCCGAGCTGCTCGCAGATCTCGTACGCCAGGGTCTTGGAACCCTCGCCGTAGTACGGGCGCAGATTGACGTTGACAAAGCCCCAGCCCTCGCCCAGCGGGTCGCCGATGAGCTCCGAGCAGAAGCGGTTGACGTCGTCGTAGTTGCCCTCGATGCCGACCAGGTCGCCGCCGTAGACCGCGGCCATGACGACCTTGCCGGCCTCCAGGTCGTGCGGGATGAAGACGCAGGACTTGAAGCCGGCGCGGCGTGCCGCGGCGCCGACCGCACCGGCGAGGTTGCCGGTGGAGGAGCAGGAGAGGGTGGTGAAGCCGAAGGCGCGGGCGGCCTCGACGGCGATCGCGACGACGCGGTCCTTGAAGGAGTGCGTCGGGTTGCCGGAGTCGTCCTTGACGTACAGCCCGCCGGTGACACCGAGCTCGGCGGCGAGCCGGTCGGCCTTGACGAGGTGGGTGAAGCCGGGGTTCAGGTTCGGCTTCTCGGCCACGTCGGTGGGGACCGGCAGCAGCGGGGCGTAGCGCCAGATGTTGTTCGGACCGGCCTCGATCCGCTTCTTCAAGGCCTCGGGGTCACCGCTCGGCAGGTCGTAGGCGACTTCGAGCGGCCCGAAACAGCTCGCACAGGCGAAGATGGGACCGAGGTCGAAGCGCTCGCCGCACTCGCGGCAGGACAGCGCGACGGCGGGACCAAGAGAGACGGTGGGAGTGTCGGCAGCGGTTTCGGTGCTCTGCACAGCCATGGAGGCGAGGCCCTTTCTCCTCATCTTCCTCGCGGCGCATCTCGCCACGAGACGGATTTGGCACCTTCCCTAGCCGGGAGCCCCGCTGCTGATCAGCAAGAACCGGCTGGAGGGTTGCCGGGGCTTCAACGGGCCGTTTCCCTCTGCCCCTCTGGATGAGCGGTATGGCGCTGGGCCGAAACCCAGGCGTTTGTGGCGCGGTGACCCCGACATGCGATGGCCATCCGCGTTGTTCAAGACTGTAACCGAAGGCACTGACAGTTGAGATAGTCGTCCGATCCGCGAGATGGGTCACATGCGAGAGGTGTTCACGTGCTGGAAGAGGTGGAGCGCTGGCTGAACAGCCGCTCCTGGTCGGCCGCGGACCGCCCCCTGGGGCGGCTGCTGGAGGCGAAGCGCCAGACGGGCCGTACGGTCAGCGTCGTCCTGCCCGCGCTGAACGAGGAGGCCACCGTCGGCGCGATCGTCGCCGCGATCCGCGCCGGGCTGATGACCGACGCGGTCGGGCTGGTCGACGAGCTGGTGGTGCTGGACTCCGGCTCGACCGACCGCACCGCCGAGGTCGCGGCGGCGGCCGGGGCCCGGGTGGTGCACCGTGACAGCGTCCTGCCGCGGATCCCCGCACTGCCCGGCAAGGGCGAGGTCCTCTGGCGCTCCCTCCTCGTCACCACCGGCGACATCGTCTGCTTCATCGACGCCGACCTGCGCGAGTTCTCCACCACCTTCGTCTCCGGGATCGTCGGCCCGCTGCTGACGGACCCCGACGTCCACTTCGTCAAGGCCATGTACGACCGGCCACTGGAGACGGGTGGGGTCGAGGGTGCCGGCCAGGGCGGACGGGTCACCGAACTGGTCGCCCGCCCGCTGCTCAACCTGCACTGGCCGCAGCTGGCAGGCTTCGTGCAGCCCCTGGGCGGTGAGTACGCGGCCCGCCGCTCGCTGCTGGAGCGGCTGCCGTTCCCGGTCGGCTACGGCGTCGAGCTCGGCCTGCTCGTCGACGCCCTGCACACCGTCGGCCTGGACGCCCTCGCCCAGGTGGACGTCGGTGTGCGCAAGCACCGCCACCAGGACGGCCAGGCGCTCGGCCGGATGGCCGCCGCGATCTACCGCACCGCCCAACTCCGCCTGGCGCGCGGCCACTTGGTGCGTCCCCGGCTCACCCAGTTCGACCGCGGCGAGCAGGGGTTCGTCCCGCGGACGTCGGACGTGGACACCGAGGAGCGCCCCCCGATGGCCGAAATCCCGGAGTACGCGGCGCGCCGCGCGGCCTGACCCGCGCTCCGTACGTTTGCGCGGATCTGTCACGGGTTACTGTCGCGACATGGTCTCCGAGCGCAGTGCGGCCCCCTCAGGTGCCGAGGTCCTCGTCGCGTCCAACCGCGGGCCGGTCTCGTACGCCCTGGGGGCGGACGGAGCACTGACCGCCAAGCGGGGCGGTGGCGGGCTGGTGTCGGGATTGTCGTCCATCGGGCCCGGCACGGACGCGGTGTGGGTGTGTGCGGCGCTGGGCGACGGGGACCGGGAGGCGGTGCGGCGGTCGGGGGGTGCGCTGGAACCGGCCGACACCGGCGGACAGCGCGTCCGGATGCTGGACATTCCGGCCGAGGTGCACGCCCGGGCCTACAACGGCATCGCGAACTCGGTGCTGTGGTTCATCCACCACATGCTGTACCAGACGCCGCTGGAGCCGGTCTTCGGTGCGGAGTTCCGGGCGCAGTGGGCGTCGTACGAGGCGTACAACCGCGCCTTCGCGCAGGCGCTGGCCGACGAGGCCGCCGACGGGGCGGCGGTGCTGGTGCAGGACTACCACCTGGCGCTGGTGCCGGGGCTGCTGCGGACGCTGCGGCCCGATGTGCGCATCGCGCACTTCTCGCACACGCCGTGGGCGCCGCCGGAGTACTTCCGGATACTGCCGGACGACGTCGCCGAGCAGCTGCTGACGGGCATGCTGGGCGCCGATCAGCTGGGGTTCCTCACCCACCGGTGGGCGGACGCCTTCACCACGTGCTGTGCGGCCGTGCTCGGCGGCACCGGCGGCACCCGGACCGGCGTGTACGGGCTCGGGGCGGACGCCGACTTCCTGCGGGAGCGGTCGCGGCGGGCGGACGTGGCCGACCGGCTGGCCGCGCTGCGCGCGCAGGTCGGCACCGGGCCCGACGGTACGGCCAGGAGGACGATCGTCCGGGTGGACCGCACCGAGCTGTCGAAGAACATCGTGCGGGGGCTGCTGGCCTACCGGCAGCTGCTGGCGGACCGGCCGGCGTGGCACGAGCGGGTGGTGCACGTGGCGTTCGCCTACCCCTCGCGCCAGGACCTGGCCGTCTACCGGGACTACACGGCGGAGGTCGGGCGGGTCGCCGAGGAGATCAACTCCCGGTACGGGACGGCGGGTTGGCAGCCGGTGGAGCTGCATGTGAAGGACGACTTCGCCCGGTCGCTGGCCGCGTACCGGCTGGCGGACGTGGCGCTGGTCAACCCGATCCGGGACGGGATGAACCTCGTCGCGAAGGAGATCCCGGTGGTGTCCGACCACGGCTGCGCGCTGGTGCTGTCACGGGAGGCCGGGGCGCACGAGGAGCTCGGCGCGGATGCCGTCACGGTCAATCCGTACGACGTGAGCGGTACCGCCGAGGCGCTGCACGAGGCGCTGACGATGGACAGCGGGGAGCGTGCGGAGCGGACCCGGCGGCTGGCCGCGGCCGCCACCGCGCTGCCGCCCGCCCGGTGGTTCCTGGACCAGCTGCGGGCGCTGACCGCCTGAGGTGTCCCGGGGCGCCGCCCGCGCACGCGCGGAGGGGGACGATCCGGCCGTACTCCGGGCCGCCCGGCTGGCCCGCACCGCGATGGGGTAGTCCTGTGCCATGCCGATCTCCGCACGCCGGGCCGCGCTCACGGCCCTCGCCGTCCTGGCGACCGCCCTCACCGGATGTTCGCCCGCCCAGAGCCACCCCGACGCGAAGGGCGGCTCCCCGCGCCCCGGATCGCCGGCCTCCTCCGCCCCGTCCTCCGGGCCGACCGGGTCGATACCGATGGGGCCCGGCCCCCGGTCCGCGTACACCGTGCAGCGGCAGCCGACCCCCGGCTCCTGCCACGTCCGCCACACCGCCGACAAGCAGCCGCTGCCCGACCCGGCGTGCACGCCGGGGGCGACCAACCCCAGGGTGACGGCGGCGACGCTGAAGTCGACGATCTGCCGCAGCGGCTACACCAAGGACATCCGGCCGCCGGTGTCCATCACCGGCCGCGAGAAGAAGGCCAACGCCGCCTCCTACGGCTACACCGGTCCGCTGCGCGACGCCGAGTACGACCACCTCATCAGCCTGCAACTGGGCGGCGACCCCAACGACCCGCGCAACCTCTGGGTCGAGCCACCGTCCCCCGGGCACCGGCCCGGCGCCGGGCCGAACAACCCGAAGGACGTGGTGGAGAACCGGCTGAAGGCCGCGATCTGTTCGGGCAGGGCCGAGCTGACGAAGGCCCAGCAGGCCATCGCGCACGACTGGACGACCGCGGAGGCGGTGCTGGGCCTCACGAAGTAGCCGGGCTCACCGGGCGGTGAGCCGGTCCGCCAGGGCGTCGAGGAGGCCGACGACGCCGGTGGGGCCGTCGACCACCAGGTCGGCGCGGTCGGCGAGTTCGGTGACCTCGTCGCTGCCGCTGCACACCAGGACGCCGGTCAGGCCGTCGGAGCGGAGCTTCTCCACGGCCGCGAAGGCGGCCAGGTCGCCCAGGTCGTCACCGGCGTAGAGGACGGTGGACGCACCCGTTTCCCGCACCCAGTCGGCGAGGGCCACGCCCTTGTCCATCCCCGGGGGCCTCAGTTCCAGCACCAGGCGCCCCGGCTCGACGATCAGGCCGTGGCGTTCGGCGAGCGCGGTCAGCGGGCCGCGCAGCCGGTCGAGTGCCTCCTGGGGCCGGGCGGCACGGCGGGTGTGGACGGCGATGGCGCGGCCGCCCTTGCGCTCTACGGCGGTCTCGACCCAGGTGCCGTGCCAGACCCCGGAGGCGTCCAGGACGCCGGGCAGCTCGGCCTGTATGGCGGCGACGCCGGGGTGCGGCGGCGGGGCGTGCACGGTTCCGGTGGCCGCCTCCCAGCGCTCGGCGCCGTAGTGGCCGAGGACGGTGAGGTGGTCCAGGCCGGGCACGGAGCCGAAGCCGCCGAGGCGGACCGCGACGGTGGCCGGCCGACCGGTGATCACCGCGGCCGCACGCAGGTGGGGCACGAGGCGGCCGAGGGCGGCGACGGCGCCCTCATGGGCGCGGGCCTTCTCCGGGTCCGGGACGATGTCGGCGAGGGTGCCGTCGAAGTCGAGGGCGACGACGGAGCGTTCGGGCTGGGCCAGCAGCGCGGCGAGGCCGTCGCGTCCGGCGTCGGTGCGCGGTGTCGGCACGGAGCCGGACCCGGGCTGCGGGGTCGGCTGGGACTGCGGCGCGGAATTCGGGGGGCTGCCCATGCGGTGACCCTACCGGCGGGCGGCAGGCGCACGAGGGGTGTACGGGCGCATCGCGAGAGCGGGTCGAGGGCCCGCCGTGCTCCGTGCGCTCCCCGCGTCAGCGGCGGGCGCGACGGGCCTCCCGTATTCGACGCAGCCGGTTGATGGTGACGGGGTCGTGGGCGAGCGCGCGGGGATCGTCCAGCAGGGCGTTCAGGAGCTGGTAGTAGCGGGTCGGGGATATGCCGAGCTGCTCACGGATGGCCCGCTCCTTGGGACCGGGCGCCGACCAGGTGCGGCGCTCGACGGCGAGCAGCGCCTCGTCCCGAGCGGAGAGCCGAGGGGCGCTCTCAGCGCCCGTGTCACCGGGGTCGTCGGCACTGCTCGTCATCACGCCTCCACGATATCCGCTTGGCCTTGGCGGCCGGCGTTCTCCCCACGTTGTCGGCTTTGTCGCCGTGGCGCCTGCGGCGGGCGGTGCCGCTGCGCGGGGCTGTTCGGCTGCGGGTGTGGGAAAGAAGAAGGCCGGTGGGGGCGCGCACGAGTGGTCCCCCACCCGCAGTGAACAGACGGCGCCAGCCCCCACCGGCCCCTCACCACCCACTCACGGGAGGGGACGGGCCAAAGGGGCAGGGGTGTGGGACGTAAAGCGAAGCAGTCCCACACCCCTGCCCCGCAGGACCGTCACCGCACCCGACAACCCACGCCCGCCGCAGGCGCAACGGCGAACAACCCCCACGGCGGGCCAGCCAAAAACGTGCGGGCTACCCAGCGGAGCTATCCGCCTCGTCGGCGATGTTTTGGATGTCTGCCAGTACGCCTGCCGGGTTCCCCTTGGGGCCGACCGCGGTGCCCATCTTGGCCTTGATGGTCTTGGAGACCAGCGGCCAGGAGGTCTTGTTCGCGGGGTAGAACTCGGCGCCGGCGAGCTGCTTGAGGAAGCTGTGGAGCTTGGCGTACTTGTCGTCGGCGAGCATCTGCTGGGTGGCGGAGCTGGTGACCGGCAGCAGGCCGTAGTCGCCGGAGAACTTCACGACGTTCTTGTCGCTGTAGACGAAGTCGAGGAACTTGCCGACCTCGGCCCGGTGGCCGTTCTGCTTGAACGCCATCATCCAGTCGGCGACACCCATGGTGGCCCTGGCCTTGCCGTTGATGCCGGGGAGGTCGACGGTGCCGTAGTCGATGCCCTTGGCCGCGGCCTGCTTCATCAGGGTGGGGTGGCCGTTGAGCATTCCGACCTGGCCGTCGGCGAAGCCCTGGAAGGCTTCCTCGCGGTTGAGATCGGCGGGGTCGGTGCCGGTCAGGCCCTTGCCGACGAGTTCGGTCTGGAGCCACTCGAAGGTCTTGATGTTCTCCGGGGAGTCGATGCGGTACTTGCCGATGGTGTCGGTGTAGCCGCCGCCTCCGCTGAGCATCCACATCAGGGTCTCGGCCTGGGTCTCCTCGGGGCCGAGCGGCAGTGCGTACGGCATCTTCACGCCGTGCGCCTTGAGGAGCTGGGCGTCGTGCGCGATGTCGCTCCAGCTCTGCGGCGGACCTGCGATGCCGGCCTGGGCGAACAGCTTCTTGTTGTAGAAGAGCCGGCGGGTGCTGGCGCCGAAGGGCATGCCGTACTGGACGCGCTGGTACTCGCCGGCGTCCGCGAGGGAGGCGGTGAAGTCGGCCTCGGTGGAGACGCTGAGCAGGTCGTCGACCGGGTAGAGCTTGCCCTCGGCGGCGTAGTCGGCGTACGCGCCGACCTGTGCGAGGTCCGGGGCGTGGCCGCGCTTGACCAGTTGCTCGACCTTCTTGTCGACGTCCGTCCAGCTGTAGACCTCGACGTCGACCTTGATGTGGGGGTTCTTCTCCTCGAAGGAGCGGGTGAGCTCGTCCCAGTAGTCCTGGGAGCTGTTGGCCGCACTGTCCCCGTAGTCCGCCGCGATCAGCTTGAGGGTGACGTCGCCGCCGCCCGAGCCGCTGCCGCAGCCGGTGAGAGTCAGCGTCATGGTGGTGGCTATGGTCGCCGCCGCCAGGCTCAGGTACCGCCGCTGCACCGCTTCTTACCCCTTGTCCGTTCCCGAGATTTCATGCTTGCCCGGTGTCGTGACGCCGGCTCGGGGATCGCCCGCACCCGGCGTGAACAGCGGGTTTCTCCCGCGTCCCCCTCAAGGTCTACACCACCGGCAGTTGCGCGTCGGTACCGGGCTCCCCACCGTTCCTTCACATCGATCCTCGCGGTGAGTGGACTAGACCTTTCAGGGCGGATCGCGCGAAACTGTTCCCGTGAGACACGTCATCGCCCTTGATGTGGGCGGCACCGGGATGAAGGCCGCCCTCGTAGGGGTGGACGCCGCCGCGCCGTCCGAGGAGACGCCCCCCGTCCTGCTGTACGAGGCGCGGCGTCCCACCGGCCGTGAGCGCGGCCCGGACGCGGTGGTCGAGGCCGTCCTCGGCTTCGCCGCCGAGCTCCGCGACATCGGCGCCGAGCGCTTCGGCACCCCCGCCGAGGCGGCCGGCGTCGCCGTGCCCGGCATCGTCGACGAGGCGTCCGGCACCGCCGTCTACGCCGCGAACCTCGGCTGGCGGGACGTGCCGATGCGGGCGCTGCTGTCCGAGCGGCTCGGCGGGGTGCCGGTCGCGCTCGGCCACGACGTCCGCACCGGCGGTCTGGCCGAGGGCCGGATCGGCGCCGGACGGGGCGCCGACCGCTTCCTGTTCGTACCGCTGGGCACCGGCATCGCGGGCGCCATCGGCATCGGCGGCCGGATCGAGGCCGGTGCGCACGGCAGCGCGGGAGAGATCGGCCACATCGTCGTACGGCCCGGGGGCCGCGCCTGCGGCTGTGGACAGCACGGCTGCCTGGAGACGCTGGCCTCGGCCGCCGCGGTGGGCCGGGACTGGGCCGCGATCTGCGGCGATCCGCAGGCCAGCGCCGCGGACGCGGCCAAGGCCGTGGAGTCCGGCGACGAGCGGGCCCGCGCGGTGTGGCGGCACGCGGTGGACGCGCTCGCCGACGGCCTGGTCACCGGCCTCACCCTGCTCGACCCGCAGACGTTGATCATCGGTGGCGGGCTCGCCGAGGCGGGCGACACGCTGTTCGCGCCTCTCCGGGAAGCGGTTCGCCGCCGCGTTACGTTCCAGCGGCTCCCCTCGATCGTTCCGGCGGCCCTGGGGGACGCCGCCGGGTGCCTGGGCGCGGGTCTCCTCGCCTGGGATCTTCTCTCCACGGAGGTAACCGCCTGATGGCACAGCACCAGTCCGCGCAGTCGCCCTCGGCCCCCCGACGCACCGTCCTGGCCGGCGCCCGGATCGCCCGGCCGTCCGGTGTCGTCGACAGCGGACGGATCACGATCGAGGGCAGCCGGATCACCGGTGTGCACAGTCGCGACCTCGACCGGCAGGCGCCCGACGCCGCGGCGGCCATGGACCTCTCCGGCCACCTCATCGTCCCCGGCTTCGTCGACGTGCATGTGCACGGCGGAGGCGGCGGCTCCTTCTCGTCGGCCGACCCGGACGAGTGCATGACGGTCGTCGAGACCCACCGCAGGCACGGCACCACCTCGATGGTCGCCTCCACCGTCACCGGCGAACTGGCCGAGCTCGCCCGGCAGGCCGGGGTGCTCGCCGAGCTCGTCCAGCAGGGCGAGCTGGTCGGCATCCACTTCGAGGGACCGTTCATCTCCCCGCACCGCTGCGGCGCCCACCAGCCGGAGCTGCTGCGCGATCCGGACCCGGCCGACGTCCGCAAGCTCATCGACGCCGCGCACGGCACCGCCGCGATGATGACGGTCGCACCGGAACTGCCCGGCGGCCTGGCGTCCGTGCGGCTGCTCGCCGACGCCGGGGTGATCGCCGCCGTCGGCCACACCGACTCCTCCTACGACGCCACCCGCCAGGCCATCGATGCCGGCGCCACCGTCGCCACCCACCTCTTCAACGCGATGCCGGGGCTCGGCCACCGGGCACCGGGCCCGGTCGCCGCTCTCCTGGAGGACGAGCGGATCACCGTCGAGCTGATCAACGACGGCACCCATCTGCACCCGTCGATCCTTCAACTGGCGTTCCGCGAGGCGGGCGACGAGCGGGTCGCGTTCATCACGGACGCGATGGGCGCGGCCGGGATGAACGACGGGATGTACCCGCTCGGCCCGATGCGGGTCGAGGTCAAGGACGGCGTCGCGCGGATCAGCGAGGGGCCCACCGCCGGCTCGATCGCCGGCTCCACGCTCACCCTGGACCGCGCCTTCCACCGCGCGGTCACCGTCGACGGGCTGACGGTCGATCAGGCCGTACGGGCACTTTCGGCCAACCCCGCACGCCTCCTGGGCATCGCGGACCGCGCCGGCTCCCTGGAGGCCGGCAAGGACGCCGACCTGGTGGTGTTCGACGCGGCATATGCCCTGGTCGGCGTCATGCGCCGGGGCGAATGGCTGGTGCACCCGCCGACCCCGTAAGGCGGGCCCGGGTCTGGGCCAACCGCCCTCCGCGATGGCATGATCGCTCGCGCACTTGTCCGCATGCCGCCGCCGAGCGCGGTTGCCCGACCCACGGCCGCCCGGCCTCGACTGCCCGGAGGGGCGACCATGATCCTCACGGTCACGCTGAACGCCGCCCTGGACATCACCTACCGCGTTCCCCGACTCCGTCCGCACGGCACGAACCGGATCACCGAGGTGTCCGAACGCCCCGGCGGCAAGGGCCTGAACGTCGCCCGCGTGCTGTCCGCGCTCGGCCACCGCACGGTCGCCACCGGCTTCGCGGGCGGCGGCACCGGCGACGCACTGCGCGCCCTGCTCGCCGACACCGACGTCACCGACGCCCTGGTCCCGGTCGGTGGCGCCACCCGCCGCACGGTCGCCGTCGTCGACGAGAGCACCGGTGACACCACCCAGCTCAACGAGCCGGGCCCGACCGTCTCCCCCGCCGAATGGGACGCCTTCCTCGGCACCTACCGCGAACTGCTCGCCGGGGCACGGGCGGTGGCGCTGTGCGGCAGCCTCCCGCCGGGCGTCCCGGTGGACGTGTACGCCCGCCTCACCCGGGCCGCGCGCACCGCCGGCGTCCCGGTCCTCCTCGACACCAGCGGTGAACCGCTGCGCCGGGGCCTGGCCGCCCGTCCGGACCTCGCCAAGCCCAACGCCGACGAGCTGGCGGCCCTCACCGGCAGCACCGAACCGCTGCGCGCCGCCCGCGACGCCCGCCGCCGGGGCGCGCACGCGGTGGCCGCCTCGCTCGGCCCGGAGGGGATGCTCGCGGTCACCGCGGACGGCGCCTGGCAGGCCGCCCCGCCCCGGCGGTTCGCCGGCAATCCGACCGGCGCCGGCGACTCCGCGGTGGCCGGCCTGCTCTCCGGCCTCGTGGAGGACCTCCCCTGGCCGGACCGTCTGACCCGTGCGGTGGCCCTGTCGGCCGCCACCGTACGGGCCCCGGCAGCCGGCGAGTTCGACCCGTCGACGTACGAAGAGCTGCTGCCGGGGGTGGTGGTGACGGACCATCCGGCGGTGGCGTGAGCGGCGGCCTCTCGGCGGCGTGAGTCCGGCGGGGGCGGCGGCTCAGTCCCCGGTCACGGCCGGCGAGGGCTCAGCCCTTGGCGAGCCACACCTTGTCGAGGTTCACGTCGCACTGGTTCCCGTTCTCACAGGACAACTTGATGGTGTTGGTGCCCTTGTTGAGCTGGACGTACGACCAGCTCTTGGTCCAGCCCTTGTCCCAGGCGCCGGCCGGAGCGTGGGCGAAGTTCTGCAGGTTGATCGGCCGGGTGTCCACCTTGCCGTTCACGTTCAGGGTGAGGTTGGCGTCCTTGCCCGGTACGCCGTAGCCCACCCAGAGCTTGTACTTGCCGGGCGCGTCCACGTCCAGGCTCCAAGTGACCGCCGCGCCGGGGGTGTTCATGCCGGCGACGTACGTCCCGCCGGCGGTGCGCGCGCCCGGGACGTCCTTCGCGGTGCTGGCGCCGCCGTCGAGTCGCAGGCTGCCCGCCTCCTGCTTGGGCAGCTCACCGGGCTTGGGCTTGCTGGTCGGTTGCTCGCTCGGCTCGACCGACTCGGCGGCCGTCGGGCCGCCCTTGCCCGCGGTGGTGTCGTCGGACTTGTCGCCGTTGGTGAGCATGGCGACGCCGATGCCTATGCAGACCACGGCGACCACCGCGACGGCGCCTATCAGCAGGCCGTTGCGGCGGCGCGGCCCGTCACCGTCCTGGTAGCCGGCGGACGGGACGGCACGGGTGCGGTCACCGCCGGGAAGGGTCTCGGGTGCGGCGTAGTTCGCGTTCGGCTGCCCGTAGGTGATCTGCTGGGCCGGCTGGCCGTACTGGCGCTGGCCGACCGCGCGGACCTGGTTGTAGGACGTGCGCGGAACTCCCGGCTGCCGGGCCGCGCCGTCGCCCGCCGAGCCCGGTGCGCCGTCCTCGCCGCCTTCCGAGCGGTAGAGATAGGCGAACGGGTCGTCGTTCTCCGGCGTCCCCGCGCCGTTGTTGCCGGCCGTCATCCCGTGTCACTCCCCAGCGATCTGTGCGCGTCGTCCACGCGCCGGTGTACGCAGTCCCTGACGTCTGCGCGCGAACTGTCTTTCGCCCCCCAGGCGGCGCCGCGCCGCATTCGGCGCAGCCTACCCCCTTCGGGCCGGGCCACACCGGCCCCGTAGTGCCACAAGATCGCTACGGATCGGTGAACTGCTGGTGCGACGGCCGGCGGGCGGCGAATGTGAGATGCGCGGCACCGCGCCCGGCCGGCCCGCCGGCTCAGCCCGCCCGCCGGTTCGCCTTGGACCGGGAGCGCTTCTCCACGTACATCCGCTGGTCGGCCGACTCCAGCACTTCCTCGGCGGTCATCCCGCAGCTCGCCCAGCCGATGCCGAAGCTGGCGCCCACCCGAACGGCCCGGCCCTCGACGCGGATCGGCGGGATGATCGCGTTGCGCAGCCGGACCGCGAGGTCCTGGGCATCGGCCGTGCCCAGACCGTCGGCGAGCACCACGAACTCGTCGCCGCCGAGCCGGGCGACCGTGTCGCCGTCGCGGACGCCGCTGGTCAGCCGGCGGGCGACCTCGATCAGCACCGCGTCGCCGGTGTTGTGCCCGAAGCGGTCGTTGATCGACTTGAAGCCGTCGAGGTCGCAGAAGAGCACCGCGAGCCCTTTGGACCCGTCGTCGGCCGGCCCGTCCGCGGGGGCGACGACGTGGACGTGGTGGTCGAACGGGACCGGGGCCTTGCCCTCGAAGCCGTCGATCCCGTCGAACGGCTCCTTGCCACCGGGCCGGAAGCCGTGCGGTTCGCTGGGGTGGCCGCCCGAGGAGGCGTAGGCGTCGGCCATCGAACCCGGCGGGCGGGAGCACAGCCGGGCACCGAGCCGGGCCCGCAGCTCGGCGCTGTTGGGCAGCCCGGTCAGCGAGTCGTGGCTGGCCCGGTGCGCGAGTTGCAGCTCATGGCGCTTGCGCTCCTCGATGTCCTCGACGTGGGTGAGCAGGTACCGGGGGCCGTCGGCGGTGTCGGCGACGACGGAGTTGCGCAGCGAGACCCACACGTACGTGCCGTCCCGGCGGGCCAGCCGCAGCTCGGCCCGGCCGCCCTCGGCGGAGGTGCGCAGCAGGGTGCCGATGTCCTCGGGGTGGACGAGGTCGGAGAAGGAGTAGCGGCGCAGTCCGGAGGCCGTGCGGCCGAGCAGCCGGCACAGCGCGTCGTTGGTGCGTAGCAGCCGCCCGTGCTGGTCACCGCCCATTTCGGCCACGGCCATCCCGCTCGGTGCGTACTCGAAGGCCTGCCGGAAGCTTTCCTCGCTGGCGCGCAGCGCCTGCTGCTCGCGCTCCAGCCGGACCAGCGCGCGCTGCATGTTCGCCCGCAGACGGGCGTTGCTGATCGCGATGGCGGACTGGAACGCGTACATCTGGAGGGCCTCCTGGCCCCAGGGGCCGGGCCGCCGGCCGTTCCGCGGCCGGTCGACGGAGATCACGCCGAGCAGTTCGCCGCTGCCGTTGCCCGCGGTGTACATGGGCGCGAAGAGGCGGTCCATCGGGTGCCACTCGTCGGGGAACCGGGGCGCGGGCCCGGCCGTGTGCCACTGCGGTACGTCGTCGTCATCCAGCACCCAGCCCTCGGTGTACGGGATGAAGCACAGGTCACCCCACCGCTCCCCCATGGACAACCGGCGGTCCCAGGAGGCCCGGGAGCCGACCCGCCCGGCCATCAGGGCCTCGGCGCCCGCGCTGCCGGCGACCGCGGCGACGACGAGGTCGCCGTCGGGGCGGACGAGGTTGACCGCGCAGAGCTCAAAGCCGAGGCCGGTGAGCGCACCGTTGGCGACGGTCTGCAAGGTGTCCGCAAGGCTGCGTGCGGTATTCAGCTCGGCGACCACTTGGTGCAGCTGCCGCAGGGTTGCAAGACGGACGTATGGCTCCGACTCGGTCTCCATCGCTCGCTCTCCCTGAGACCTCGACAGCAAACTCCACGATTCTTCGTCGTCCGATTCCACGCTCACTGAATCACAGTGAGCTGTTCACTCGGTACACAGGGTCAACAATTAGCGCCTGCTGTGACTCAAGTCACAGACCGTGAGCGAGCGTTGGCGATCTCCCGCGCCCCCATTATTGGGCTACACCTTCACTCTTTCTACACTTTCTGAACGCAAATTCCGGAGTCACCGCCATTTCCGGCGCCCTCCGTCGCCAGACCTAGGACGCGGGTGGTCCCAGGGCCCGATGCGAGCAGGGGGCGGCTGAAGTTAGCGTTCGTGGCGTGTTCACGAAAACCCCTGCCGAGGCGGCAGCCACCGGCCCCACCGTTACCGCCGCGCCCGTCGTAGCCCTGACATCCGTGCCGGGCGGGGCGCCGATCCCGCATTCTGTTGGGGTGAGTGACGACGAGTTCCGCGCCGCCCTGTCCCGCCTCGCCGCCGGCGTGGTGCTGATCACCGCCCACGACCCGGAGGCCGGGCCGCGCGGTGAGGACGTCGGCATGACCGCCACGGCGTTCCTCTCCGTATCCCTCGATCCGCCGCTCGTGATGGTGAGCGTTCGCAACGACTCACGAATGGACGACCTCCTGGCGGCGCAGCCGCTGTGGGCCGTGTCGGTGCTGTCCGGCCATCAGCGTCAGGTCGCCGGACGATTCGCAATGAAGGGCCGCATCAGCGACCGACTGCTCTTCGAGGACATTGCGCACGTACGGGGCGAAGCGTCCGGTGCCCCGCTCATCGAGGGCGCCCTGGCGACACTGGAGTGCCGCACGGAGCAGCGGGTGCTGGCCGGCGACCACACGCTCGTCATCGGCCGCGTCCTCGCGACGTCGATCCCCAATCAGGACGACGGCCCGCTGACCTACTTCCGGGGGAGGTACCGGCAGTTGGGGTGAGTCGGACCCCATCAGCCCCAGTCGCGGCCCGAGCGGCCGCGCTTGGTCTCGCCGCGCTGCTTCTTCTCCCGCAGCCGCCGCTCATTGATGCCCCGTGGGATCCGTGCCTTGCGGCGCGGCTTGGGCGGCGGAGCGGTGGCCTCGGCCAGCAGCGCCGCCATCCGTACGGCCGCGGTCTCGCGGTTGCGCCACTGGGAGCGGTGGTCGGAGGCGCGTACGGACAACACGCCGTCGACCAGTCGGCCGGCCAGCCGCTCCAGGGCGCGCTCCTTCCACACCGGCGGCAGCGCCTCGGTCTTGACGAGGTCGAGGCGCAGCTCGACGTTGCTGTCGCTGGTGTTGACGTGCTGGCCGCCCGGACCCGAGGACCGCGAGAAACGCCATACGAGCTCGGCCTCTGGAAGGACGACCGAACCGCGAATGACATAGGGCCCGGACATGGCCCTATGGTCTCGCGCTTTTCGGAGCACCGTCACCCTCTTTTCGGCGCGCCCTCGGAGACGCGACCCGACATCGGGATCCGGCATCGGGATCCGGCATGCATCAGGACTCGACATCAGGTTCGGTACCGGGATTCGGTACCAGGATTGGGCATCAGGATCGGGTATCAGGATTCGGCATCAGAACTCGGCATCAGGATTCGGTAAAGAAAGTAAAGGCCGCTGGAACCTGGCGGCGCCCTCTCGGCGTTGTGGAGGGTGACGGTAGCTTCGTGCGCAGTACGTCGTATGCAGTCGCACGCCGTACGAAGCCCGACGACGACTCGACGCGTGACAACGAAAGGGACATCCCCATGGCTGTAAGCCTGTCCAAGGGCGGCAACGTCTCGCTCACCAAGGAGGCACCGGGACTGACCGCCGTCACGGTCGGCCTCGGCTGGGACGTCCGCACCACCACCGGCACGGACTTCGACCTCGACGCGAGCGCCATCGCGGTCAACCCGAGCGGCAAGGTCTACTCGGACCAGCACTTCATCTTCTTCAACAACAAGTCCACGCCGGACCAGTCGATCGTCCACACCGGCGACAACGTCACCGGCCAGGGCGACGGCGACGACGAGCAGATCAACGTCAACCTGGCGGCCCTGCCGGCCGACGTCGACAAGATCGTCTTCCCGGTCTCGATCTACGACGCGGAGAACCGCAGCCAGAACTTCGGCCAGGTGCGGAACGCCTTCATCCGCATCATCAACCAGGCCGGCGGCGCCGAGGTCGCCCGCTACGACCTCAGCGAGGACGCGGCCACCGAGACCGCCATGGTCTTCGGCGAGCTGTACCGCAACGGCACGGAGTGGAAGTTCCGCGCCGTTGGCCAGGGTTACGCCTCCGGCCTGCGCGGTATCGCCCAGGACTTCGGCGTGAACGTCTGAGCATCAGCATCGGACGCGTCTCAGGCTCCCTGAGACCAGCGCCTGGAGCGCATGGAGGGCCGGCCCCTGTTCGGGGGGGCCGGCCCTCGGCGCGTTCCGGGGAGGTACTGCCCGAGCACCTCGGGCGACCGCGCCGATCATCGTGGCCTCAGGCGACCGCACCCTCGCTCGTCGCCTCCGGTGGTGTGGCCAGCGCCGCCACCTCGTCCAGCGAGAGCCCCAGCGTGCCGGCGAGCGCGGCGACCGTGAAGAAAGCCGGCGTCGGCGCCCGCCCGGTCTCGATCTTGCGCAGCGTCTCGGCGGACAGCCCCGCCGCCGCCGCGACCTCGACCATGCTCCGCTCGCCGCGCGCGGTACGCAGCAGCGCGCCGAGTCGCTCACCGCGTTCCCGTTCCCAGGGGGTCAGTGGAGTTCGCACCATGCCCGTGATACTAATACCGGTAAACAAATACCGGTATACAAATACCGCTGGCAGCCCGGGGAGGGCGTTCTTCATGGTGGAGATCAAGACGGATGCGGCGCTGGACGCGATGCGGGTGGCCGGCCGGGTCGTCGCCGATGCACTGGCCGCCGCGCGGGCGGCGGCCGCCCCCGGGGTGCGGCTGCTGGACCTGGACGAGGTCGCCCGTACGGTCCTGCACGAGGCCGGCGCCACCTCGCCGTTCCTCGGCTACCGCCCGTCCTTCGCCCCCACCCCGTTCCCCGCCGTCCTCTGCGTCTCCGTCAACGACGCGATCGTGCACGGCATCCCGGACGCCTCCCGACTGCGCGACGGCGACCTGGTGAGCATCGACTGCGGCGCGGTCGTGGACGGCTGGGCCGGCGACGCGGCGGTCAGCTTCACCGTCGGCACGCCGCGCCCCGAGGACCAACGGCTGATGGACACCACCCGGCGCGCGCTGGAGGCGGGCATCGCGGCGGCCGTCGTCGGCGCCCGGATCGGGGACGTCTCCCATGCGATCGGCAGCGTCGGACGCGCCGCCGGCTACGGCATCCCCGACGACTTCGGCGGACACGGCATCGGCCGCTCGATGCACGAGGACCCGGGGGTTCCCAACGACGGCCGCCCGCACCGCGGCATGGTGCTGCGCCACGGGCTGGTCATCGCCATCGAGCCGATGTTCCTGGCCGGCGGCGGGAACGACTACTACGCCGACGGCGACGGCTGGACCCTGCGCACCGTGGACGGCAGCCGCGCCGCCCACTTCGAGCACACGGTGGCGGTGACGGAGGACGGACCGCGGGTGCTGACGCTGCCGTAGCGACCGGCGGGCGGGGGCCGGAGCAGGGGCTGACGTGGGAGCGGTGAACTCGTCGAGCGGCGACTCGTCGAGCGGTCAGCTGCCGAGCGATTCCGCGCCGGCCTGCGCGAACTGCTCGTCGAGAGCGCCGCTGGGAGCTCCCGCGACACCGATGGCGGCGATCGGTGCGCCCTCGGCCTGGACCGGAACGCCGCCCGCGAGGAAGAGCGTGCCGGGGATGTCCTTGAGCGTGGGCACCTGGTCGAGGCGCTTGACCAGCTCCGAGGTGGGGGCGTTCCAGGAGACCGCGGTGTACGCCTTCTTCACGGCCGACTCGTACGACTGCGGGCCGGCGCCGTCGCCCCGCAGCTGGACCAGTGTGCTGCCGTTGCGGTCCACGACGGCGACCGAGACCCGCTGGCCCGCCTTCTTCGCGGCGTCCAGGGCGGCGCGCGCGGCCTTGGTGGCGGCGTCGAGGGTGAGGTGGGTGGTGGTGCGGGTGACGTCCTTGCCTGCGGTGGCAGCGGTCGGCGTACCGGTGGCGGTCGACGCGGAGGGAGTCGTGGCGGGGGCGGCGGTCGCGGAGACCGCGCCGAGGGTGCCCGCGCCGAGCAGGGCGCACGCGGCGGCCCCGGTGACGATCCGGGCGCGGAACGAGAGCTTCTTCGTGATCGGGTTCATGTCCCCATCGTGGAATCGGCACGGGCCCGCCGGCGTCGGCGTTCCGGCCGGGATCGGCGTGCATGATGGGGGATAGCGGTATCGGCCGATCGGCTGATGCGGGCCGCTCCCCACCCGGGTTACGACTACGAGGTCATCACCACGGGTTACGGCTAGGGGCGGGTGCCGCTTCCGGGAGACACCCCGTGCGGCGCCCGGCTCACGGGAGCGCCCGGACGAGGAGATCCACGTGCACACCACCCAGCAGCCCCAGCCGACGGACCCCCCGCCACGGGGCGCCCACCTGGCCCCGGTCCCCGACCTGGACCCGGCCCGCGGCCGGAACGCGATCCCCGGCCCGGCCCCGGGCGCCGGCGGGGGCCCTCGCCGGGACCCCGACCCGGACGCCCGCTGGCTGCGACCCGTCATGCACGTCGCGTTCTTCCTGCTGCTCGCCGCCTCGCTCGCCCGCTTTCTGCTCCGGCACCCCGGTGAGCCCCGCACCCCCTGGATCATCGCCCTCAGCCTCGTCCTGGCGCTGCTCTACGTCCTCGGCCCGGCCCTCGGCCCGGCCCTCCTTACCGGTACGCGCCTGGAGCGGCGGCCGACCGCCCGCCGACTGCTCTGGCTCGGGGCGGTGGTGGCGACCTGGGTCGTCCTCGTCCTGCTCGCACCGAGCTTCGCCTGGTGCGCGGTGCCGCTGTTCTACACCGGACTGCGGACCCTGCCGGCCGGCGCCGCCTCGCTGCTCGTCGGCCTGCTGACCGTGTTCGTCGTGGTCGCCCAACTGCGGCTGTCCACCGGCTTCGACCCGAATCTGCTGCTGGCACCGCCGGCCGTCGCCGCGCTCGCCACCGCCGTGTTCGTCCATACGGAGCGGCAGGCCGCCCGCCAGCGGACGCTGATCGAGGACCTGATCCGCACCCGCCGTGAGCTGGCCGCGACCGAGCGGCGGGAGGGCACGCTCGCCGAGCGGCAGCGGCTGTCGATGGAGATCCACGACACCCTGGCGCAGGGGCTGTCCAGCCAGCAGATGCTGTTGCAGGCCGCCGACCGGATCTGGGAGTCCGACCCGGCTGCCGCCCGCGGCCACGTTCATACCGCCACGGAGATCACCGCCCGCAACCTCGCCGAGGCCCGCCGCTTCGTCCACGATCTCGCCCCCGCCGACCTGGCCGACGGCACCTCGCTCCCGGACGCGCTCCGCGAACTCGCCACCCGTACGGACGAGTCGGGGACGGAGACCGGGAGCACGGACAACGGAGGCGCGGGCAAGGGGCACACGGACATCGGGGGCGCGGGGGACGACGGTATGAGAGCCGACGGCGTGAGAGGCGAAGGCATGGGAGCCGACGGCGCGAGGGGCGGACGTACCGTGCGTGGTACGGAGGGGGTCGGTGACCGCGGGCACGGCGAGCGCGGGCACGGCAGGCACGGGCACAGCACGCATGAGCACAGCACGCATGAGCACAGCGCGCACGAGCACAGCACGCACGGGCACCGCGACCGCGGCCAGGGCGGGCGCGGCTCCGGGGGTCTGCGGGTCCGGTTCCATCTGGACGGTACGCCCGCGCCGCTCCCCGACCGGGTGCAGTCCGCGCTGCTGCGGATCGCCCAGGGCGCGCTCGCCAACGTCCGCGAGCACGCCGCCGCCACCACCTGCACCCTGACCCTCAGCTACCTCGGCGACCAGATCGTCCTCGACATCGCCGACGACGGCCGCGGCTTCACCCCGCCACCGAACCCGGCCACCCGGACCGCCCCGGCCGCGTCCGCCGCGTCCGCCGCGTCCGCCGCCTCCGGGCGGGTACGTGGACACGGCCTGCCCGCCATGCACGCCCGGATGCGGCAGCTCGGCGGCACCCTCACCTTGGAATCCGCGCCGGGCGAGGGCACCGTCCTGTCCGCCGCCGTCCCCCTGGAGCGCACCCCATGACCCCGTCCGCCGGCGAGCCGCCGCACACCCCCGTACGCGTTCTGCTCTGCGACGACCACGTCGTCGTCCGCGCCGGGCTGCTCGCCCTGCTCAGCAGCGCCCCCGGCATCGAGGTCGTCGGGGAGGCCGGCAGCGGTGAGGAGGCCGTGGCACAGGCCGCCCAACTCCGCCCCGATGTCGTCCTGATGGACCTTCAGCTCGGCTCGGGCATCGACGGCATCGAAGCCACCCGCCGCATCGTCGCGCTCGCCGGGCACACCGGACGCGCCGGACGCGCCGAGCACGCGGGGCCCGCCGGGCACGCCGGACGGGCCGGGCACGCCGGACGGGCCGGGCACGCCGGGGCTGCCGGGCACGCCGAGTCTGCCAGGCTCCCGGAAGACGACGCCCCGGGGTCCGCGGCGCCGAACGACGGTGCGTCCTCCCTGGCCCCGCTGCCCGCCCCCCGTGTACTCGTCCTGACCACGTACGACACCGATGCCGACATCACCCGTGCCATCGAGGCCGGTGCCACCGGATACCTGCTCAAGGCCGAGCGGCCGGAGGAGCTGTTCTCCGCGATCCACGCCGCCGCCGAGGGCCGCACCACGCTCTCCGCGCCGGTCGCCCATCGCGTCCTGGCCCAGATGCGCAGCCCCCGGCCCACGCTCACCGACCGGGAGCTCGACATCCTCGGCCAGCTGGCACGTGGGCTGAGCAACCGCGAGATCGCCCGCGCCCTCTTCATCAGCGAGGCCACCGTCAAGACGCACCTGGGCCGCATCTACGACAAGCTCGGCGTGGACACCCGCGCCGGTGCCGTCTCCGTCGCCAAGGAGCAACGACTGCTGCCCTGACAGCACCGTCGCCCTGACGGCACCATCGCCCTCACCGCGCCCGGTGTAGGACGCCGCCCCTCTCCTGAACCGCCCCCGTGAACCGCATCGCCTTGAACCGCATCAGCTTGAACCGCATCGGCGTGGCACCGACGACCGCCCGCCGCACCGGCGTGGCGCCATGGCGTGACACCATCAAGACGTGATCGACCTCGGCTACTCCCTCTCCCGCCGCTTCCCGGACCCGCCACAGACGGACTACCGGACGGCGGACGTCCACGCACTGCGGCACGACCTCTTCTGCGGCGACGTCTACATCGCCGACACCAAGGCCGACCGTGAGCTGTCCACGGCGTGGGGCTGGGTGCCCGTCCTCGACTTCGCCTGGGCGCTGTGCGACATCGTCGAGCAGCTCGACACCGACCCCCGTGGCAACCGCTCGGCCCGACCGATCCACGCCGAGCTGGACTTCACCGAGTCCAGCGACCGGATGCTCTTCGAGCGCCGCTTCGGGTGGGTGGACATCGACGCCGACTGGATGCCGGCCGACGAGGCCCCGCTCACCTTCAACCACGCCGCGCTGCGCCGTGAGGCCCGCGACTTCCTGCACGACCTGATCTCCGACCTCACCGATATGCACGACGGCCTCGCCGACAACCCCGCCATCTGGAACCTCCAGGCCCGCTTCCCCCGCGTCTGACCGGTGGTACGGGTGGAGTGAGGCCGAGACCCGGCCGAGCGGGCCCGGCCTCACTCCACCCGTACGCCTATCTGTGCCGCGAACGCCGGTGCCAGATCCAGCAGCTGGGCCGGGCTGATCACCGCGCCCGACAACCGGTCGATCCCCCGCGCGATGTCCACCGCGGCCGCGCCCCGCAGGTCGACGTCCTTCATCCGCACGTCGGAGAAGTCCATCCGGGCCAGGGTGCAGTCCTCGAACGTGACCCGCTCCAGCTCCGCACCCGCGAAATCCGCCTCAACCAGCACACACCCCTCGAAGGCGACGTCCCGCAGCTTCGCCCCCCGCAGATTCGGGAAGTCGATCTTCCCGCCGCGCACCACGACCCGCTCCAGCACCGCACCGTGCAGCTGCACCCCGCCCAGCCGGGCGTCCGACACCTCCACATCGCGCAGCGACGCCTGGGACAGATCCGTGCCGACCCCGCGCACCCCGCTCAGCACGCTGTCGATGAACCGCGCCCGGCTGAGCACCGTCTCGTCCAGCGCGCATCGCCGCACCGCGCAATCCATGAACCGCGCGCCGCGCGCCGACTGCCCCGCCCAGTCCTCCTCCGCGAACTCCAGCCCGTCGTAGTCCCCCTCGACCTCCAGCTCCCCGCCGTCGTGCGCCGTCAGCTCCGGCAACCGCACCTGCGGCCGCCGCACCGCCCGCACCGTCTCCGTACCGCGCCCCGCCACGCGATCACCGCCTTCCGTCCTCGTGCCACACGCGTCCCGTGCGCCTGCCGTACGTGTGCCGTACGACAGGCGCACGACTACCGCACGACTGCCGTACGAGTGCCGTGCGCGGGAGCGGTCCGCTTTCCGCGCCGACATCACCCATCGTGCAGCACCCCACTGACAATCCACCCTGACCTGCGAAAACACCCGATCCCCGCCGAATGCCGCCACAGCTCCCCACCCGATCCCGCACGGGCCCGGCCAGGCTCCGACCGATCCCCGCGCGGCGGCTCCGCACGCCCAGAAGCCGCGCGACGAACCGAAGTCGCCCTCGAATCGAAACGAACCGAAGTCGCTCGCGAATTGACCTCAACCAAGCTTGAGGTAACAGAGTGGCGGCGAAGCGCACCGCTTGTCCCATGTCCCAACCCCTAACTCCCAACCCCCAACCCCCAACTCCCAGCTCCTCACTCCTCACTCCTCGGGAGACACCGCCATGCACGCGATACGGCTGCACGCCTTCGGCCCCGCCGAGCACCTCCGCCACGAGACCGTCGAGGACCCCGTACCCGGTCCCGGCGAGGTCCGTATCGCCGTCGCCGCCGCCGGCGTCCACCTCCTGGACACCGCGCTGCGCGAGGGCCGACCCGGCGGCCCCCTACCGCTCCCCGAGCTGCCGACCGTGCCCGGCCGCGAGGTCGCCGGCACCGTCGAGGCGCTCGGCGCCGGCACCGACCCCGCCTGGCTGGGCCGGCGCGTGGTCGCCCACCTCGGCGCGGCACCGGGCGGCTACGCCGAACTGGCCGTCGTCGCCGCCGACCGGCTGCACCCGATCCCGGAGGGCCTGGACGCCGGCCAGGCGGTCGCCATGATCGGCACCGGCCGCACCACCATGGGCATCCTGGGCCTCGCCGAGCTCACCGCCGACGACATCGCCCTCGTCCCCGCGGCCGCCGGCGGCATCGGCTCCCTGCTCGTCCAGCACGCCGGGAACATCGGCGCCACGGTCATCGGCCTGGCCGGCGGCGCAGCCAAGGTGGCACGGGTCCGCGAACTGGGCGCCGACCTGGCCGTCGACTACACCGACGACGACTGGCCGGCGCTGGTCCGTGCGTTCCTCGACGGCCGTGGCGCACCGGGCGCCACGATCGTCTTCGACTCGGTCGGCGGCGTGCCCGGCCGCGCGGCCGTCGACCTCCTCGCCCGGGGAGGCCGCCATCTGGTCTTCGGCTGGTCCTCCGGGGGGCTGCTGACCGGCGGCCCGCTGGAGTTCACCGAGGACGAGCTGGCGGCCCGCGGCATCACGTCCCGGCAGGTGCTCGGCCCGGCCATGCTGGCCAAGGCGGGCGGCGAGAACCCGATCCGCACCCTGGAGACCGCGGCGCTCGCGGAGGCCGCGGCCGGCCGGCTCGTACCGTGGGTGCAGTCCTTCCCGCTGGCCGAGGCCGCGGCCGCGCACCGGGCACTTGAGTCGCGGGGCACGATGGGCAAGGTGGTGCTGGCGCCGTAGCGGCGCCCGAGACGAGGAGGGGCGGGGCGGACGGACCGCGCCCCTACGGGCGGCCGCTCCCGGAAGACCGCCCATGGGCGGCCGCTCACGGAAGACCGCCCATGGGCAGCCACTCACAGACGGCCGCCCATAGGCAACCACTCGCAGACGGCCGCCCATGGGCAGTCGCCCACAGACGGCCGCCCACAAGTGATCGCAGGCGGCCACCCACAGGCGCTCACCGCACCACGGCCAGCTCCCGCCCCGTCTCGTTCAGCCGCCGCCCGCCCGACTCCGTGCACGTCACGATGTCCTCGATCCGCACCCCGAAGCGCCCCGGCAGGTAGATCCCCGGTTCGATCGAGAAGCACATCCCCGGTACCAGCGGCAGATGTTCGCCCTCCACCAGGTACGGCGGCTCGTGCGTGGTCACCCCGATGCCGTGCCCGGTCCGGTGGATGAAGTACTCGCCGTACCCCGCGGCCTTGATCACCCGTCGGGCCACCCGGTCGATGTCCTGGCACGCGACGCCCGGCCGCACCGCCTCGAACGCCGCCTGCTGCGCCTCCCGCACGATGTCGTGCACCTTGCGCTCCTCGGCCCCTGGCTCCCCGACGTGCACCGTCCGCGTGGTGTCCGACCCGTACCCGTCCTTCAGGCCACCGAAGTCGAGCACCACCATGTCGCCCTCCTGGATGACCCGCTCCCCCGCCTCGTGGTGCGGATTGGCACCGTTGGGCCCCGACCCGACCACCGTGAAGTCCACCTGGCTGTGCCCGTGCGACAGCAGCAGCCGCGTCAGGTCCGCCGCGACCTCGGACTCCCGGCGCCCGGCGAACCGCACGCCCAGGATCTCCTCGTACGTGGCGTCCGCGGCGGCCCCGGCCGCGGCCAGCCGAGCCACTTCATGGGCGTCCTTGACGGCGCGCAGCATCGGCAGCACCTCCGTCAGCGCGGCGTACCCGCTCCCGGGCAGCGACCGCTGTAGCCCCAGGAGGTGCAGCGCCCAGGTGCCGTCGGACACCCCGTAACGCCCCTCAGGAGCCAGCCATTTGGCAACCTGCGCGTACGGGTTCGAGCCGTCGCTCCATCCGGACACCTCCACCGCCCCGGCCCCCGCGGCGCACTCCGCGTCCGGCTGCTCCAATACGGGCACCAGCAGCCGCGACCGCCGCCCCGGCTCGACCACCAGGGCGGTCAACCGCTCGGTGGCCGCCGGCGGCGTATAGCCGCACAGCCACACCAGATCAGGGCCCGGCGTCACGACCAGCCCGGCCAGCCCGGCCACTGCGGCGGCCCGGCCGGCCCGCTCCATCCGCCGCTCATAGTCCTCGTGGGTCATCGAAGTCACCATGCCGGTGAACCTACGCCGACGAACCCCCCTGCAGGCTGTCAGAACCCGTCTGCTGCCGCCCCCTTTCACCCCTCCAGTGCCGCCCGAAGCGGCTCTTCGGCCCCGACCTGCTCCCTCGGGAGGACCGGCCCGCGCGCAGAACGCAGAGCCGGCACCGGCGCCGGCCCGAGCCACCCCTTGCGGTGAAGCCGCGATTCCGGGCCGGGAACCCCTCGGGGCCCGCCTTCGGCGATCCGGCCGTCGCAGGCCGAATCCTTTCGCGCAGCCCGCGCCTCTTATACCTGTACCGACGAACGTCGGTACAGGACCTGGAGGTTGTCGTGATCCTTGGTGCCGGTATCGCGGTGGGCGTGGTGCTGCTCTGCACGTGCGTGTTCGTCCTGAAGCGCAGGCGGGGTGAGCGTGGCTGACGCGGCCTGGCCCGGCGAACAGCTGATCGTGGCCGCGCAGAGCGGTGACGTCGAGGCGATCGCCGCGTTGGTGTCGGGCTCACACCCGAACGTGCAGCGCTTCGCCCACTCCCTCTGCGCGACCCCGGAGGACGCCGAGGACGCGGCGCAGGAAGCCTTGATCATCCTGTACCGCAAGATCGGGATGCTGCGGGCCTCCGGCGCACTGGCGTCATGGATGTTCCGGATCGTCCGCAACGAGTGTCTACGGCGCGCAC
Organism: Streptomyces sp. NPDC048506; assembly: GCF_040651315.1. Classification (NCBI taxonomy): domain Bacteria; kingdom Bacillati; phylum Actinomycetota; class Actinomycetes; order Kitasatosporales; family Streptomycetaceae; genus Streptomyces; species Streptomyces sp. NPDC048506. The sequence goes on from NZ_JBEZIX010000046.1 coordinate 80,578, forward strand.
GGACGATGCTGCGGGACCACCCGCCGTTGCCGCCCACGGCCGTGGGCTCGGCGGTGGGCCCGGCCGTCGGCTCGGCGGTGGGCTCAGCGGTGGACCCGACCGTGGACTCGGCCGAGGACGAGGCGCTGCGACGCCTGGAATCGAGCAGGGTGGCGGCGGCGGTCGCCGCCCTGCCACCCGACCAGCGCCGGGTGCTGATCATGCGCGACATTCAGGGCCACAGCGGACGGACGGTCGCCGATGCGCTGGGCCTCAGTACGGCGGCGATGAAATCGCGTCTGCACCGAGCCCGCGCAGCGGTCCAACACACGCTCCGCGCCACCTGACGCAGCTCCTGGAGGAAACGAGGAGACGAGGAAATGCGGAGACGAGGAAATGCGGAAATGCGGAAATGAGGAGACGATGACTGGAACGAAGGCCGGAGGTCCCGACTTCTCAAGCGCCTCCCTGCCCCGGCACCTGGTCCGCGGCGCGCTGGGATTCGGCGCGCTGATCGGCTCGTTCGCACTCATACCGGCCGTCGGGCCGGTCAGCCTGGTGCTCCTGCCGGCCGGGCTGCTCGCGTTGCGCGGGTGCCCGATGTGCTGGACGGTCGGGCTGATGCAGACCATCTCCCGGGGCCGCCTGAAGCGCTCCTGCGAGGACGGCAGGTGCACCCTGACCGTCGCAGGCCACGGGAAGGGCCACAGCACATCGGTCGCCTCGAAGGACCACAGCACATCCGTGGCCTCCTAGCTAGGAGGTGCCCACCCGACCTGCCTCCCCTGGAGGCACGTCCAGGGACACGTTGCGAGGCACGTCCGAAGACACGTCCAGCGACACGTAGAGAGGCACCATCACACATCGCGGCGCCGCACCACGACCACCGCGAGTGCGACGGCGACCAGCGGCCAGAGCGCGAACACGATCCAGGAGCCGGGGACCGTGGCGGTGTAGCCCAGGGATCCGGGGTCCGGCTCCCAGTTCTGGACCAGGCGATTCCAGGCGGCCGACACCAGTGCGTGCTTGATGTCCGCCGACCAGCGATTGCTGTCCGAGAACATGGTGGGCAGCATCAGCAGGGCGAAGACGCCGGTGATCACGGTCGCGGCGGCGTGCCGCAGCAGAACGCCGAGTCCCAGACCGACCAGCGCGCAGACCGGGGCCAGCAACGCGGTTGCCGACATCGCCCGGAACACCCCGGGGTGGGTGAGGGTAACGCCGAAGTGGCGCCCGTTCAGGATGGCCTGGGAGACCAGGAAGGAACCGGCGGAGGCGGCCGTGCCGACCGCGGTCCACAGCACGGCGGTGACGGCCGCCTTGGCCAGCACCACCGAGCCGCGGGCGGGCACGGCCACGGTGGTGGTGCGGATCAGGCCGCTGCTGTACTCGCTCACCATGGCGAGGGCGCCCATGCTGCTGGCGACGAGTATCAGCATCCAGGAGCCGGCCGGCGGGTAGGCGTCGTGGGCCAGGAAGGCGGCGGGACCGGAGCGGACGGCATGGTCCGACAACGTGGCCACGGCGGCGGAGCCGATGACGAACAACACGGTGAAGGCGATCGTCCACGGGGTGGAGCGCAGGGACCGCATCTTGATCCACTCGGAGCCGAGCAGGTCGCGGAAGCGGGCGGGCGGCCCGGCGACGAGCGCGGCCGACGTGGTCGGGGGGACGGAGGCGAGTGTGGTCATCGGGGCTGTCCTGCCTGGTATTCGGCGCTGTCGGCGGTGAGTTCCATGAAGGCCGCCTCCAGTGAGGCGGTGCGGGTGGTCAGTTCGTCGAGCCGGATCCGGTTTTCGAAGGCGAGCGCTCCGATCCGGTCCGCCGCGAGCCCGGTCACGGCGAGCCTCTCGGCGTCGACCGAGCCGTCCGACGCCACCGAGGCGCCCTCCGCGGTCAGCACGGCTGCCAGCTCGGCGGTCTGCGGTGTGCTCACCACGACGGTGCTACGGGTGCCGCGGGCCGCGAAGTCCCGTACCGACTCGGCGGCGATGAGCCGGCCCCGGCCGATGACGACGAGCTGGTCGGCGGTGTTCTCCATCTCCGACATCAGGTGGCTGGAGAGGAAGACCGTGCGTCCCTCGGCGGCCAGGCGCCGGAAGAGGCGACGTACCCAGAGCACGCCCTCCGGGTCCATGCCGTTGATCGGCTCGTCGAACATCAGCACGGGCGGGTCGCCGAGCAGGGCGGTGGCGATGCCCAGCCGCTGCTTCATGCCGAGGGAGAATCCGCCGATGCGGCGGGTCGCCACCTGTGCCAGTCCCACCTCCTGAAGCACCTCGTCCACCCGGCACCGCGGGATGCCGTTGCTGCGGGCCAGGGCGGACAGGTGGGCCGCGGCGCTTCGACCGCCGTGGACCTGACCGGCGTCGAGGAGGGCGCCGACGTGCCGCAGTCCGCGCGGGTGGTGGCGGAAGGGGACGCCGCTGACGGTGGCGGCACCGTCGTTGGGCGCGTCCAGACCGAGGATCATCCGCAAGGTGGTGCTCTTGCCGGCTCCGTTGGGGCCGAGGAATCCGGTGACCTGGCCCGGCCGGACGGTGAAGGACAGCTGGTCGACGGCGGTCTTGTCGCCGTAGCGCTTGGTGAGTTCGTTGACTTCGATCACGGCACCCACACTGCCGGGAGGACCCTCGTGCGGGCATGGGGCCGTGGGCCGCAATCGCGGGGGCGGACTGGCCCGTGGGCGTACGTCCCCGGGCCGATGTCGGGGCGGGCAGCGGCTGGTTAGTCTCGCGGCATGGAGGCCACACCAACCACTCCGCTGCCTGCGTTTTCCGCACTTTCCGCATCGCAACCGCCCTCTCGGCCGGGCACCTCGCCGATGACGAGGACGAAGATCACGGCCTGGGCAGGGGGTGTCCTGTACATCTTCGTGCTGGTTCTGCTGGTGGGCGGCGCGCCACGGGCGTCGGGCACGGTCCACGCAGTCGGGTCGCTGCTGGCCGTGAGCCTGCTCGTCGGTGTGCTGCGACGGGTGCCGCTGCTGGCCCTGGCCATGACGCTCTTCGGATCCACCGCCGTGGTGGTGCTCACGACCGGCTCCGCCCATGCGGACCGATCGGTGTCGTTCCAGGGCCAGTTCCTGTCGTATCTGGCGGTGGACCTCGTCCTGGGCTTCATCGTCGCCCACTGCACGCGGCGCTCTGCGGCGGTCGCCGTGGCCGTGTCTCTCGCCGTGCAGGTCATGGTGATCGGCGGCTTCGCACACGGGGACAACCTGACCGTCAACGGCGTGATCGCCCTCTTGGCGACGGCCGCGTCCTGCACGGTCGGCCTGCTGCGCCGCGAGCGCCGCGAGCACGCGGTGGCACTGCGTTCACAGGAGGTGGCCGAGGCGGTGACCGCCGAACGGCTCCGGATCGCACGGGAGTTGCACGACATGGTCGCGCACAGCATCGGCATCATCGCCATCCAGGCCGGGGTGGGCAGCCGGGTCATCCGGACGCAGCCCGCGGAGGCCCACGAGGCATTGCGGGCCATCGAGGCCACCAGCAGGGAGACCCTGTCAGGCCTTCGGCGCACGCTGGTGGCGCTCCGCCAGGCCGACCTGGACGGCACCTCGGGGCAGGCACCGCCCGCTCCCTCGCCGGGTCTGGCGGACATCGAACGGCTGGCGGCGGCCACTGCGGACGCGGGGGTACGCGTCGACGTGCGCCGCAGTGGTGAGCAGCGTCCCGTGCCGGCCGACATCGACCTGTCCGCCTACCGGATCGTGCAGGAGGCGCTGACCAACGTGGTCCGCCATGCGGGCACCGGGCGCTGCCGGGTCGCCATCGACTACGGGAGCGAGGAGCTGTCCGTGGAGATCGTCGACGGCGGGCGCGGCGCCACCGGGACCGCCCCGGGCCACGGCTTCGGCCTCGTGGGCATGCGGGAGCGGGTCTGTCTGCTCGACGGCCACCTCAGCGCCGGGCCGCAACCCGAGGGCGGCTTCCGCGTCCTGGCCCGGCTGCCGCTGCCCGCACCCGTCGGAATCGGGGCCCGATGACCGTCCGGGTGGTACTCGCCGACGACCAGCCGTTGGTGCGGTCCGGTCTGCGCGTGATCATGGCCGATCACCCCGACCTGGAGGTCGTCGGCGAGGCCGCCACCGGCACCGAGGCGGTCCAACTGGCCAGGGACACCGGTCCCGATGTCGTGGTGATGGACATCCGGATGCCCGGCATGGACGGGATCGAGGCCACCCGCCGGATCATGGCCGGTCCGACGGCCACCCGTGTCCTCGTCCTGACCACCTTCGACGAGGACGACCACGTCTACGGCGCGCTCCTGGCCGGCGCGAGCGGCTTCGTGGTCAAGGACATGGCGCTGGACGACATCCTCGCGGCGATCCGCGTGGTCGCCGCCGGCGACGCACTGATCGCACCGGGTGTGACGCGCCGTCTGATCGCGGAGTTCGTCCGTCGCCCCGGCGCTGCCCCGGCGCGCTCCCCACGCCCCGTCGAGGGCATCACCGGGCGGGAACGGGAAGTGCTGACCCTGGTCGGACGCGGCCGGTCGAACACCGAGATCGCGGAGGATCTCTTCATCACGGTGTCCACCGCCAAGTCCCATGTGTCACGGCTGCTCGCCAAGCTGGGCGCCCGGGACCGGGTCCAACTCGTGATCACCGCCTATGAGATGGGCCTGGTCACCCCGCCCCGCTGACCACACCCCCATCGGCACGCCATCACCATCGGCACCGCCATCACCATCACCATCGCCAGAAAGCAACCAATGGAAAGAATCCAATGAAGCGCATACTCCTACTCGCCGCGTCAGCCGCACTCACTCTCCTCACCCCGCCCACGGCCTCGGCTACTACTTCCGCTACTCCTTCCACTACTGCTTCCACTCCTCCCCCTTCTCCTGCTGTTTCCTGGTCCGCCTCCCTTCACCCCGGCACCCCGAACGTGTCCTCGCCCCGGACCACGCCCGCATTGCCCCAGCCCACCGGCGAAAACCGGATAGGCATCACCACCCTGCACCTGGTGGACAAAGACAGAGCCGATCCGTGGGTACCGAACGAGAAGCGGGAACTGATGGTCTCCCTCTGGTATCCGGCCAAGAAGCCCTCGCGCACACCCGCGCCGTATATGACCGCCGAAGAGTCCAAGCTCTACCTGAAAGCCGGCGAAGTACCCCTGCCGCCGGATGCGCTGACCACAGTGGCCACCCATTCCACCGTCGACGCCGATCCGGTCAAACCCCGTGGCGGACTGCCGCTGGCCCTTCTGTCGCCGGGTTACGGAATGCCGCGCGCCACGCTGACGGGCCTGGCCGAGGAGTTGGCCAGCCGCGGCTACGCCGTCGCCGCGATCGGACACAACCACGAGGCCAACGGCATCTCGTTCCCCGACGGACACACCACCTCCTGCCTGGTGTGCGACGCCCCTGACGACCAGAAGGTGGGAGACACGCGCGCCAAGGACGTCTCTTTCGTTCTCGATGAGCTCACCGGCGAACACCGGGCAGGGAAGGGCGACATCCTGATCGACACCAACCGCACCGCCATGGTCGGACACTCGGCCGGGGGCTTCAGTACGATCCCGTCCGTGCTGCGGGACAGGCGGGTGAAGGCCGCGGTCAATATGGACGGCAATTTCCGGTACCAGAACGACCTGCCGGTGGATCGACCTTTCCTGATGCTGGGCAAGCCCAGCCATGTACCCGGCGGCCCCGACTCCACCTGGGACAAGACCTGGGCCCAACTCACCGACTGGAAGCGGTGGTTGACCATCGATTCGACAGAACACCTGTCCTTCACCGACCTGGCCACGCTGTCCAAGCAGTTCGGAATTCCGCTCCAGAAACTCGACGGCGATCGTGTCGACACCCTCACCCGCACCTACATCGCCACATTCGTCGATGCACACCTGCGGGGACGGAATGCTCCCCTGCTGGACGGACCATCACAGCAGTTCCCGGAAGTGACGTTCCACCAACCGTGATCTCCACCCAGGCCATGGCCGGCACGTTCCTGCCTCAGAGCCTGCCTCCACCGCCGCCGGACAACACGTTCCATTCACGGCCCGGAGGGTCCACTCACTCCTGGTACTTGAGGCCCTCCAAGCCTGTCGCGACCAGTAGCGGGGTGAACTCCACGACGGTGTGCGCGGCGACGCCGTTGAGGACATACGGATCGGTGGCGAGAAGGCGGTCAAGGTCTTCGGCGGGCATCCGGGGTGCAAGGTAGACACCACCGACCAGAGGCACCTGACGCCCGGCCACCAAGAGCAAGCGTCGCGATATGAGCTGATTCAGCCAGTCGCCGTGGGCTGGTCTCCACTGGTCCACTTCATCCAGTGGCGCCGTGTAGGTCACTGTGACAACGAACATGCCCGGACCGTAGCGGAACGCCAAGGACTGGCGCGATCACATTCCGCGATCCGGCAGACAGGCACGAGCGCCTCGGGACCGCACCCCATCGAACTCCACCGCGCACGTCCGGTCGGCCCCGAAGCGGGGCGGACACCCCACGGCCCCGGCGCCCCGTCCACGCACACACCACGCACGCAAACGGCCCCGGACAAGGAGTCCGAGGCCGAATAGAGCGCCTCTCCCGGGAAAACCCCAGGTCAGCGAGTTACGCTCAGAGCCCCCTGTCGGATTCGAACCGACGACCTTCGCTTTACAAGAGAGTTTTACCCCTGCGGCTCACCTGCGGAAATCTGGTCACAGGCCGTTTGACCTGCGTAAATGCCTCTCGCTCTATCACTCGGGATCACACCCCTTCCCGGCCTCGTCCGTACTGAATGTGTACTGGATACGTACCGCGAAGACCGTGCCCCACAGGCGCTTCGTCCCAGCTCACCGGGCCTGCGCCGCGCCCCGACGGAGTGCGCCACCGCCCTCTGTGCCCGGCGTCGCAGCAGCTACTGTGTGCGGCGCTTCGGCTTGATTCAGTGCCGATCCCGCGGCGGGCGCGGCCATGGCGCGGGTGCGCCAGCTCCCCCGGCGCCCGAACGGGCCACTCAGCGTGTGATGCCGTGCCGCCCAGTCGGAGACTGGCCATCTGGACAGGCCGTTGATCCGCCGGGCGCCGCGGCGAAGTCAGATGGCGGATGCCGCGGGACCCAACGACAAAGCCCCGTCCGGGTACCAGACGGGGCTTGGCCGACGAGCTCAGGCAGCGGCACGCCATTGGGGAGGCCAGGGGCGGATACCGATCATCTCTTCATCGTCGAGGTATTCGATCAACATCGAGGCAACGGGGGATGCGGGGCGCTCTGCCCGTTGCGCTACAGCCGCGAACTGGTCACCGGGGTACCGGTATGCGTAGTCCACGCCCAAGGCGGCGAACTCAGCTGCCCAGCGCCGCTCACGCTGGACGGGCGAGAGCCGTAACGTCTCCTCGTCCCGGAAGATAGCCCGTACTTGCTTCGCGCTCGGACCGGCCCACGGCTTGTTCCACGGGTTCACGGGGTTCGGCTCTGATTCAGGAACAGAGGGGGCGGCAGGATGCAGCATGCTGTGGCGGCCGCGAGCGGGCAGCAACAGACACAGCACCCATAAAAGGGCGCGCAGGATAAGGTCGGTCACGTTCGTCAGCTCCCTAAAGCTGATGGGCCATGCCCCCGGACCCGGCAAGGTCGCGGGGGTCTTTTCATGGCTGACCATAGACCTACCTGTAAAGGCCTGTAAAGGGCTGTATGGACCTGTCAGGTGGTGTCGAGGTGTGGCCGGCCGGATACCTTCGGCTTATGGAGTACGGGCCGGATGACCAGGTGGAGCGCGACGCGCCAGAGGCGCCGTTTCAGCAGCTCGCGGGGATCTTGCGTGCACGGTTGGCGCGGGGGGACTGGAAACCTAATCGGGCCATCACCAGCGAGAACGCCCTCGCCGACGAGTACGGCCTTTCTCGCCCGACCGTCCGCCGGGCGATTGCCGCGCTTGCCGACGAGGGGCTTGTGTACGCAGTGTCGGGCCGTGGCACGTACGCAGCCGAGCAGAAGCCGGGAGATTCCGCCCCGAGCGCGTGAGAGTGTGCCGCCCGCGCATCAGAAACTGCGCAGTCCTCGAAAGCAATGAGGACCCGCCAGCGGAGGGCTGGCGGGTCCGGTAACTGCGCAACCTTACGTGTAGCGGCTTGCCCCTACTTCTGCACGAGCGTTGCCGGCGCGGGGATTACTTACCGCCCCCGCCCTGCGGCTGCGGCTCGCGCGGGGCCTCCGGGGGCATGGGGCCTCCGTCGTGCTTGCCGCCGTCCGCCTCCATGTCGGCGGGGTGCCGGAACGGGACTCCGCGCCAGCCTTCGGCATCGGGCAAACGCGTCGCATACGTCTCGACGGCTAAGGCACTCATCTACCAACCTCCTCTTTCGCGAGGGGCCGCACCGCCGTACCGTCGAAGGCACGGCCCGAACGTTCCGCAGGGTTCCTGCGGTTGGGCCACCCGCCCCGGCGATAACCTGTCCAGGGTTTCCGCCGCCGGGGCGGGAGTCTTGTGTCAGTGGCGTTGCGTGTGACAGCGGATGTCCCGGGCAGCGGCGCAGGCCGCCCGCCAGTCCTTCCGCGTCAGCGCCCCACTCCGCCTGTCACGCGAGGCGTCGCACTGCTTGCAGCCGGGCACCGGAGTGCCTTCGAGCAGCCAGTCATCCAGGGGCAGTTCCACAGGGGGTTGGCTGTACCGAATCGGGCTGCTCATGGCTCTCCGCCGTTCTTCGCACGTCGTCTCGATGACGACACGCTAGGTAGCCGCGGGCTCCAACTCCCAGCCGATTGCACGCGATTGCACGGCGATCACCTAAGAGAGTCCATGGCTGCTGTGATCAGCGCCCGAGCCTTCGGGCCGTAGACCGCCATGTCAGCCATGGTGGAGAACGCATCCGCGTACATGGACACCTCGCTGGGCTGCGTGAGCGTGAGGTAGCCGGACACCAGCTCAACGTTGACTTGCGTCTTGTCGAAGATCCAGAAGCCTTCCACCGGCATGCGCGTGCGGCCAAGCTTCGCCGGCACCACCCCGACGCTTACGTTGGGCAGCGCGCTGACCGTCAGCAGGCGTTCGAGCTGTTCCATCTGCGTATCGGCGGTGCCCAGCGCGTTGGTCAGCACTGACTCTTCCATGAGGAAGGCGAAGCGCCTTTGTCCCTCGTACAGGACCCGCTGACGGTCCATGCGGGCGGCCACTGCATCGGCCACGTCATCGATCGCTACGCGTCTTCGCTGAACTGCGCGCAGCACGTCTTCCGTGTAGCCGTGGGTCTGGAGCAAGCCAGGCATCAGCCATGACGAGTAGCACCGGAACCACCGGGTGCGCTTGAACAGCGGCAACCGCTCTTCCTGAGCGCGTTTGAGGCCCGTCCGCTCCATCCGGCGCCACTCAACCCACATGCCCTCAACGGCCCGCAGAGAGGCTATGAGGTCCTGCGCCTGGTCCTCCGCGCTGCATGCCTGGCACCAAGCCAGGACGTCGTCAGCGGATGGTGCGGTCTTGGCGGTGGCGATTCGCGACACCTTGGACGGGTGCCAGCCGCATGCCGCAGCTAGCTGTTTGCCTTCCAGGCCGGCGTCCCGGCAGATCTCGCGAAGGCGGTCTGCAAGTACCTGCCGGGCTGCCTGGACACTGGACGATGACGAGACTGCCATGGGTCAGACGAGCTTGTACTCCTCGTGCGGTGTAGCTCGCTCCCACACCGCTTCGAATGCCGAACTCACCAACTCCGTGACGGCTGGTTCAGTGCGCCACTCTCGGTCAACTACTTCGCCAGTACCGGAGAAGTAGGTGAACAGCACGGACGAAGCGTCGAACATCCACAGGTCAGTTCCGGGCAGGGGGATGTCCGCGGCCTTGCGGCGGGGCAACCACCGGACCAGCTCCCCCGCTGCAACGTTGGCGAACGTCATGTCATGCTCATACTTGATGTAGTCCGTCACCGGCTCCGAGACGATCCGAGCCCGCCGCATGACGACTCCGCGCGCCGTCGTCTCGGCGGCCAGGTCACCCCACGACGACCAATAGTCCGGCAGTTTCGTTGGGTCGTTGTCGTACCGATGCCCTGAACGCCAGCGTGCGAACTCCGGATCATCCGGGGTGTAGATGTCGCGCATCTCCAGGTGTACCGCCGAGTGCTGTGCCTTGGCGAGTCCTTCACGTACGGGGTACTTCACCGTCTCCGTCCTCCGGTCCGGGGATGTACTTCAGCATGACGGCCGGAAGCCGGATGATCGTCTCGTGATCCGGCACGTCTGTGGAGTGGCCGGGAATCGAACCGATCTCCTGGCACGCTGCAACCTCGTCATCCGTGGCCTTATAGGACTGGATCAGCAGGTCTCCGCTGTCTTGGTCCAGCCAGATGGTTGGAGAGTCGTCAACGGGGGTGTTCGGGATGATCCCTAAGAAACGTAGCTGCATACCTTCCTCCCCTGTCGATGCGATTGCGCCTGATTGCACGACCATCACCCTGTCGGGACAGGTCGTCAAGAGGGCATAGGCGCCAAGCAGAACCAGCACAGGAACGACAGCCGCCCCCGCAGCACCCCAGCAGGGGAAGCCACAGGGGCAGCGCACGGCCAGTTAGCCGGCTGGGGCCCCGTCCCGGCTGACTGGAGCTCTAGAGACAGTCAGCCGGGACAGGAATCTTTGGTTATCGGGCCGTCGGCTGCCATCCGCCCCTACAGATGGGGCACTGGGGGTTCTCGCATGGCGGGTGGTTCAACGCACTACCTCTCACTTGTAGATCGGATGGAACCCCGCCCCCTACCGGGATCTGCGGGCAGGCAGCATCGGCAGGAGCGTCCGGAAGGGGGCGGGAGTCATTGGCGGTCGCCCGGTGACCGCTCACATCGGGCGACCGCTTCGCGCTCCCCACTTCGTCCCTTGAGCATGTAGAGAGGGACTGGGGCCAACGGGGGTCATGGGGCCTCACCGCGAAGAGCGCGCCCGGCCACAGGAAGCCGGGGGTTCAGGTGATTTCAGGAACGGTTGGAGCAGAACCGACACGGCGTCTTGCGTGCCCGCACCGCTTTTGTGAGCGATACGACATGCACGCTCGGGGCCTTGTGTCTGCCCAGCGCCACACAGTCTTGAGCCTCGTGGTATCGATCTCCGCCCGCAGCGACATAAACCGCTGTGGTGATCGCTTGTTGCCCGCTCATACGTTCCCCTATAGTTGGTCGATGCGTTAGAACGAAATCTTGGGGTCCGGCCCTGGCAGCTCACTCCGGATTTTCCGGCTGCCCTTCGGGTGTCCATACTTCATGTGTGCGTGCATTGCTTCGGCAGTTGCCTCAACGGCGTTCAGATTTTGACTTCTGAGTGCCTCGCGTATTTCCTTGCGAAGCTTGGCGCACTGAATACAGCTGTCGGAATCAACGTTTCCAGCGCGAGGGGCAATTAGATTCAGGAGTTCCTGAACTGACATAATCTTCCTTTCCATGCCCGCCCCCTTGCCGGCTCTTTCGAGCGGGCAGCATCGGCAAGGACATCCAGCAAGGGGACGGGGGCTTGGACGGTCGCCCGGTGACCGCTCACATCGGGCGACCGCTTCGCGCTCCCCACTTCGTCCCCGCTTGCTGCGGAAGAGACGGGAGCCGACGGGGGGGTGTTAGGGCTCTCCGCGAGGAACGCGCCCGGCCATGACCAAGCCGGGGGTTGTGACCCGCTCCCTGGCGTGGCGTCACCCCAGGGGCCAGGAAGCGGGAGTTCATGAATTCGTCAGGACGATGACCGCAACGACGAGAAGGGCCGGCCCTGCGCACAGCGCGAGGAGGCTGCCGACACCCCAGCCGTACAACGTGGCTCGCACGCGCCGTCGCCGTACCCGCTTGCGATCGTTCACGATGCGGACCAGGCGCGCCGCTGTCCCGACCCCCACACGGCCAAGGTTGATCCGGATGTCCCCGTCGGCCGTCTCGGCGAGCATCATCTCGGGCAGCCTCATCTGCGCGTCAGCGAAGGCACATCGAAGATCGTGAAGCGTTTCCAGTGCCGCCCGGCTGTCTGTGCGTGCGTTGGCAGTCATCGCTGCCCCTCATGCTTCGGGTGGCTCCTGAGTTCGAGGTTCAGGTCAACAACCTTGGTCTTGTTGCCCCGCGCCTCTGCCAACTGCCGCTCATGCACCAGCGCCTGACAGATGTCACACTCCGCCGCAGGCTTCGGCGCGGAGGTGGGGAGGCCAAGGTGTACGGGCGGGGTCAGGCGTTGCTCTGCCACGACTGCTCCTCTCCGTAGTGATTCCACTACCGGGAAGCAGCAGCGTGACCTACAGTCGGCATGTCTTCAACTTGCGCCACTTGAATGGAGAGTTGGCTACCCGGATGGTGAACCGTAAAGAGTTAGACCCCGAGGAATCGCCGAGCGCGCGGTTCGGGCAGCGTTTACGCATGTTGCGGGATGAACGCGGCTGGACTCAGGACGAGCTAGGCAGGCGGATGGGGTGCACTGGCACGCACATTTCAGCTGTGGAAACTGGTCGGCGTCCTCCAACTCTGCGCTTTGCGACAAGTGCTGACAAGGCACTCGGTACGGGTGACCAGTTGGAACGGCAGTGTCGTGCAACCCGGGGCAGTGCACTACTGGAGGGCTTCCCTGAGTTTGTGGATCACGAAGGCCGCGCAGTAGAGATCCGCCTGTACGAAGTAGGTGTGGTTCCTGGTCTGCTCCAGACCCCGGAATACGCATCCGCACTTGCCAAGGGCGCTGTCATGCGTGGGGCGATCACACAGGACGAAGCCGATGAACGGGTCTCTCTCATCGCCAAGCGGCAAGCGGCGATTGCCCGCCCACGTCCGCCCATGATCTTGGCCGTGCTAGATGAAAGTTGTCTCCGCCGACCCGTTGGCGGAACTGCCGTCATGGACCCTCAGCTTGACAGGTTGCTTGAGTTCGCCAGGATGCCGAACACCACGCTTCAGGTAGCCCCGTTCGGCATGGCAGAGCATCGCCCTTTTGATCTGCCAGTCACCGTGTTGACTCTGCCGAATCGACAGCTCATGACCTACGCCGAGTCCGCACAACGAGGCCATCTGGACAGAGAAAGCGAGTCAGCAGCGCCCATACTGACGGCCTACCATCAGATGCAGGTTGAAGCGCTCAGCCAGACGGCGTCTGTCGCCATGAGGTTGCGTCCAGGGAAGTGGTGTAGGGGTTCGACCTGATCCGGGGGTTTGCTCCGGCTTCTGGCTGATGCCCGCATAGATGAACGGCCACCGG
>NZ_JBEZIX010000047.1:0-87682 GCF_040651315.1 Streptomyces sp. NPDC048506
GACGCTATGTCCTCCGCATCCGCCGCACTGGACACAAAGACACCGGCCAAACGCCGAGCCGACTCGAAATGATGCTCATAGAGAACACCGAACGCGACATCGTCCCCGGCACGCGCACGCTCGACCAACTCCGCATCCGACCGCTCCGCCCGAACACCACTCCCTGCCTCCTCCAGATCTCCGGGCTCCAGCCACGGTTCCCCCGTCATCGCCACCCACCCCTGAAACTCACCACGCGCCCATCTGTCGTTGGAAGGCCCGGCCTCGGTGGCCGAGCGGAGCTGCGGGACACCGTCCCGGCAAACGGCGGTTCCTCGTCCCGCCGAACCCGTCAACTTTCCTATGTGCCAGGGCAGTTCGCGTCACGCCGGCGCGGTGATCCGATGCGAATCAGTGCGCGGGCGGCGCCCCCGAGGTCGGCGAGGTTAACACCGCCCCCATTCGTTGGCCGCCGCAGGCAGTGGGCACATCGCTGCCGGGGCGAGAGGGAAACGGCGCCACGGGGGCGGTTTCGCCGAGGAATCGTGTTTGTGGCAGCACTTCGAGGCGAAGGGGCGCGTTCGGAGCGACGTACGCCCTGGTAGAGCGGCTGCGGGATGGAACGCTGTGTCGGTTGGTTGTGGCCGCCCCCACCCGCGCAGCCCGTGAAGTCCCGGGCTGCCGGTGAAGTCCCGGGCTTCCCGGGACGCCTGGGCTTCCCGGGACTCCTGGCCTCGGCTGCATGAAGCGCGACGACCGCGGCAGGCTGAGGGGCGGAGGAGAAGGGCGCAGGGCCGCGCGGTCTTTGAGGAGGAGGAGGAGGAGGAGGAGGTTCTGCTCGCTCCACACGTCGGGCAGAGCCTGCAATCAGTTCCGCCCGCCGCCGCTCACGGGGTCGCACGGATGATGACGAGCGACCCTTCGTACGTCGGCTGTCTGCGCAGGTGGCCGAATTCTTCGTCCCAGGCGCCGGATTCCAGGTCGCGGCGCAGGGTCTCGTCGAAGTGTTCGCGGACGCGGTCGTCGACGAAGCTCCAGGCCGAACACGCCTGGCGGGCCGCCGGATCGAGCAGCATCTCGGGGCGGCCGAAGTACGCCTCGTTGAAGCCGTCCGTGCAGTCCAGGGGGATCGGCACGGTCTGGATCGTGCTGGTGCCGCCCAGGGTGGCGGTCAGCTGCTCGACGGGCGGGTAGCGGCGGGCCTCGGTGTCGAGGACCTCGGGCGCGTACCGGTACAGCCAGAAGTCCCCTACCCGGGCGGGGTCGCAGGTGAGGAGGATGACCGGCCCGCGGGTCACGCGCCGCATCTGGCGTAGGCCGACCTCGACGTCTGACCACTGGTGCACGCTGAACAGCGTCATCGCCCCGTCGAACTCCCCGTCGGCGAAGGGCAGGTCCTCGGCGACGGCGTCGATCGCCAGGGCGAGCCGGGTCGGGCGCTGGGCGCGCATCGACTTCGAGGGCTCGACCGCCGTCACTTCACGACCGGCACTCTCGTACGATCCGGTGCCGGCACCGACATTGAGCACCGTCCGGGCGTCGCCCAGGGCCTCGGCGACGAACCGGGCGATCCGCGCGTCCGGCCGTCGGGAGGAGGAGTATCCGGAGCCGATCGCAACGTCGTCGGTGTAGGCGGAGTAGCCGATGTCGCCGGCGCTGCCGGACCGGGTTCGTGTGGTCATGGGGGCCTTACCTCGCCTCGTGAGCAGGAGTCAGGGGTTGAGGGGAAGAAGAGCCCCGCGCGCTCTCGGTTGGGTGCCGGTCGGCGCAGATGGGGCCCGTGAAGTTGCTGCGACCAGAGTGGGAACGCTTCCCGGCTGTCGCCGGTACGTTCGCCGCCGGGTGTGGAGGCGGCTCCTGGGTGCCCCATAGTCAGGTGCGGACATCACTTTCGTACCCGCTGTCGGCCACCGATCCGCCTCCTTCACACCGGTGCATCTGGATGCCCATCCTGCATCTGCGGTTGAGATTCGACAATCTTCTGGCAATTGCTTGTTCAATCGCCCACACTGCATCGCAGATGAACATCGGATGTTGGAGGTAGTGACAGGGTTCACCGGCGCCGGAGCCGGAGCCGCGGCGTGGGCAAGTGACTGTCGTCCGGGACGGGTGGTGGGTCTACAGGGCGGTGCCGCACGTCGACTCGTCGGAGGCGCGTTGCGCATGCCGGTGTCAGGCGCGAATCCGCTTGTATCTGCGGAGGTGGCACGACGATGATCGGCCGGGAGTGTACGAAACACTCAAGTGTGTACATCGGCACCGTGCTGCGCCGATCTCAGCAGGGCGCCCGCCAGGACGTGAGGGAAGACTTCGTGACAGACGAGACGCTGGATGTGCCGGAAGCCCGGCGGGCCGAGGGGCTGGTCGCGGCTCAGGAGAAGGCCATTGCACTGTTCGCCGAGGTGGAGAAGCGCGGCCTGGTGGCGCCCGGCCGGGGGGAGCGCGAGGTCAGCGACCTGATCCGCGATCTGGCCAACGAGATGTTCGGCACCACCAAGCACTGGCACAAGCGGATCATCCGCTCCGGCCCCAACACCCTCCTGCCGTACCGGGACAACCCGCCGGACCGGGTCATCGGGTCCGACGACATCGCCTTCGCCGACTTCGGGCCGATCTTCGAGGAGTACGAGGCGGACTTCGGCCGCACGTACGTCTTCGGCGACGACCCGCACAAGCACCGTCTCCTCCAGGACCTGCCGCGCATCTTCGACGCCGGCCGTGCCTTCTTCGCCGCAAACCCGGACATCACCGGCCGACAGCTGTACGCCGAGGTCGAACGCCTGGCCACGGCGGCCGGCTGGACCATTGGCATCTGGCACGCCGGCCACCTCGTCGGCGAGTTCCCGCACGAGACGAACGACGGGGCCAAGGCCGAGTCCTACATCACCCCGGAGAACGACACCCCGTTGCGCCGCACGGACCGCGCGGGCCGGACCTGCCACTGGATCCTCGAACTCCATCTGGTCGACCGGGAACGGGGCTTCGGCGGGTTCTACGAACAGCTCCTCGACCTCGCCTGAGGCCCGGCCCGGAGGTCCGGGCGGTCCCGACGGTTCGGTGCTCAGCGGGCGGAGCGTCAGCTTCTCAGGCCCGCGTCGCTTGCCAGGAGTGCCGCCTGTACCCGGTTCTCGCAGCCCAGTTTGGCCAGGATCCGGCTCACGTACGTCTTGACCGTCGCCTCGCTCATATGGAGGCGGCGGCCGGCGTCCGCGTTGGAGAGGCCCTCGCCGAGGAGGGCCAGGACCTCCAGCTCACGGCTCGTCAGGGCTTCCAGCCGGCGGCGGGCCTGATCGGCGCGGGCGGTCCGGCCGGAGGCCAGCGAGTCCACGACGTGGCGGGTGGCGCCCGGTGACAGGTATGCCTCGCCGGCCGCCGCGGCGCGCACCGCACGGATGAGTTCCGCGGGTGCCGAGTCCTTGAGCAGGAAACCCGCGCTGCCCTCGGTGAGGGCGCGCAGCACGTTCTGCTGCGCACCGAAGGTGGTGAGGATCAGTACGCGGGTGTCGGGGACGGTCCGGCGCAGCTCGGCCAGGGCCGTGAGCCCGTCCATGACCGGCATCTGGATGTCGAGCAGCGCCACGTCGATCCGCTGGGCGCGGGCCAGCTCGATCGCCTCGCGGCCGTTGGCCGCCTCCGCGACCACGTCGATGTCGTCGGCCGAGGTGAGGATCATCTTGATGCCTGCCCGAATGAGCGGCTCGTCGTCCGTGACGAGAACCTTGATCACGACTCTCCTGTGCTGTTCTGAGCGGTGTTCTCCGGGGCCACCCTGCCATCATCCCCGGACGGGTCACCCGGCAGGACGTCAGGGGCCCGTCCCCCTGCGTTCCTGCCCCCCGTTCCTGCCCGCGCGCCCGTACCGCCCCTGCCCTTGGCCCTGCTCCAGCCCCTGGCCGTGCTCCTGCCCCTGCTCCTACGCCTGCCTCAGTTGCTGACCTCGAAGGACTTCTTCTCGATCAGCTTCCCGCCCTTGAAGCAGAACCGGAAGACCGGCTGCTTGTCCCATTCGCTGCTGGTCTCGTTGGACATGAGCGTGAGGCATTCGGCCCCCTCGGGCTCGGGTGGCGCGCTCTTGTCCAAGCCGTCGGTCAGGAACGATTTTCTCTCGGGCAGTTTGGCGCGGACCTGCGCCTCGGACTGTCCCACCTTCACCTCGTCGTACAGCTGCGGACCGATTCTGGCCTGGTCCGACTCACCGGCCAGGAAGAGTGCGCCCACGCCCATGGCGACCACCGGAACGAGCACGAAGATCAGCGCCGCGATCCCACAGCCGATGGCGATGCCGCTTCGCTTCTTCCTGCTCATCGCCTTTGCCAGCTCTTTGGGAAGAGCGCTCCCGTCGATGACCGGAACGCCCTCTTCCGGGAAGCCGGTCGGGGGCTGCTCCCGCGAGCCGCCGGCGGGATCGGCGAAGGCGGTCCCTGCGGCCCCCGGCGAGATGCTCGGGACACCGCGCTCCGGCGAGGTGTACGGCAGCACTCCCGCCAGCCGGAAGCCGCCGTCGGGGGTCGGGCCCGCGTGCACCATGCCTCCGATGAGCCTGGTCCGCTCCCCGAGCCCGGTCAGCCCCTGACCGCCGCTCACCACGCTCCGGCCGATGCCCGTCGCCTCGGCGGCGGGGCCGTTCGCGACCTCCACCACCAGCGCATCCGGCTCGTAGCGCAGCTCGATGGTGATCACGGCGCCCGGCGCGTGCTTGTGGGCGTTGGTCAGGCCCTCCTGCGCGACGCGGTACGCCGCGTGATCGGCGGTCGGGGCGAGCGCGCACGGCTCGCCGGAGCGTCGCAGCTCCACGGCCGCCCCCGCGGTCCGGGACGCCTCCACCAGGCTCTCGATGCCGGCGACCCCTCGGGACGGCACCGTGGGCTCCTCCTCGACGGGCTGGAGGGCGTGGGAGGCGGCCCGCTGGCCGGGACCCTCCGTGCCGTCCCGCAGCAGTCCCACCACCTCGCGCAGCTCGTGCATCGCGGCCACCGACGCCTCGCGCAGCACGCCGACCGCCTCCCGCTGCTGTCCGGTCAGCTCGCGGTCCACCTCCAGCGCGCCGGCGTGCACCGCGATGAGCGTGAGCTGATGACCGAGGCTGTCGTGCATGTCCTGCGCGATGCGCTGGCGCTCCCGCATCCTGGCCTGTCCGGCGATCATCGTGCGCTCGCGCAGCTGCTGGGCGTTGTACTCGCGCAGCGTGTCCGTCAGCGTGCGGCGCTGCGACCAGTAGCGGCTGATGAGGCCGGGGACGACCATCATGACCAGCAGCAGCGGGGCAGCGATGGCGAGGGTCAGCAGTGAGGGGAGCGTCTCCTTCAGGAGAGTCAGGCCGAGGCTGAGCACGTAGGCGGCGGCGAAGGTGCCGGCCGCCCTGCCGACGCCGTCGATCCGCCGCCCGGCCGACCAGGCGGCGATGAGGATCAGTGGAGTGAGGCTGTCGAACTCGGCCATTCCGGTGGCGGTGACCAGAAGCACGGTTGCGGGAAGGACCCGGCGCAGCGGTGACAGCAGTGCAGCGGCCAGCGCCACCGCGACGATCCGCACGATGCCGCCGCCGGAAAACGCCTCGATCATTGCCGCCAGCAGCCCTAGCACCGCGCACAGCAGCGTTTCGCCCACGATGCGCCAGGGCGTCCACATCCCGGGGGCGAACAGCGCCCTGGCCGGATCGGTCAGTCGCCGGGGCGCTGAGCGCAGCTGCGCCGCCAGCCTGCGACGGGCCGATTGCACCCGGTCCGTGCGCTCCACATCAGTCATCAGGCCACGTTAGACAGTCGCAGCCGGTCACCGCACCCGCCGTTGGTCGCGACGGCCGACGACGAAAGTTGTACAGCGCTGCGAGCCGAAGCCGCCATCGTCACCCGGCTGCGGCTGCGGCTGCGGCTGCGGCTCCGGCTGCGGCTCCGGCCCCGGCCGCGTTCGACATCGGCGGCGGCACGGACTGCGTCAGGGCAGTGGGGCGTCCTGGGGCGCCGTCAGTTGCAGCAGTCGGGCTTGCAGCGCTCGACCGTGACGTCGTCGATGACCGGCCCGCTGGCGGTCCTGGGAGCGGTGGTGCTGGCGAACGTCAAGGTCGTGGACTTGCCGGTGGCCACGAAGGCCACCTCGCGCATCACGTAACCCATGTCCTTGTACGACTTGCCGGTGACGTCGAAGGAGAAGTCCTGGACGTCCTGCCCGTCGATGAGCACCTTGCCGGTCTTCACGGTCGGGCCCTCCGGGTGCGGGTTGCCGGCCAGCGCGTACGACACCGTGTACCGGACACCTGGTGTGGTGGCGAAGGTCTGGGCCACCGCTCCCGGCTCCATGCCGTTGAGGTCCACGGACTGGTCCCCCTCGGCGGCCTGCCAGTATCCGGCGTCGTTCAGGTCGACCGATCCGCTGGTGACCTTCCACGGGCCCATGTGCTGCCCGGCCGTGAATTCCTGGAACGTGTTCGGCTCCACCTTCGGGGTCTCGAAGCTGCCGTCGTCGAAGTGGCTGACGGCGCTGGGGGCGACGGCCTGGCCGCTACCGGTGGTCGGGGCGGCCATCGCGGGGCCGGCACCGGCGAGAAGGAGTGTCGCGGTGAAAGCGGTGACGTAGGTACGTGCGGTCAGCATGTGAGGCCTCTTGGCTTTCTGGTCATTGCCGTGAACCGAAGTTCCGGACCGTCGACGGGGTGCGAGTGGCCGACCCGCCGTGCTGCCAACAATCGCCTCGTAGGGCGTCACTGCATATGGCTGTTGGTGCGACCCAAGAGGCAGTTCCGTGCCGACCATCGGGCGGCTTGCGGCACTGTCCGAAAACCCCTCCTCTCCCGAAAGACTCAATGGCTGGTCACGGCATGGACGAAAAAAGTCGCAGTGCCGGTCGAGGTTGTGCCGGATCCCATCGTCTGCAACCCCGGCCGAGCCCCCGAAGGCCGCCCGGTACCGGCATTGATCACGGTTCGCTATAGGTGTAGGAGCGGATCGCTCATTGGTCGGCGGGCGTGAGCGCGGTTGGCTGAGGACACCACCAACCGCGGGACCCGCAGGGGCCCACGAGGCGAGGAGACGCCACGATGCCCTACCTGGACGTCGACGACATCACCCTCTACTACGAGGACGAGGGGACCGGCCCCGCGCTGCTGTTCCTTCACGGCTGGGGCACCAGCGGCCTGACCTGGGGTGCGCAGCTTCCCGACTTCACCCGGGACCACCGGGTCGTCACGCTCGACTGGCGGGGCTGCGGTCGGTCGGACCGCCCCGTCCGGGGCAACATCATCGCCGAGGTGGTCGGCGATCTGGTGGCCCTGATCGGAGCGCTGCGGCTGGACCGGCCGGTGGTCGTCGGCTCGTCGATGGGGGCGGTCTTCGCCGCTGAACTGGCAGTGCAGCGGCCCGAGTTGATCGGTGGCGTGGTTGCCGTGGGCGGACCGGGGTACTGGCCGACGACGAAGGCCCAGGCGCAGGCGGAGCTCGTGGCCGACCTGCGCCGCGACCGGGCCGGTACGGTCGCCGGCTGGGTACCGAAGTGGTACGCGCCGGGCACCTCGCCCGCGCTCATCGACTGGACGGTCCGTCAGATCCTGGACTCCGGCGTCTACATCGACGAGCACCAGGCCACCGCCGTCGGCTACGACCCACGCCCGACACTGCCCGGGCTTCAGGTGCCGATCCACTACATCCACGGTGAGCTGGATGCGATCCCCCTGGAGGTGGCCCGGACCTGTGCCGCCCTCACGCCCGGCGCCGAGGTGACCGCGATCGTCGGCTCCGGCCATCTGCCGCACCAGGAGCTCCCCGACGAGTTCAACGCCGCGCTG
The DNA here is from genome assembly GCF_040651315.1 of Streptomyces sp. NPDC048506. NCBI lineage: Bacteria > Bacillati > Actinomycetota > Actinomycetes > Kitasatosporales > Streptomycetaceae > Streptomyces > Streptomyces sp. NPDC048506. Next base: position 7,757 of record NZ_JBEZIX010000047.1, read on the forward strand.
CGCGCCGCGCTCGCCCGAATGGCCCCGGCCGCCCGCGCCGTCGCGTAACCCACGCGCACGTGCCAGGCGGCAGACTAGTGCGACGCGTCCGTGGAGGCCTGGTAGGGGCTGGTGCGGTAGCGGCTGCGGAACTCGGTCAGGAGTTCATCGGTCGCCTCGGCTCCGGCGCTGACGGCGGCGTGGACGTCGCGGAAGTAGTTCTCGTAGCCGGCGGGGGTGTAGAGGCACAGGGCGCGTGCGGTGGTCGGGCCGGCGTTGCGGAAGCCGTGGGGCGTGCCTCGGGTGGCGGCGAGCAGATGTCCGGGGCCGGCCGTCACCTCGCCGTCTCCGGTGTGGAGCGTCAACTCGCCTTCGAGAACGTAGAAGTATTCGTCGTGTGCGTCGTGCACATGCGGCCTGGCGCCGATGGTGCCGGGGGCAAGGGTGAACTCCTCGAAGGCGAAACGCCCGTCCGTGTGCTCGGCGGTGAGCCGGAAGAAGTGCTCGACGCCGGCGACGTCGAGGAGTTCGCCGTCCTGGGGGCTGCGCAGCAGCGCGCGGGCGGGGGTGTCCATCTGATCACTCATGACGGCATTGTGGCTCAGGTTGTGGCCCGCGCAGCGGTGGGTGGGGGAGTTCGGTCACGCCCGCCACGTGCGGTTGGGGCCACCGGACTGCCCGGCGGCCCCAACCGGGCAGTCCCAGCCGCTCGGAGATCGGCGGGTGCAGTGAACTGGCGTGGCTTCAGCGGGCGTTGTCGGCCCCTTCGTGCTACGCGGCGTCGGCGAGGATGCGTGCCACCGCGGGGGAGCGGGGCTCGAAGACGTCGAGGAGTCCGATGGTGTGCAGGGCGGGGGCGAGCTCCCGCATCTGTGTGAGGAGGGCTTCGTACTCGGGGGTGTCCTCGGTGAGGTCGTCGAGGCGCTTGGCGTTGGCGACGAATGCGGCCACCGAGCCCTTGCGGACGGTGTGTCCGTTGATCTCGGTCGAGTCGATTCCTGTGGGCAGGACGTCTTCGGGGCGTACCGCCGGCTGGTGCTGATGCGACATGACAGTCCTTTGCGTGGTCGATTTTGCGTGTTCAGTGCACGTGCTTTCTGCACGCATATGACGTTAGCAGGACTCCGTGTTTTTTGCACGTATCATTGAGGGGTGAGCGAAACGACCCGTGACCGTACTTCCGCCGCCCGCGTGGCCGCAGCCATCGGAGCGCTGACCATGCGGTCCACCCGTGCCGGGCTCTACAGCCGGCTGACTTCGGGCGTGGAGGGCGTGGACGCCACGACCTACCCGGTGTTGTCCGGGCTCGACCGCCTGGGGCCCGCCACCGCCACCAGGCTCGCCGAGACGATCGGCATGGACCGCACCGTCACCACTCGCTACGCGACCCGGTTGCAGGAGGCCGGGCTGATCAGCCGCCGCCCCGACCCGTCCGACGCCCGTGCCACCCAGCTGGTCCTCACCGAAGACGGTGAGCGGGCCGTCGTGGCGCTGCGCAAGGCGCTGGAATCCTTCCTGGCCGAGGAGATGACGACGTGGTCGCCGGGTGAGGCCGACGCCTTCGCCATGCGCCTCGAACGCCTGACGGAAACCCTTGCGCACCTGGACGGGGGCCGTACGCCCTGAAGCGGTCCGGTGGCTTCAGGGCGACGTCGGGGCGCGGTCTGCACGGCCTATACGGCCTATATGTCTGCGGCCTGCACGGGCCTTGAGTCGCCCGTTCGCCGGCCCGCGGTGTTCAGGCGTCGCGGTGCCGCAGGGTCAGACAGCCACCGAGAAGGGCAACGGCTGTCCATGTCGCGAGGATCGACAACGCCCCCCACGGGCCGTAGTCATGGCTGAAGCGCGGGTCGCCCTGCGGACCGGTGAGGTGCATGAGCACCATGCCGGCCTGGTCGGGAAGGTACTGGAGGACGGTCTTCAGTGCCGGGACGTTCCCCAGCCCCTGGGAGCTGAGGAACAGCAACGGGAGCAGGATCCCCAGCGAGATCACGGAGCTGCGCAGCAGCATCGCCACTCCCGTGGAGAAGACGCAGATGAGCGTCAGATAGGCGCAGCCCCCCACCAGCGCGGGCAGCACCCCGTCCGAGTCGATCCCGGTGCCGTAGGGCCCGAGCGCCGACTGCGCCGCGACGAAGGTGACGGCCACCGTCACCACCGAGACGCCAAGCGACACCAGTGCCCCGGCCAGCACCTTGCATCCGAAGAGCACACCACGCCGCGGCACCGCGGCCAACGAGGTCCGCATGGTCCTGGAGGAGTACTCCGAGCCGACGACGAGCACCCCGAAGGCCACGAGGGCCAGCTGACCTATCGTCAGTCCGTACAGCCCGGCGAAGATCGGGTCGAAGTTCACCACACGGCTGATGCCGGCGCGGAGACTGCGCGCGACCAGAGTGCCCGAACCGGCGCTGAGAACGACCACAAGGCCCAGCGCCCATACCGTCGACCGCAGGGTCCAGATCTTGATCCACTCGGACGCCAGGACCACCCGCACGAAAGCCACGTTCTTCACCGCTGCCCGCTCCCGTTCCCGTTCCCGTGCGGGCTCCCGCTCCAACTCCCGCTCCCGCTCCGGTGGTCCGCGCACTGCCCGGTGAGCCGCATGAACGCCTCCTCCAGCGAGGCCGCCTGCCGTGTCACCTCGTGCACCCTCACCCCGTGCGCCGCCACAAGCTCACTGATCCGCTCCGGACGCACGTCGACGGCCACCAAACCGCCCACGTCGCTCCCTTCCTCGACCCGGACCCCGGCACCGGCCAGCACCGCGCGCAGCCGCTCGGGCTCGGGAGAACGCACATGTACGCACGACCGGGTATGGCGGTCGATGAACTCGGCGGTGCCGGTGTCCGCGAGCAGTCGCCCGCGACCGATGACGATGAGGTGGTCCACCGTCAGCGCCGCCTCGCTCATCAGATGGCTGGAGACGAGCACCGTCCGGCCCTCGTACGCCAGGTCCTTCATGAGACTGCGGATCCAGCGGATACCCTCCGGGTCCAGCCCGTTGACCGGCTCGTCGAGCAGCAGCACCCGGGGATCGCCCAGCAACGCCGCGGCGATACCGAGCCGTTGGCCCATGCCCAGGGAGAACGTCCCCGCCCGCTTGCCCGCCGCGCTCCGAAGCCCGGTCAGCTCGATGACCTCACCCACCCGGCGCTCGGGGATGCCGTTGCTGCGCGCCAGCCACCGCAGATGCGCACGGGCCGTCCGTCCGCCGTGCACGGACCCGGCCTCCAGCAGGGCGCCCACGGTGCGCAGGGGTTCGCGCAGCTGCCGGTAGGGCAGGCCGTCGATGCGGACTTCGCCGCTGGTCGGCCGGTCCAGGCCCAGCATCATGCGCATCGTGGTGGACTTGCCCGCGCCGTTCAGCCCGAGGAAGCCGGTCACGCAGCCGGGGCGTACTTGGAAGGAGAGTCCGTGGACGGCCGTGGTCCGCCCGAAACGCTTTGTCAGTTCGCACACTTCGATCACATGACGGACGCTCCCGCACGACGGTGCTCCGGCGCATCGGCCCCGGGCGGGAGCGCGCCGGCTCCGCCCACAGGCGGAGTGGCCTTGCCGAAACGGTCGGTTGATCCGCCCCGAGGATGAGAGACGGCGGGCAGCCGGGAGGCGGAGGCGGTGTCCGGCCCGCCGTGGATATGTTCATGCGGTGGACCTACGTCATGCGGTGGACCGAAACCGAGCCGTGGAACGACGCCGAGGGGTGGCTCGATGCCGATCGGTGGACCGGCGCCGAGCGGTGGAAGCGGACGACCGTCCCCCGATGTTCGCCCGGCGGCCGAGCCGGTGCCGACTGGTCACGGTGGACGGTGCGGTCGCGCTCGCGTATGCGGCGGCGACGGTGCTGACCGGCTCCGCCCGGACCGCTCCGGTGCCCGGGCCGCTTCCCGGTGGGCCGTCGCCGTGGCAGCAGTTCGCGCTGATAGCCGCGGTCGCCGTGCCGATCGCGTTCCGGCGGATCCAGCCGCTGCCCGTGTTCACCGTCGTCACCGTCGTGACCGCGGTGGCCGTGGCCCAGAACGCGGTGTGGGACCCGTTCCTCCCGGCGGCCTGCGCGCTCTACACCGTCGCCCTCACCAGCCCGCTGCACCGCTGGTGGGAACGGTGGCTGCCCGGCCTTACGCTCGCGCTGCTCGGTGCGGCCGGCGTCCTGGGACAACTCCGCGCCGAACAGCCCTCCTGGCGAACGGGCGGCCTCGGCATGCCCCTGCTCGGTCTCGTCGCACTGCTGGGGGCATGGCAACTGGGGCGTGCCGTCCGGCAACGACGCGCCTACGCAGTCCGTATGGCCGAGCATCTCGCTCAACGCGCCGTCACCGAGGAGCGACTGCGCATCGCCCGCGAACTGCACGATGTCGTCACCCACAGCATGGGCCTGATTGCCGTCAAGGCGGGCGTCGCCAACCACGTCGTACGCACACGCCCCGAAGAGGCCCACGACGCGCTGCGCATCATCGAGAGCACCAGCCGCGAGGCGCTCACCGACATGCGGCGGATGCTCGGTGTACTGCGCTCCGACACCGACGGCGAACGGCTGCCACCGGCCGCACTCGGCCCCGTACCCGGCCCCGACGCGCTGCCCGAACTGGCAGAGCGGGCAGGCGCCGAACTATCGGTGCACGGCGTCGAACGGCTGCCGGACGGCATGCGGCTCACCGTCCACCGCATCGTGCAAGAGGCGCTCACCAACGTGGTCAAGCACACTGCCCCGGGCACCCGCTGCCGGGCGGTGGTCCAAGCCAACCACCACGAGGTGCACATCGAGGTCACCGACGACGGACGCCGTCAGACGTCACCGGCACCACCCACCACCGGCGGCCACGGCATCCTCGGAATGCGGGAACGGGTCGCGATGTACGGCGGAACCTTCGCCGCCGGACCACGCCCCGAAGGCGGATTCACCGTCACCGCCACCTTGCCCTACCAGAAGGCCTCATGACAGACGCAGCCCCACCGAGCCACCCGCCCCCCGGCCCCACCATCCGGGTTCTGCTCGCCGACGACCAGGCACTGCTGCGCGGCAGCCTGCGCGTCCTGGTGGACGCCGAACCCGGGTTCCTCACCACCGCGGAGGCCGCAACCGGCGCGCAAGCGGTTCAGCTCGCCCGACAGGAACCGCCGGACGTGGTCCTGATGGACATACGGATGCCCGACATGGACGGCATCGAGGCGACCCGGCAGATCTGCGGCTCACCACAGACGGCGGACGTAAGGGTGCTCATCCTGACGATGTTCGACCTGGACGACTACGTGTACGCAGCCCTGCGCGCCGGCGCCAGCGGCTTCCTGCTCAAGGACACCCCGCCGGGCGAGCTGCTGGCCGCCCTTCGCGTCATCGCCGCCGGTGAGGCCCTGCTGGCACCGGCCGTCACCCGGCGCCTGATCGCCGAGTTCGCCCGCCGCCCCGAGCCCTCCCAACGGCTCGGCCGTGCCCTGAACGGCGTGACGGCGCGGGAACGGGAGGTACTCACGCTCATCGCCCGCGGACTGTCCAACACCGAGATCGCCGAGCGGTTGTACCTCGGGGTGGCAACCGTCAAGACGCACGTCAGCCACCTGCTCACCAAACTCGACGCCCGGGACCGCGCCCAGTTGGTGATCGTCGCCTACGAAAGCAGCCTGGTCGAGGCGGCACGGCCATGGCCGCCGGACAGCCCCCACAGCCGGCCAACCTGATCGTCGGTCTCCGGAAAGATCCGTGGCCCATACCCAATCGTTATGTGGGACCAATGGGGCAAGAGATGCGCTAAATGCCATAACGGTTTTGGGGATGCCTTGACGATCTCCTGGGGAGGGCAGGAAGCTGAGCCGCCCCCCACGGCGACCCTCCTCTTCCCCGATGGAATGCCCATGCGCCCGCTTGTCAGTGCAGGCACGCTCACGGCCGCTGTGGCCGCTGCCCTGCTGTCGACCCCTTCCGCTCACGCCACCGCCCCCGGCGACAACGGCACCGTGAAGATTCACGACGCCGCGACCGGTGAGGAACTCCGCAAGAACGAGCCTCATGTGTGCACCTTCTACCTCGATGCCTTCGGCTTCGACACCAACCAGAAGGTCGACTGGCGCATCGAAGCCTGGGCCCCGACCGCCGACGTCAAGGGCGAGACCGTCAGGTCCGGCTCCCTGACGCTCGACGGTCAGGGACACGGCCGGACGCAGGACCTGTCCCTGCCCGACGGCCACTACAAGCTGTTCTGGAACTTCGACGGCGAGCACGGCCGGGCCAAGCACAAGGTCTTCTGGACCGACTGCGCGGACACGTCCCAGCCGGGCGGCGGCAAGCCGTCGGCGTCCGCCACCGCGTCCCCGTCCGGCCACACGCAGCCGAGCGCCGCTCCGGCCTCCTCCGCCCCCGCCGGCACCGCGGCGAAGCCCGCGGCCTCGTCGTCGCCGTCCAAAGCCCCGTCCGAGCAGGGCGGTGACCTCGCCGAGACCGGTAACGGCGCGCCCGTGGGCCTGCTGTCCACGGCGGCGGCCGGGCTGGTCGCGGCGGGCGGATACCTGGTGTTCCGCCGTCGCAAGGCCCAGCAGCACTGACGCACCGGCACGCCGCAGGAGCTCCTGGACGTGTGCCCTCTCGACGCGCACGCCGTCCGTACGGCGGCGTGCGCGCCTCCCAGCGTGCCCGGCGAGCCGCCGTCCGCCGCTGCGCTGCGGCCGCTTCGGCGCTGGATGTCAGCCCAGAACGCCGGCGAGGGCGCGGGGGAGTACGACGTCGAAGGGGTCGGGTGGGCTCGGGTTGGCGGGGGCGGCGGCGAGGAGGGCGGCGATGCGGGGGTGGCTGCCGGTGGCGGCCACGTGGGTCAGGTAGGCGGCCTGGCGCCGGGAGTTGGGTTCCGTGGTGGCCAGTTCGTTCTGGACGAAGAGCGCGGTCAGGGCGTTGAGCAGGGCGAAGGCTTCGAGCTTGGCGGCGGGGGCGGCCGGGTGGTCGGCGAGCACGTCGAGCACGTGCTCCAGGAGGTCGACGCCGCGGGGGCCGAGGGTCGGGCGGGTGATGACCAGGGCCGGCAGCCAGGGGTGGCGTCGCATGATCTGCCGGGCCTGCTGGGCGATGCCGAGCAGGTCGGCCTGCCATTCGCCGGTGGGGGCCGGTAGGTCGTACTCGCCTGCGGTGCTGTCGACCATCAGGTCGAGCAGGTCGTCGCGGGTGGCGACGTAGCGGTAGAGCGAGGCGGCGCCGGTGCCCAGGGCCGCGGCGACGCGGCGCATGGAGACGGCCTCCAGTCCCTCCTGGTCGGCCAGCGCCAGCGCTGCCTTGGTGATCTCGGCGCGGCTGCGCTCGGCCGGACGTCCGACCGCTGCTTGCTCCGGCCGCAGCCAAATCACTGGTTCCTGTTGCGCTGTCACCGGTACCTCCTCTGATTGCCATCACCCTACCCCTTCGCATACGTTGTTCGCGAACGCCGTATGCGAACATCGTATGCGAATGATGTGGAGGGTGGACCGATGGTGCGTTACGCGGACAACGGCGGAATCCAGATCGCCTTCGAGGATCTCGGTGGTGCGGGCGGTGACCCACTCCTGCTGGGCATGGGGCTGGGCACCACGCGGTTCTGGTGGCCGGACGGACTGGTCGACGAACTGGTGCGCCGCGGCTTCCACGTCGTGACCTACGACCAGCGCGACGCGGGCCAGTCCACCCATCTCCCGGCCCGACGCGTCGGTCCTCCGGTCAAGGCTCTGCTGCGTCGAACGGCTCCCGCCTACAACGCCGAGGACTTGGCGGACGATGCGGTCGCCGTGCTCGACGCCCTCGGCTGGCAGCGCGCCCACCTCTTCGGCCACTCCATGGGCGGACTGCTGGCCCAGCGCATCGCGATACGCCACCCGGAGCGCGTGCTGAGCCTCATCACCTCCTCGGCCGTGCCCAGCGACGCGAAGGGCCTGGGCCTCCTTCGCTACGTGCGCCCGGCGGCCGTGATCCGATTCGCGCGGCTCCACCATCCCGACACGCCCGAGGGCGACCTGGCCCTCGCCGTGGCCGTCGCCCGCATGCTGGCCGCGCCCGGCAAGAGCATCGGTGAGCGCGACGTACGCGAGTTCGTGGACAAGGAGGCCGCGCACCAGGTCACCAGCTTCCGCGACGCGCAGGCCCAGAGCCGGCAGATCGGCGCGAAATGGCACGGTGCCGGGCTCGCCCGGATCACCGCGCCGACCCTCGTGCTCCACGGCGAGCAGGACCCCTTGCTACGCGTGACGGCCGCGCGCGACCTCGCCGCGGCCATCCCCGACGCCCACCTGCGGACCATGCCCGACGTCGGCCACTTCCTCACCCGCGACGACTGGCCCGCCTATGCCGCCGCAATTCGCGCACACGCCGACCACGCCGGCCCCAACCCGCCCCATGCCAGGACCGCAGCCGCGTAACAACCACCGCCCCGGCCCGCCGGAGGGCCTGGCGCGGATGCAACGGCAACTGCCAGGCCAGGACGGCGTGTTGGTCGTAGCGTCAAAGAAGCGGGTCCAAGACGGCGTGCGGCCGAGGGGAGATCCTCGGCGCGTGGCCGAGGGGAGATCCTCAACGGCAAAAGACAAAGGCAAGGAGACCCCACTCCCTGCCACTATCAAGCTATAGCGCACAGGGGGGCTTGCGGCAAGACCCTGGTCGTACCGCAGAATCGGCGGCCGAAAGCCAGAGCCTGAACACATGGGGGATTCGCGACATGCGTGTGGTGTTGTCGACGTGGGGGTCGCGCGGGGACGTCGAACCGCTGGTGGGACTCGCGGTGCAACTGCGGGAACTCGGCGTGGAGGTGCGGGTGTGCGCTCCGCCGGATCAGGAGTTCGCGGCGCTGCTGGCGCGTGTCGGCCTGACGCCGGTGCCGCTCGGCCCGACGGTGCGCTCGGTGGTTGCCGGTGAGCGGCCGCCGTCGGGGGCGGACGCGTTCCGGCTCGCGCCCGAGCTGGTCGCCGCGCGGTTCGCCACGCTCACCGCGGCGGCGGAGGGATGTGACGCGCTGCTGGCAACCGGCCTGATGCCGGCCGGCGCACGGGACGTGGCCGAGAAACTGGGCATCCATTACGTGTACGCGTGCTTCCACCTGTCCGGGCTGCCGTCGCGGCACTTCCGTCCTGGGGTGCGGCCGGGGAAGCCGTCCCCGCAGGACGAGACCGACCACCGAGTGCTGTGGGAGCAGGACGCCCAGAGGGTGAACACGTTGTACGGCGGGGCGCTCAACAGCCACCGGGCGGCGATCGGTCTGCCGCCGGTGGACAACGTCCGCGACCATGTCTTCACCGACCAGCCCTGGCTGGCGGCAGACGCGACGATGTGTCCGTCGCAGGGCATGACGGACCTCGACATCCGGCAGACCGGGGCGTGGATCCTGCCCGACGACCGTCCGCTCCCAGAGGGACTGGAGGCGTTCCTGGACGCCGGCGAACCACCGGTGTACGTGGGCTTCGGCAGCATGGCCGCGCACGCCCCGAAGGACATCGCCCGGGTGGCCACGGAAGCGAGCCGCGCGCACGGCCGCCGCGTACTCCTCGCCCGGGGCTGGGCCGACCTGGCCCCGATCGACGAGGTCGACGACTGCTTCGTCGTCGGCGAGGTCAACCAGCAGGCACTGTTCCGCCGGGTGGCCGCCGTCGTGCACCACGGCGGCGCGGGCACCACGACGACGGCGGCCCGGGCCGGGGCGCCTCAGGTGGTGGTGCCCCGGATCGCGGACCAGCCGTACTGGGCCGACCGGGTGGCCGAGCTGGGCATCGGCTCGGCTCACCACGACCCGACGCCGACCGTCGACTCCCTTTCCGCCGCGCTCACTACGGCCCTGACGCCCGAGACCCGCGCACGGGCGAGGGCCGTGGCCGGCGCCATCCGCACCGACGGGGCGACGGTGGCCGCGAAACTGCTACTCGACGCAGTCAGCCAGGGAAGGCCGCCGGTGTCCGGGTGAACCACCACCGACCAGACGGTCAGTTCAGGGGCGCCGCCGTGCCCGCCATATGAGCGCCCGGCCCGGGGCGAATGTCCCCGGGCCGGGCGGCTGTTCGCCTGCCGATCAGCTCGACGTACTGCCGAACATGCCGGGCTCGTAGGAACCCCCTGCATTGCGCACGATCACGCCGAGCCGGTTGGCGGCGTTGATCTGGGCGACCAGGGAGACCAGCGCGGCGATCTGATCGTCGTCGTAGTGCTTGCGGACTTGGTCCCAGGTCTCGTCGGACACGCCGTGGTGGGCGTCGGCGAGCCGTGTCCCCTCCTCGGCGAGCGCCAGCGCGGCCCGCTCGGCCTCGGTGAACACGGTGGACTCGCGCCAGGCGGCGACCAGATGGAGACGGACTGCCGTTTCACCGGCGGCCGTTGCCTCCTTGGTGTGGAGATCGGTGCAGAAACCGCAGCCGTTGATCTGGCTGGCGCGCAGCGACACCAGCTCCTGTGTGGACCTCGGCAGCGACGACTGGGCGATCACCAGGCTGGCGTTGCCGAATCGCTTGGCGAACTTGGCGCCGACCTCATTGTCGACCAGGTGGAAACGGGGCTCCATGACGTTCGTCCTCACTCGTGGAACTGCTTGCGCGCCGCGCGCATCGTCTGCGCGGCGTCCTGACGCACACCAGATGCCGGCGACCCGGATCCTGTGACACCCGCGGTCACGTGACGTACGCCACCGACCGCGGATGTCACAGAGCGGCGCGGACCGGCGTCTTGTGCGCGACACGGTCGAGAGAGAACAGGCAGGGGCGAGCGATGAGTGAACGAACAGCAGGCACAGCCGAGCACCTCGCTCGCGGCGGCCGCATGGAAACCGCCACCGAGGGGTTCGTGGCCCACCGGAACCTGCTGTTCACCGTCGCCTACGAGATGCTCGGCTCGGCCGCCGACGCGGAGGACGTCCTACAGGAAACCTGGTTGCGGTGGGCGGGCGTCGAGCTCGATGCGGTGCGGGACCAGCGCGCATACCTGGTCCGTATCACCACGCGCCAGGCGCTCAACCGACTGCGTACGCTCCGCCGTCGCAAGGAGTCCTACGTCGGCCCCTGGCTGCCCGAGCCGCTGCTGACCGCACCCGACGTGGCCGAGGACGCCGAGTTGGCCGACAGCGTCTCGATGGCGATGCTCCTGGTACTGGAGACGCTCGCGCCGACCGAGCGGGCGGTGTTCCTGCTGCGCGAGGTGTTCGACCTGGGGTACGACGAGATCGCGGCAGCCGTCGACAAGAGCCCGGCCGCGGTCCGCCAGATCGCCCACCGGGCACGGGCGCACGTCACTGCGCGCCGTCCACGCGGAGCCGTCTCTGCGGCCGAGACCCGCGACGCGCTCAAGGCGTTCCAACGGGCGGTCGAGACAGGCGAGTTGCAGCACCTGCTCGACATCCTCGCGCCGGACGTCGTCCTCCTGACCGACGGCGGCGGCGTCGTGCGGGCCGCCCTGGCGCCCGTCGTGGGGGTCGGCATGGTGGCTCCCGTGCTGGGCAGGATCGCCGCCACGGTGTCGCTGCGGGCAGCACAGGTCAATGGCTACCCGGCGCTGATTCTCCGGCTCAACGGCGAGATCGACACCGTCATGGCGGTGCGTGTCGACGACGGCCTCATCACCGGGCTCTACGCCGTGCGCAACCCCGCGAAGCTGTCGCGTATGGAACAGGAGACCGCGCTGCGCCGTTGAGGCCGGGTGCCGGGTGCCGGGTGCCGGGTGCCGGGTGCCGGGGCTGCGGGCTGTTGTGGGTTGCGGGTTGCGGGGCTACGACCGGTTCCGGACGACGCCGGCCATCCCACCCCCGCCGGTGGCGACGCCACCGTGCGGCTTGGGTGCGGAGAAGGGCGGCATGTCCTGGCGGCACGCCGTTCCGGGCGGCGGGAGGGTGCCGTCGATGAAGTAGCGGCTCTCGTGTGCGGTGATGCAGCCACTGGGGTTGACCAGTGCGGCGTGCCCGTAGCCGTTGTTGGTGAGCAGGCGGGCGTTGGCCAGTTCTTCGGCCATGGCCTGCGCGCCTGCGTAAGGGGTGGCCGGGTCGTAGGTGGTGCCGACCACGAGGACGGGGTGTGCCGTCCGGTTGTTCCACGGGCCGTTGTAACCGTTGGCGGCTACCGCCGACCAGGTGGCACACGGCTCTGCGGCCCACGTCCAGAAGCGTCCGGTGTCGCCGGCACGGATGGCGCTGGCCTCCTCCAGTGCGTGATAGACGCCGGGGTCACGTGGATTGGGGCTGTCGCCGCAGAGCACGGCGGCCGCCTGCTCCAGGCCCGTGTACGGAGTCGGGACCGGAAGCGCGGGTGGGGGTGCGGACGGCGCCGGGACGCGGCCGTGCCACAGATCCTGAAGCCGGCCGGCGAGATCCGTCCACCCGGGGTGGACGATATGGAGGCCGTTCACTGCGTCACCCACGGTCTTGCCGTAGGTCCACGTCTCCACCGGACGCTGCCGGAGGCGCCCCATCAGCCGGTCGAACTTGTCCCGGGTTGCCTTCGGGCTGCCGGCGGAGAAGCCGCACGAGGCGGTGGTGGTGGATCCGCACAGGGTGAGGAACTGGTCCAGGGTCGCTGCCGCGCTGCGGTCCGAGCCCATGCGCAGGAACGTCGGGAGCCGGGGATCCTCGCCGGAGGCGTGGTTCGTCCAGGCCTGCGGGGCGATGTTGCTGTCGAGGACCATGGCGCGGACCTTGGCGGGGAAGAGGTTGGCGTAGGTGGCGCCGAGGATCGTGCCGTAGGAGATGCCGAGGTAGGTGAGGCGCGGGTCGCCCACCGCCTGGCGGAGCTGGTCGAGGTCGCGAGCGGTGTCGGCGGTCGACACATGGCGCAGGAGTTCGGGGTCACGCTGCTGGCATCTGCGGGTCAGAGCCTCGAACGCAGCTATCCAGGTCCTCCGCTCCTGTTCGCCGACCGGAAAGCCGGCCGGTTTGCCGGCATCCCAGGCGTCGGCATCCGCGCGACGCGTGAAGCAGTTCACCGCCGTGCTGTTGCCGACCCCGCGGGGGTCCCAGCTGACGATGTCGAACCGCTCCCGTACCTCCCGTGGGAAGACCCCGATTTCCTGCGGCATCTGGACCGTGCCCGGCCCGCCGGGTCCGCCGGGGTTGAAGAACAGGGTGCCGATGCGGCGTCCGGGGCCGGTTGCCTTCCGTTTCACGACCGCCAGGTCGATGGTGCGGCCGCGGGGGTTGCCGTAGTCCAGCGGCACCCTCGCGGTCGCGCAGTCGAACCGACCGCCCTGAACGCAGGGTCTCCAATCGAGCTTCGGGGCGGACACCGAAGGCATCGGCCTGCCGTCGGCGACGAGGTCCAGTCCGCTCAGTGTCGTCGAGCAGGTCACCACCGCGGCGATGACCGCGGCACAACATCGACGGCTCGCCACCGGCCCAGATATGCGCATGCCAGGTCCTTTACGGCTGAGCGCCCGGCCCACCCGTGTGCGGGACGTCGGCACGCATCCGTGTCAACGACACCGCGGTCCGGCACGGCGCGCGAGCCGAGCGCAGCCGAGTGGCGGACCCGCCGCCCACATCCTTTTGGGACCGGGACCGGGACCGGGACCCCGACCGGGAACGGCACCGGTCCCGCGCCGCGAAGCACCTGGTCCGTGCTCGGAACCTCCCGGCGCCGGCACCCCGGGGACTGCTCGGCACCCCGGGGACTACTCGGCAGGCAGGGCCTCGCGGATCGCCTGGGCGGTGGTAGCTGGGTCGTAGCCCTCGGGGACGCCATCGACCAGGATGATGTCGCCCTCGATGTGCCGCGAGCGCAGCGGTGCGATCTCCTGGTACTCGGGCGAGTCCCACCAGGCCCGCGCCTCGGCGATCCCGGGGAAGCCGATGACCACGACATGCCCGGGCCAACTGCCCTCCTTCACCTCGTGCTGCGTCGCGTGCACGAGGAAGCGGCCGCCGTACGGAGCGAAGGTCGCAGTGATGCGCTCGATGTACTCGGCGATCTCCGGGTGCGGAGCGGCCTCCTGTAGGTGGCCTATGACGTAGGCGGGCATGGCGTCCTTCCGGTCGGTGGGGCTCCGATACTCCGACGATCATGGCATGCGGCTACGCCGGGGGCGGTGACTTCACAGATCAAGTGCCTTCAGCGCGACGGCGGCGTCGCCGTCGGGCCGGGGCCGGCCGAACGACCGGGGGCGATGTTCCGCGGACGGCCGGCGGCCAGCCAGCTGTGAGGCCTCGATATCCCGGAAGTACGGCGTGATGCGTCGCTACGATGGCGGGCGTGGCGGCGAGGAGACGATCAGTGGCGGCGAGGAGCCGATTAAGGGTACGCACGGCCTTTCCGCGGGCGCGAAGGACGCCTCAGCCGACGGAACCGCGTGGATTCGCCAAGTGGCTGACGTCGTCCAGGGTCTGGGTGGGCACCATCGTCGTGGGAGTGGCCGGCACGGTGCTCACGAGCGGGCTCCTCGCGTTGCCGGGACAAGTCCTCAACCCCCTGGCGACCAAGGACAAGTTGAGGTCGGGACCGGACTTCTCCGCCAGCGCCGACGTGGTACGCCTTGATGACGAGGGCAGAAGCGCGGTCACGCAGGACGAGTTCCGGCCGAGCGCCGCGCAGGCGCGGTTGCTGACACGTCCGAACTCGGCGGCCACCGCGGGCTTCACCCGGCTGCTGCGGTCGATCGACGCGGTCAACCTGGACGCCGTCACCGTGCGCGTGACACTGACCGGCCACCGCAACCAGCAGATCGACATCGAGGACATCCGTCCGCTGATCGTGACGCGCACGGCCCCGTTGTCGGGCAGTCTCCTGTGTGTACCGCCTCAGGGCGGCGCACCCACGATGAACATGGTGTACGACATGGACCGCCTGCTTCCCGTGGCCCACGACGTGAAGTTCGGCAGCGACGACGCTCATGGCGACGGGAACCATGAACAGGGGCTCGGCCCACCGTTCTTCGCCCAGCGCACCATCACCCTGCACGACAACGAACAGCAGGTGCTCCTGATCCGGGCCACCACGCGGCGGCACTACGTGGCGTTCCGGCTTGAGGTCGACTACATGCTCGGCAGCCGGCGGAAGAAGGCCGTGATCGATGAGCACGGCAAGCCGTTCCGGACGAGCGCGCTCGTGCCGACGTCCGCGGGAGGGCGGCCGGCCTATCGCAGCGTCTACACCTTGCAGGAGGACTACTCCGTACGCCGGGCCGATCCCTCGGCGTCGACCGTTCCGAACGGCCCACGGAAAGTGACATGTTGAACAGCCGGGACGCGGGTCGCCGACGCGTCCGATGGCTGATGCTCGTACTGCTTGTTGCGGCGGCCGTTGCGACGTCGGTTTGGCTGCTGTGGCGGGACGAGGGCGGCGTACCGTCCCGTGCGTCGGGGAAGTCGCAGGCGCACCCTTCGGCCACCGCGGCGCGGTGCTCGCCGACGAACCTCGCCGGGGTGGGCGGGCAACGAGCCGCCGCCGCTTGGCGCAAGGTGGTCGAACCGGTCCACCAGGCAGCCTGTGCCCACGACTTCGCCGCGCTGGCCCGTCTGCTCGGCGGAGGCCGTCCGACGAACTTCCTCACCGAGGAGTGCACCGGGTGCACATCGGCCGAGATCGTCGCCATGTGGCGCGAGGAGTTGGGCTTTGATCCGGCCGCGCTCGCCCGTCTGCTGGAGGTTCCCCCCGTCGTGGACCAGGGTGGGCTGACCTACGAGCGCGACGACATGACGGCGGTCTTCGCCCGGGGGACATGGCAACTGCCCGGAAACTGGTCGGCGTTCTTCGTGCAGTGCCATGAGGACGACATGTGCGCCGGGTTGGCGCCGTCGCCGTCCGGCGTGCCTTGAGCGGGGCGGGCCTGATCGCCCTCTCGGTTGAGCGGAGTCGGCGTGGACGGCGAGCAGGGTTTCGCGGATCTCGCCGACGTCGTCACCGATCATGTACGGAGCGGCCGGCCGCCCGCAGTTCGCCGACGGCGAGCACGATCAGGAGAACGAAGGCGGCGAGGGCGGTGAGCGTGCGCATGTTGTTGAACAGTTCCCAGCGCCGCAGGACTTCCGCATGATCGGCCGGGGCCGATGTGAGCGCCCACTGCTTGATCCGTCCGTTGATCGGCACGTTGCCGAACCGGGTTATCAGGAAGGACGCCAGGGCCAGAAGACCTGCCGCACCCGCGAGCAGCCGGGCGCGGCCCGCTGTCAGGACGGCGAGCGTCAGGGAACTCAGGATCGACGCACCCATCGCTGCCTGCATGGTGATGCCGTTCATCTTCATCAGTTCGGCGTGGAATGACAGCCGCATCTCAAGCGGGACGGCGTTGAAGGTGGGGACGAGATTGGCCGCGCCGTAGCCGAACGCGCCGGCGAGGAGGCCGGTGCAGAGCAGGGCGAATCCATGGACAAGTCTGACGCGCATGTTCGTCGGCTCCGGTGCATTGGCTTGGGGGTGGATGAATGGCCCGTGGGGTCGGCCCCGATAGGCGATGAGCCGGGAGCCGGGGCCGGCTTCAAGGCTGGCCGAGTATCCGCCGGAAGTCCAAGATCCTTTACTTCTGGCATCCAGAACCATCTGTTCTGAAACATCGGCGACTGCGGTAAATCGACATTGTGGCGCCGGACGCAAGCCCGCATGGATCGTCTCCCACGGCCCGAATCTCTCGCAGGTCACGCCACTGCACCCTGGACCTCACCCGGTGCGGAATCCTGTTGGTCACCTGTCGGTGATGTCGCCACCGGCCACAACGCCCATTGCTCACCGGTGGGAACGGTTCAGCCGTCCCCACTCGGCATCCGCCAGATCGCCCCGCCCGACGCCCACCTCAACGACCACCGCACACGGCTTCACATGGGCGGGCCGACGGGTCCTAGTACACCGGCAGCGCGAGCAGTGTCGTCTTGTTGAGGACGAAGAGGCGGTTGCCGCTGCCGGCGGTGGTGCGGGAGGCGCCGGTGAGGGCGTACGTCTGGCGCTGGATCCCTCCGGAGCGCGGCAGGCCGCTCACGCCGGTCTCGTCGCTCTCCACGACCCAGACGCTGTTCCCCTGGACGACCGGCGGCCGCCACGGCGGGGCGACGCCGGCGATCATCATCGGGTCAGCGGCCTGGCTGCCGTCGGAGTGCAGCGACCGCAGCGCCCCGCCGTCCAGCGCATAGACCACTCCGCCGGCCACGGTGGGTGGGCCCCACCCGTACATCCCCCGTCTGGGGGGGTACATCGGGTTTTGGGCCCACAGCTGGCGGCCGCCGGCCACCTGCACCGCCGCCAGGCTGTAGCCGCCGAGATAGACGGTCGTGCCGTCGATGGCGGGCCGCAGCGGCCCTGCGGCCTGTCCCTTGCGGACCCATGCGCGGGCACCGTCCTCGGCCCGGACCGCGGCCACGTCCCCCTTTTCGGTGCAGAGCACCAGATGGCCGGCGCCGAGGGCCGCGGCGGGGTGGCCGCCCGACAGCGGAAGCGGTGGCCGCTGAGTCCACCGCACCTTCCCGTCGGTCCCCACGCAGCGCAGCCGGCCGTCCGAGGTCAGCAGGTAGACGGCGTGGGCGTCGGCGGCCAGCAGGGCACCCACCTCCGCGTCCACCGTCCACCGGGGGGACCCGGTGGCGGCCACCCAGGTGCGTAGCGTCCCCGCGCCGTCGGCGGTGGCCACCAGCCGGTCCCCGATCGACAGGTAGCCGGCGTCCGCCTTCGCATCGCCGATCCGCCACCGCTCCCGGCCGTCGGTGACCCGGCGCGCCGCGATGCCGCCCCCGGAGGCCGCGAACACCACCACGTCGCGCACCGGTAGCGGGGCCGGCGACGAGGCGTCGGCCACGGCCTGGACGCTCCAGAGCGGTTTCGGGGGGCCTTCGGCGGAGCCCAGCGGTGCGGCCCGTACCTTTGCGGCCGGTGGGATGTCGAAGGGGTCGGACGGGGCGTCGCTGCGGCTGAGCCACCAGGCGGTGCCGCCGCCCGCCGCGGCCAGCAGCGCCCCGCCGCCGGCGGCCGCGACCAGCAGCCGCCGCCGGGTGAGGCGAGGCGTGCCGCCCTCGGGGGTGGACGAGGGACCGGTCGCCTGGGCCGTCAGGCGGCGCGCCGCCGCCTCACGCTGCCGGATCTCCGCGCCCAACTGGCCCGACGCCCACAGCCGTTCGGTCTGCCGCGGCGCCGCAGCGGCGTCGGCGACCTGGTTGGGCAGCGGGCGGGCCGCCGGGTCCTTGGCGAAGCAGGGTGTGATGAGGTACCGCAAGCCTGCCGGTACGGCCTCCAGGTCCGGTTCGCCGTGCACGACCTCGTACAGGACGGCCGTGACCTCGGCGCCGGTGTACGCGGGGCGGCCGGCCGCGGCGAAGGCGAGGACGGCGCCGAGGGAGAAGACGTCGGCGGCCGGTCCGACGCGCTGCCCGAGGACCTGTTCCGGCGCGCCGTAGCCGGGGGTGACCGGGATCTGCCCGGTACGGGTGAGGGTCAGGCCGTGCTCGGGGCGGGCGATGCCGAAGTCGATCAGGCGGGGGCCGCGCGAGGTGAGCACGACGTTGGGGGGCTTCACGTCCCGGTGGACCAGCCCTGTGGCGTGCACGTCCTGGAGCGTGCCGGCCAGCGACCGCGCCAACTCCCGTACGGCGGCGTCGTCGAGCGGACCGAAGCGTCCGACGGCGTCGTCCAGCGTCGGACCGGCCAGGAACTCCGTGGCGATCCACGGCCTGCCGCCCTCCAGTTCGGCGGCCAGCACGCGCGCCACGCCCTCGCTGGTCACCGCCCGCGCGGTCTGCGCCTCCCGGAGGAAACGGTCGGCCAGGTGCCCGTCGTGGGCGAGCTCCGGTAGCAGGACCTTGACCGCGGCGGGGCGGCCGGAGGCGTCCGCGCCGAAGTACACCTTGCCCATGCCGCCCTCTCCGAGGACGCCGTGGAGGCGGTAGGGGCCCAGGCGCAGCGGATCTCCCTGGCCGAGGGGTTTCACAGGCGGTCGTCTCCTGGATCGGGAACGGGGCGGTGTGTCCGCCGGGCAGTGGCGAGGGGTCAGGCGAGCGGGAGGGCGATGGTCCGCTTCTCCTGACGGATGTACAGCTGGCCGCCCTTGGAGTCGGCGGTCAGGACGAGGGGCGTGGCCTCGTACGTCCAGACGGCCTTGCGGGTGTGCAGGTCGATGGCGCGCAGGCCCTTGTCGTCGGCGCAGTAGGCGTACTGCTTGCCGATCGCCGGGGCCACGTCCCGCTTGCTCTTCCTGCCGGACAGCCCCTTCTCCTGCCAGTTCAGCGTGCCGGAGAGGGCGTCGACGGAGATCAGTCCCCGGTCGCCGTCGGTGCAGTAGACGACTCCGTCCTGGACGGTGGGCGCGCCGTACCGCCGCTCCCCGCCCGCGCTGCTGTCGCCGTCGCCCCCCATGCCGACGAGCCACTCCAGCCCGCCGTCCGACAGCCGGCGGGCGGTGAGGTTCGCGGCGCCCAGGTAGACGTTCCGGTCGTCGGCGACCAGCCGGGACGGTGGGGTGCCCGCGAACGTCTCGGACATCTCCCACAGTTGGCGGCCGTGGCCCTTGTCGTGCGCGGAGAGGCCGATGAACGACGAGCCCTTCGACGGGCTCCCGCACAGCACCACCCGGGACCCCACCACGGCGCCGCACAGCACCGCCGGGACGCCCTCGGCCTGCGGCCCGTCCACCGGGCTGCGCCAGCGCTCCTTGCCCGACCCGAGGTCGGCCGCGACCAGGTACCAGGCCTTGCCGGAAGCCGCCCGGGCCACCAGGTACGCGATGCCGTCGGCCACGCACAGCAGCTGGTTGTACTGCTCCTTGCCGGTGAAAGCGGAGAGCTCCACCAGGGGCTTGCCCGGGTAGCCGGTGGTCTGCGCGACCTCGCACACCGCCAGCGACGCCGCCGCCTCGTCGTGCTCCCGCAGGGCGTACACCCGGGTCCCGTCGGTGGCCGACCGCCAGGGGTCGGCGATGTTCGCCTGCCACGTCGACTGGCCCGACTCGGCGTTGATGCCGCAGAGCACGATCCCCGCACGCATGACGAGGTTCCGGCCCACCCTCATCACCTCGCCCCCGGAGTCCGGGCACCACAGGGCGTTGCTCCACAGCTGGGTCGGAGGCTTCGGCCGGTCGACGGCATCCTTCTTCTTGCCGCCCCCTGTGTCCTTGGAGCCCGCAAGCAGGGCCCAGCCCCCACCGCCGAGGAGGCCGCCGCCCAGGAGGGCGCCCCCGGTCACGGCCAGCAGCCGGCGCCGTGAGACGCCCGGCACGGGGGCGGTCTCGGCCCGTGGTGCCTCGGCGGGCACCGGCGGCGGCAAGCGGTGCGGGGGCTCGCGCCACACCTCGTCGCTGCGCCGGGAGATCTCCCGCAGCACCGCGTCGGGCAGCAGGTCCGCGAAGCCGCCGCGGTCGCCCGAGGCGCCCCCGGCACCGCCCAGCGCGGTACGCAGTTCGGTGGTGGACGGGCGGTGCGCCGGGTCCTTGGCAAGACAGCGGACGAGCAGGGGCCGCAGCGCCTCGGGAACGCCGCCGAGGTCCGGCTCGCCGAACCGGACGCGGTACAGCAGGTCGGTGGGAGCCCCGCCGCCGAACGGGCCGCGGCCGGTGGCGGCGAAGACCAGCACACCGGCCAGGGCGAACACATCGCCCGCCGCCGCGTGTTCCAGACCCGCCGCCTGCTCGGGCGACATGAACGCCGGAGTTCCCACGGCGCTGCCGACGCTCGTCAGGTGCTCGTCGCCGAAGGCCCGGGCGATGCCGAAGTCGATGATCCGCGGGCCTTGGGCCGTCACCAGGACGTTGGACGGCTTCAGGTCGCGGTGCACCACCTCCGACCGGTGAAGCTGCTCCAGTCCGGCGGCGAGGGACGCGCCGAGGGCGCGCACGGCCGGCTCCGGCAGCGGCCCGCCCGACTCGACGGCCGTGTCCAGCGGCGGGCCGAGGACGTACTCCGTCGCCAGCCACGGGGTCGGTGCCTGGGGGTCGGCGTCGACGACCACCGCACCGTGATCGGTGCCGATGACGCGTGCCGCGTCCGTCTCCAGCCGGAAGCGGGTGCGCAGCGTGGTGTCCGCGGCCAGACGGGTGTGCAGCGTCTTCACCGCGACGGTGCGTCCGCCCGTCGAACGGGCCAGGTAGACGGTTCCCATGCCGCCTCCGCCGAGGCGGGCGAGGATCCGGAACGGCCCGACGGTGTACGGGTCGTCGTGCAGAAGTGGGGAGAACATGGCCTCAGCGCCCTTGGGTGGGGAGTGCGGCGGCGAGGACCTCCGCCGACTGACGGGACAACGCCTCGACGACACGGCCGGGAAGCGACATCGGCTCCGTGGAGCCGGCCAGCGTTCCGTACGCCGCGCCCGGCAACAACTCCGCCAACACCTGAGCCGGTTCGGGCCGGCTCTGCGGGTCGCGCGAGCGGCACGCCGTGATGACGTCCCGCAGGCCGGCGGGGATCTCCTGCCGCTCGGGCACGGTGTGCCCGGTCGCCGCGTACGCCAGCACGGCTCCTAGGGCGTAGCTGTCCGCCGTCCGGTCCGCCGGGCTCCCCGACGCCAGTTCGGGAGCGAGGCAGCCGGTATCCAGACCCGTTGCCGCCGTGGGGGAGGCCCCCGGGTTCGCTCGGGTCGCGCCGAAGCAGCCCAGGAGCGGCCCACAGGCGGTCAGCAGCACGCCCGCCGGGCAGACGCCGCCGTGCACGATGCCCAGGACATGGGCCGAGGCCAGGGCTTCGGCCAGCGTGCCGCCGAGCGTACGGACCAGCGGTTCCGGCAGCGGGCCGCCGTGCGCGGCCAGGACGGCGGGCAGCGGCAGTACGGGCCGGTAGGGAGCGGAGTACCACGGGAAGGCCGGCGTCCCCCCGAGCTGGACGACCGGCCACAACCCGGGCTGGGCCAGCCGGGCCGCCTGCTGCGCCTCGACCGCCCACGGTGCCGGGTCCCCGCCGGGCGGCGGCAGGCACGCCAGCACGGTGTGCCCGCCGTCAGCGCTACGGGCCAGATAGCGGCGTTCGGGAACGCCCCGGCTTCCGTCGGCGTCGAGACGGGCCAACGTCACAAATTCCCCGATCTGCGCAGGATCGTCCTGCCGCAGCCTCTCCACTTGGTATATCCCCCGTCAGGCTCGTTTTCGACGCGAGCCTATATGTGGGCCGAACGCGGGACGGGAGGGGGCCCGCCTTCAGGGCGGCGGACGCCGACCGGCATCCGTAGTGCGCGTTTCACGCGGGAGACGCCCCTGCGGCATCCGCCGCCGACCTTGCCGGAGCAACCGGTCCGGGACAAGGTCCCCCCCGTATCTGTAGGAACACCACCCGCCGGACGAGCCGGCGAGGTCGGTCACGGTCACAGGCCTCCTGGTCAGCGGCGCTCATTGGACTTTCCGCTGAGGGAATTCCGGGTCCATGGTCGGGAAAGCGCATTGCCTATAGGGGTGTTGACAGATTGGCTTGTCAAGGTCAGGGCGGAGGGGCGATGGGGATGGAGGCCGGGGCCGCGGCCATAGAGATCAGAGGCCACCGCTGCCACGCCCCCGTCACGGCGACACACGACGCGCACGGCTTCCGGTTCAGAAACCTGGAAACCGACCGGTACAGAAGGAAGCGAATGACATCCATGCTCGACGGCTGCACTCCCTGGCCCGAGGAGTTCGTCGACCGCTACTGGGCGGCCGGGCACTGGCGGGGCAATACGCTGGACAACCTGCTGCGCGGCTGGGCCGTGCAGTACGGACTGCGGACCGCGCTCGTGCACGGCGGAACCCGCATCACCTACGCGAACCTGAACCGGCGCGTGGACCGCATGGCCGCCGGATTCCGGCTGCGCGGCCTGCGGCCCGGGCAACGGGTCGTCGTCCAGCTGCCGAACGTTCCCGAGTTCGTCATCACCGTGTTCGCGCTGATGCGCGTCGGCACGGTCCCCGTGCTCTGCCCGGTCTCGCACCGCGCGCCCGAGGTGTCCCACCTCGTGCGGGTCACCGAGGCGACCGGCTACGTCGGTCCCTCGACGTACCAGGGCTTCGACCACACGGCGATGGCCGCGGACATCGCGGCCCAAGGGCCCTTTCTGCGGCGGGTGTTCACCTATGAGGCGCCGGGCGCCTCGTCCCCGTACGGCGGCCTTACGACCGACCGGTCCGGCTGCCACTACTTCCCACTGGGCTCCATCGAAGCCCCGCCCGGGCCGGCGTGCGCGCAGAGCGCCGACCAGGTGGCGTTCTTCCTGCTCTCCGGCGGTACCACCGCGGCGCCCAAGCTCATTCCGCGCACCCACAACGACTACGCCTACCAGGCACGGGCGGCCGCCGAACTGGTATCGCTCGCCGAGAACGACGTGTATCTCGCCGCGCTGCCCGCCGAGTCCAACCTCACCTTCGGCTGCCCAGGCATCGTAGGCACCCTCTCCGTCGGCGGCACCGTCGTCCTGGTCGAGAACCCGGATCCCGCCGAATGCCTTTCGGCCATCGAACGAGAACGGGTCACCGTCACATCGCTGGTGCCCGCCGTCGCCGAGCGCTGGCTCGACGTACTTCCCACGGCCCAGGCCGACTTGAGCAGTCTGCGTCTCGTGCAGGTCGGCGGCGCGCCCTTGCACCGGGCGACCGCCGAACGGATGGGCCCCGAATGGGGCTGTCGCTTGCAGCAGGTCTTCGGCATGGCTGAGGGGCTGCTCACGCTCACCCGGCCCGCCGATCCGGACGAGACCGTGCTCACCACGCAGGGCCGCCCGCTCTCGCCCGACGATGAGATCCGCATCGTCGACGTCGACGGCCAGGACGTGCCCGACGGGGAGCCCGGCGAACTCCTCGCCCGAGGTCCGTACACCCTGCGCGGCTACTACCGGGCGCCCGACCACAACGCACGCACCTTCACCACCGACGGCTACTTCCGCACCGGCGACCTCGCGCGGCGCACCCCGGACGGCAACCTGGTGGTGACCGGCCGCCTCAAGGACGCCCCGCGGCGGACCGACCACGGAGATCCATCCGGCTTGTGACGGGCGAGGCCGGCCGCCTGCCTAACGCTCTGGCCGCCCTGACATGGCGGACACGACCTGGCGCACACGCATGGACCGGGCCGACAGTGGGCCCGGTCCATGGGTTTTTGGAGCTGACAGCAGTCGGTATCAGTACTGGATGGTGTGGTTGTAGAGGATGTTCTGGGCCTTCGTGCCGCTGTCCAGGCCGTAGTCGGGCCGGTCGGTGACGAAGTACTCGCGGAAGCTGGACTGCCAGGTCCGGGACATCATGGTGTTGCTCTTCGTCCAGCCGCCGTCGACCTGGGACCACAGGTCGACCAGCGCGGTGGCGACGCGGGCCTCGCAGGCGTCGCCCGAGTCGATGCCGGTCGTGGAGCGGTCGTTGGCGAGGTTCATGGAGCTGCCGTTGCCCCAGTAGTACGTGCTGTCGTTGAAGGTGTGGAACGCCACCGCGTTGGCGAAGCCCTCGGTCCAGCCGCAGCTGGTGGAGGAGGTGCGGTTGACGTAGTGGGGCGAGCAGTTGCTCACGTTCGGCCACCAGCTCTTGTAGAGCTTGCCCATGAGGGCGTGGCCCGCCTCGTGGACGGTGGTGTGCTCGGAGTCGGGATCGTTGTCCGCAAGGTGGATCTTGTCCTCGCCGGTGGTCCAGTACGTGCCGTCGGTCGAGCCGGGGTACCACTGGACGGTGATCGGGGTGCAGTGGCCGTCCTGCTGGCTGCTCGCCCAGCAGTTGGTGGTGGAACCGCGGTTCCGCCACAGCTTGTTGAGGGTGTCGAAGGCGTGCCAGGCACGGCTCTGTCCCTCGTTGGCGTACACATTGCCCAGGTTGGTGCTGCCCGAGATGTTGTTCAGCGCGTACGTGGCGGTGGCGTAGAGCCGGCCGCTGCCGTCGACGACCGACCACATCCGGCCGGCCTGCGTCTGGAACTCCACCCATGCCTGGGGGATGACGGAGGCGCTCGGGGTGTAGCAGAGGTTGAATCTGCCGTCGCCGTTGCCGGTCATTCCCGTGGCGAGCTTCTGCGTACCGCTGTTGGCGGTCGGCTTGCCCCACAGGGTGATGTTGACGTTGCTGACCGGCTCGTCCCGGTTGGCCTTGCTGTTCCAACTGCCGCCCTCGGCGGACTGGAAGCGGTTGCGGAAGGTGCCGCCGACGCAGACCTGGCCGTTGGACGCGGCCGCGGTGCTGGCGCGCGGGGCGGCCGGTGCCGAGGCGGTCGAGGCAGGCGAAGCAGAGGCAGGAGCAGGGGCCTTGGGCCTGACCGGGCGTGCCGGCCGGATGCCGGCCCTGGGGCGGTGGACCGGGGCCGTGTCGGCCTTGGTGACCGAGACGCCCTTGTCGGAGGAGCCCTTGGACCTGCCGACGGTGAGCTCCACCGAGTCGTGCCCGGCGCGGCGCGGGTCGGGACGGTCGATGTCGCTGATGTCCGCCTGGATCTGGGCGGGTCCGGTGGCGACGGCCTTGACCTTGAGCTTGACGGTGTGGGCGCCGGGGGTGAGGGCGAGCGTCTGGCTGGTGCGCTGGCCGAAGGCGTCCGTCGTGGGTGCGGCGAGGCCGGAGTCCCCGCCGATCATCCGGAGCGCGGGCGGCAGTTGGACGGACAGTCCGGCGTGCTGGACGTCGGCCTGCGCCCGGACATCCACGGTGAGGGTGGCCTGCTCGCCGACCGCAGGCAGGTGGTCGAGAGAAGCGGTGACGCCGAGACAGCTGAGCGGCGCCTCGGAATCCTTGGCCGTGGGGCGGATCGTACAGGTGCTGCCGGCCGGGGTGGTCGTGCCCGCGAACGCGGACGGTACGACGACGATTGCCAGACAGGCGCCTACGCCTGCCAGCGCGGTCAGAGCGGCGGGTCTCGTGACCCGTATTCGGGACATGGGCATGCCTTTCTGCGGCGCGCACGGCCCAGGTCTGGCACGACCGGGTCCGGTGCACGCGGGCAGAGCTGTGAGGGGGGTAGGGCACTGCACCCC
This sequence comes from Streptomyces sp. NPDC048506, assembly GCF_040651315.1. Taxonomy (NCBI): domain Bacteria; kingdom Bacillati; phylum Actinomycetota; class Actinomycetes; order Kitasatosporales; family Streptomycetaceae; genus Streptomyces; species Streptomyces sp. NPDC048506. Next base: position 33,500 of record NZ_JBEZIX010000047.1, read on the forward strand.
GGGGCGCCGCAGTGTTCGGCCACCGGATCAACCATTGGCCAGAGCGACACCCTAGGTAACAGTGGCCGAACCATATACCCGTGGCCTACTCATGTCATCGCCCGAGCAGAAGATGTGGCTCGGGTACGAACTAGCGGTCCGGGCAGTGGTGTTGAGCCGCAACAAGCCGCTTGCGTCTCCAAGAACCGCCATCAACGACTCGGCTCGCAGCCCACCCCGGATTCCGCAGAAGCCAAGTGCCCTGAGAACCCCGAGCCGAGTGTTCTCAATCGACCTGGCAGCCCCGCATCTCGGGACGAGATCCACGGACAGGCCCAACGCGGCGGGACGATCAGGGTAGTTCTACGCCCGGCGGGACCGCTGGAGGTGGCGCAGCGCTGCCTGGGCCGCGTGGGCGCCGCACATGCCGTGCGCGCCCGGTCCCGGCGGTGTGGCAGCCGAGCAGATGTACATGCCGGGGATGCCGATGTCATAGGGGGAGAGTGTGGGCCGCGGGCCGAAGACGAGTTGGCGTACGTCCTTGGCTCCGGTGACGATGTCGCCGCCCACGTAGTTGGGGTTGTAGGCGGGCATGTCTGCGGTGGACCGCGATACGTGCCCGACGATGCGTTCCCGGAACCCGGGGGCGAACCGCTCGATCTGGCCGATCACCGCCTCGGTGGCATCGCCGGTGTAGCCGTGAGGCACGTGCGCGTAGCTGTACACCGGGTGGATGTCGCCCACCGAGCGTTGCGGGTCGGCGAGGTACTGCTGGCCGACCAGGACGAACGGGCGCTCGGGCATGCGGCCGGCGTGGATGTCCCGTTCGGTGGCGGCGATCTCGGCGTACGGGCCGCCGAGATGGAGGGTGCCGGCCCGGTGGGCGTCCGGGTTCGTCCAGGGGACGCCGCCGTCGACCGCAAAGTCGACCTTGAAGGCGCCGGGGGCATGCCTGAAGCGGCGGTAGGCGCGGGTGACGCGTGGCGGCAGTCGGTCGACGAGGATGTCGGCGACGGCCCGGGGAGCGAGGTCGAACATCGTGACGTCGGCAGGGGGCAGGTCATGTGCGTGCTGCACCTTGACGCCGGTCTCGATCTTGCCGCCGTGTTCGGCGAGGACCGCGGCCAGCGCCGTCGAGATCGACCGCGAGCCGCCGGCGGCGACGGCCCAACCGTGGCGGTGCCCGGCGGTGATGATGCCCAGGGCGATGGCGGAGGTGAGCGGGTAGTGCAGCGGCCGGAACGCGTGCGCCGCCACGCCGCCGAACAACGCCCGGCCCCGTTCGGTGGTGAACAGCCGGGCGATGGCGGAGCCCGGCAGCAGTGTCGGCAGGCCGAACCGGGCCAGGGCGAGCGGATGCTTGGGCAGGCGCAGCAGCGGCCCCATGATGTCCTCGCTCAGCGCGTCGAAGCGGGCCGAGGGCGCGGCGAACGCCAGCCGCCAGCGCGCACCGTCCTGTTCGAGCCCGGCTGCGGTCTCCTCGACCGAGCGGTGCAGCACACCGGCCTCGCCGCCATCGAGCGGGTGGACACAGTCGATCTCCGGCCAGCGCCAGGTCAGCCCGTGCCGCTCAAGGCCGAGGCTCTGCAAGAAGGACGATCCGACGGCCATCGGGTGGATGGCCGAGCAGTGATCGTGCAGCAGCCCCGGAACGATGGCCTCGCCCGAACGGGTGCCGCCACCGATCTCTCCGGCCGCCTCCAGCACGGTGACCTTAACTCCCGCCCGTGCAAGGACAACAGCAGAGGCGAGCCCGTTGGGCCCGCTGCCGACGACGATCGCGGTACTCACCCGAGCAACCCTGGTGGCCCCGACCCGGACCGATCTCCGCCGCTCCCGCAGGGCGTGGAACCACCCTGCTGACCAGGGACTAAGCCAACTGCAACGCTCGGTCCCACAAACTCGTCACAGCTCTCAGCGGCCGTCGAGGAGTCGCGGAGCGAAACAACGTCAAGTCGCCTCAGTTTCCGAGCTATACCGTGTGGCCATGTCGGCGTTCATACAGCAGCTCCCCGCCCTGATCGGCGTGGTCATCGGCGCGCTCGGATCGTACTTGGCGAGCACGCGCGGCGATCAAGCCCGCTTCCGTCGGGAGCAGGCGGCCCGTTGGGAGGAACGGCGGCTGGAGACCTACGCCGACTACGCCAGGGCGCTGAAGAAGAGCGTCACCCTGACGTACCGGATCGCGGCCCACCTCGGCAACGACCCTCACCCGCACCCCTTGTCGCCCGAGGAAGCGGCGCCTCACCTGGCCGATGCCACTGATGCCCGGGATCCAGCCGGGGAATCTCTGTTGATGCTCGGTACCCCGGACGTGGTGGAGAAGGCCCGCGAATGGGTCGTCGTGGTGATGGAGATGGAAGGGTTCCTGCGAGCCCGGACTCGTAACCCGGAAACATGGTCAGCCATGCTGGAGCGCCAACGCGCCGCACGTGAGGGGTACTACGCGGCCGTCCGACGCGACCTCGCGCTCCCACCCGGCCATTCCGGGGAATGGCGGCTTGTGCCGACCCGGACTCCCTGAGTACGCACCGCCATGGCGGCCCGGCGCTGTCGCGCTCGGGGCGCCAAGGCTGAGCAACGTCCGCGAAGCCGCTGATCCATGCGTCGGAGGTCCGGCCGTAGGGCGGAGGAACGCAGGACGCCGGCAGGGACGGCGGCGGAGATCGTCACTGCGGTTCCGGCTCGGTGCTGCGGGAGCAGCAGGAACGACTCGGGGCCGCGACGACCAGGCCGACGGCCGGGGCGAGCCACCAGTCGGGTCGGGCAATATCACCCGGATTACGGAACGTGCTCAGTGGCTCACGTCTTACGGAATAGCTGTCGGCCGATCGGGGCAGGGAAGGGCCCGGGACAGCGGGGTTCGGCCCGCTGAGGGAGGGAGCAGCATGCCCATGGATGCGGACGTCCGGCGCGCAGTGGTGGTCGGGGCGGGCATGGCGGGTCTTGCCGCCGCCCGCGTCCTGGCCGACGGCTTCGAGGTCGTCACCGTCATCGAACGCGACACGCTTCCGAGCGCGTCCGCTCCCAGGGCCGGGGCGCCGCAGGGACACCATGTCCATGGCCTTCTGGCCCTCGGTGCCGAGGTGTTCGAGGGGTACTTCCCCGGGCTGCGGTCCGAGCTGGAACAGGCGGGTGCGCCGGTGTGGGACTGGGGCGAAGGGCTGTGTGCCGTGCTGCCCAACGGCACCCCACCGCCTACACCGATGGGCATGCCGATCCAGACCTTCTCCCGCCCTCTCCTGGAGCAGGTTCTCCGCCAACGGGTAACGGCGCTGGAGCCCGTCACCTTACGGGACGGACTGACCGTCACCGGCCTGCGCACGGCCATGCCCGGCAAGGTCACGGGCGTGCGCGTCAAGGACGGCGACGGCGAGGACGAGATCGCCGCGGACCTCGTGGTGGACGCCTCGGGCCGCTCCTCCCACCTGCCGCAATGGCTGGCCGCTCTCGGCCTGCCCAGCCCTCGTACGACGACCGTAGATGCCCAGGTCGGCTACGCCTCACGCACCTACTCCTACCCGGAGGGACAGGCCCCGCCCTCGTGGATGGGCCTGCTGCAACCCCTGCGGGCTCCTGACTTCCACAAGGGCTGCTACGCGATCCAGATCGAGAACAAGGCACTCCACGTCACCCTGCACGGAGCCAACGGAACCCAACTGCCCCACAGCGACGACGACTTCCTCTCCTTCGCCAAGACACTGCGCGGCCCTGTCGCCGACACCATCGCCTCCCTCACCCCCACCTCCGCCGTGCGCCGCTACGCCCGTACGGTCAACCGAAAGATCGCCTACCACCGCCTTGCCCGCTGGCCCGACGGGCTGATCGCCCTGGGGGACTCGGTGTGCACCTTCAACCCCGCCTACGGTCAGGGCATGACCGTCGCCGCCCTCGAAGCCCGTCTCCTGGAACAGATGCTCGGCAACAGGCACGCCCGCACTCCCCTCGACGGGCAGGCCTTCCAGAAGCGGCTGGCCCGCCTCACCGCCTCCTCATGGCTGATGGCAACCACCCCCGACCGAGCCTGGCAGCAGTCGCAGCCCTGGCCGGTCAAGGCCGGCAACTGGTTCATGAACCGTCTGATCGACACCGTCCCCCACGACCCGCAGCTCTACACTGCCTTCTCCGGCCTCTTCCACATGACCGCGGGGCCCCTGACACTGGCCGACCCGCGCCTGCTGTCCCGTGTCCTCATCGGCCCCCGCTCAGGAGAAGGCCCGCGCACGACCACGGCCTGAACGGCACCACACCTTGAAGGGGGCGATCAGTGCATGACCAAGCCTGAGAGCGCCGGATACGACTACGACGTCGTCATCAGCGGAGCCAGCCTCGCCGGCAGCGCCGCGGCGATCTTGCTCGCTCGACGCGGCGTCCGCGTCGCACTGCTGGAACGCCGCTCGGACCCCGAAGCGTACAAGGCGCTTTGCACCCACTCCCTCCAGGCCAGCGCCTACCCGGTGCTGGACGAACTCGGCCTGATACCCGCCCTGGAGAAGGCGGGAGCCGTCCGCAACGAGGCCCGCTGGTACACCCGCTGGGGATGGATCGAGCCGAGGGCCGCGCCGGCGGGCCCCGAGCTGCCGTACGCGTACAACGTTCGGCGCAGCACCCTCGACCCGATGATCAGGTCCCGTGCGGCGGAGACCCCTGGCGTCGATCTGCTCCTCGGCCACCATGTGACCGGGCTGGTCCGGGAAGCCGGGCGAAGCTTGGGGGTGCGCGCGTCGACACCACAGGGCGAGCGCGAGATCCGGGCCCGTCTGGTGGTCGGCGCCGATGGCAAGGACTCGGCCGTAGCGAAGTTCGCCGGGGTGCCTGCTCGGCTGTACGAGAACGCGCGGTTCGGCTATCTCGCGCACTTCCGCAACCTTCCGCTGCACGGCGGGATCGGCCACGCCTGGTTCCTGGAGCCCGACATGGCGTATGCCTTTCCGAACGACGACGGGGTGACGGTCATCGCCATGCTCCCGGACAAGAAGCGGCTGCCGGCCTTCCGTGAAGACCTGGAGGGCAGCTTCTTCGCATTCGTCCGCGCCCTACCCGAGGCACCGGCCATCGACTCCGCCGAGCGCATCACGAAGATCACCGGCACTGTCAACCACCCGCTCCACAGCCGCAAGCCGACCGCACCGGGCGTCGCGTTCATCGGCGACGCCGCCCTGACCGGCGATCCCCTGTGGGGAGTGGGATGCGGGTGGGCGCTACAGTCCGCGCAATGGTTGGCAGAGGCGGTCGCCTCGGCCGCAACCGGTCGGGGCGACCTCGACAGGTCGCTCGCGGTGTACGCACGCAGACACCGGCGCCGGCTGGGAGGTCACCAGTACCTCGCCGCCGACTTCGCCAAGGCCCGTCCGTTCAATCCCTTGGAGCGGCTGATGTATGCGGCGGCGGCGCGCGACGAGTCGGTGGCGCGGCACATGCATCTGTTCGCATCCCGTCTGATCGGTCCTCTGCGTTTCTTGAACCCCGTGGCAGTGGCCAAGGCCTTGGCCGTCAACATCAAGCACCGCGGGGCGGCTGTGCCACCCGCGCACCTGTCGCACACGGGGTCATGACCGGCGCCCCTTTCACTCCACTCGCTCTCGGCAGCTTCCGCTGATCGATCCGCAGGTCCATGAGGTCCGGGTTGTACCGGGACAGGAGGTAGTACGGTCGGGCCGCGGCGATCAGGACGTCCCGCGAGCCTATTCCCCGGTCCAGTGCGTGCAGTTGCAGGGACTCGGCTTCGGCGCCCCATCGTTCGCTGATGTGGATCGAAATACGGCCCGCCGACAGGGTGTGGATGTCGAAGGTGGGCTCGGTCCGCTGCGCATGGGCGTTCACCGACTTCGCGGCGTTGACGAGTTTCGCCGCTGCCGTGAAGACCGGCCGTCGACGCAGCGCGTCCAGCGCCAGACCGTCCGCGGGAGCTCCAGGCGTGAGCTGGAAGCTGCGAACGAGAAAGCTGCCGAGCTGGTCCTTCAGTGGGCGTGAGGCTCGCTCGGTCGGGGTCAGCCACAGGTCGAGGAAGCTCAGGTCTCCGAGCTTGCTCGATCGGGGGTCCGGGATGACGTTGCGATGCTGTGCGTGCTCCAGCGCCCTGTCGAGGGTCGCCTCCGTGTGCTGGGTCCGGCAGTTGGTGGCGCACTCGTGGACCAGATGGTTGAAGACCAGGTCACGATAGAAGTCCGGGTAGTCGTGGGCGAAGAGCTGGCACACCCGCAGAACGCTCATCTCGGCGGTCCGGCCGTCCTCGGTGTCGACGCTGCGGGCCAGCAGCTGCCAGCGGTGCACGTAGATGGTGGGTGCGACGGTGGAATGGGACGAGTGGCGCGTGGTGTCGTTCGCGTGGCTTTTCCTGAGCGTGCGCAGTTCGTCGACCAGTTGCAGTGCGTCTTCGCGTTTGAGGTTGACGGCCCGGGTCGCGCACAGCTGCTTCAGCGCTTCGATCTGCGGGGCTGGTGTCCCGGTCTCGCGGGCGAGCTGGACGAGCTCCGGGTAGGAGCGCAGACGGTACGGCCGCCGGGCCAGCGCGGCGATGAGATGGCCGGCGGTGGGCTCGTCGAGGATCCCGTCCCGTATGCACAGGCGCAGGGTCGCCCGGATGTTGACGAGTGCTTCGGAAACCGGTCTGTAGCCTTCGCCTGCCTGCCCGTGCAGGAGGGCCACCTCGTCGTCGGCCGTCAGCCGGCCTTCTCGGTAGTCGCGGTAGATGCGACCAACGCCGTGCATGCCGAAGGTGTCGAGTTCGGCTGCGCGCAGCGCGCCCATACTGGCGGCGCCGAGGACCGTCACACCGCTCCGGAGGAGCGTGAGGATCTCCTTGTGCCGGACTGCGCGGGTCTGGCGGAAGTAGCCGTCGATGATGCCGACGACGTCTCCCTGCCGGGGGGCGAGTTTCAGCAGGTCTCCTGCTGCTACCGGCGGGAGGACGGTGATGTCGTCCGCCGCGAGCAGGTCGGGGGCGTCGGGCAGGCTGGGGCCGACCAAGAGGTACTGGTTCATTACATGAATGCCGGTTCGCTGCTGAGGCCTGGGCAGACCACTCGTACGACGGGGATGCCCAGTTGGGGTCTGGTGTGTTCCGCGACCAGGGGGGATCGTCCGGTCAGAGAGAGGACGCTGGTGACTGCGGTGTGCAGGTCGTCTGCGAGGGATGCGTTGCGGACGGAGGCGATTTCGTCGTAGGTGAGCCAGTCGGCTGTCGGAAGCGGTGTGGGGGGTGCGGATCGGCTGGCGACGGCGCGCCGGTAGGCGCCTGTGGTGAGGTCGTCCCGGGATCCGGCGATCTGGGTGGCGCGCGACTGTGCGGCTTCGGTCAGAGCGCGGCACAAGGCGACGTCACGGTCGAGGTGGGCGCCGGCGCCGGCGAAGAGCACCGGGAACTCTTCGCTCCAGATGATGGTCAGAAAGCAGGCGAGCCCGGTGGGCGAGGGGAGCACTTCGACTCGAACCTCGACCGCGGCCGCGTCCATGAGGTCCAGCAGTTCCCGAGCCGCGCCGTCCACGGTGGTCAGGTCCAGGGCCGGTGATGTGCCCGTCTTGGCACGGGCCAGACAGTCGCGTTCGATGACCTCGTAGATGCCGTGGAGCGTCGCTTCGGCGAGGGTGTTGCCGCTGGCGAGTCCGTTGCTGTTCTGGGCGAACAGCGGCGGCATCCAGGTGTCGCGCACGCGGCCGTCGAGGCGCAGCAGGTCGGTTGGCAGGAAGGTGTCCGTGCCGTCGTCCAGGCGGCGTGCTCGCGTCCAATCGAGCTCCAAGCCCGGCCAGAGGTGGTGCCGAGGTTCCAGGGGCAGTTCCCGGACGCGGTAGCCGCAGACGCGTTCCATGTCGGCAACGGTCGCGGTTGTCTCGCCGGGGTCCAGACGTTCAGCGTGCCAGGACTCGATCGATTCCATGGCAGCGGAGACTTTGGCGAGGTCGTGAGTGAGGCCCTTGCCTTGACTTACCGACACCGTACGGGAGTTGGGCCGGACAGCCTGGTAGACCGGTATGCCGATCTCGTCGAGCCATGTGACATCGGCGAGCCGGGTGATACCGACGACCGGGAAGAGCGGCTGGATCCGACGCAGCGTCTCCGCGGGGGTCAGAACGCGGTGAGTGCCGGACACACAGGCTTTGCGGGTGTCGTCGGGTGAGAGGACGGGGCGAGCGAGCGCTCCGTCCCCTCCCGACACGATGTCCGCCATGCCGCTGTCAGCGTGGTCGACCGTGGTGGGGCAGCTCAATCGGGACCGTCACACGCCCTGGATGTCGGCGGGCTCAAGGTCGTCGTCGTTCTTCAGCTGGACGGACCAACAGGTGTCGCTGCTCGCCGCCTTGAGGGTCTTGAGGTCCTGCTCGTCGCGGAGTTCGGCTGTCGTGGGGAACTTGAGAGTCATGTGCCAACCCTTTGCCGTAGACCGGTTTCTGGCCGAATGTAGCCGACTTATGACCATCCTGAGAAGATCTCGACCGCTCGAAGATCGGGCGTGAGCTTTCGCGTTCAGTGCGCCGGCGTCGCGGCGACGAGGACCGCCTGTCTGTCCTGGCCGTGTTCGAACAGGCGCACCTGAAGCCCACAGTGGGTCAGCTGATCGGCCACCGCCGTGCTGTCGTGGTAGAGGTAGCGCCAGACGAGCACGGTGTCGCCGGGCTCGAACGACACGGTCCGGTGGCCCTGTTCGCCGTCGAAGGTCACGGCGACCGGCTCCAGGAACCGTGCCCGGACGAAGACTTCGCTGCGCATGCGGTCGAAGCCGGTTTCGGTGACGTACCAGGAGCGGTCGATGGCGAGCAGGTCCAGTCCCGCCAGTTGCTGCGGCTTGTAAGGGCCGCCAACGCTGACCTGATCCATGAACGGGGGCCTGTCGACGCCGGTGTCGATGCGCAGCGTCAGCAACAGCACGTCGGCGTCGCTCATGAAACGGCGTACGTGGCACAGGACTTCGGCCGGCTCGGCGAAGTTGTACAACGTCGCGCCGGCCAGGACGACGAAGCGGACCGGATCGGTGCCATCGTGGCCGGGTGAATGCTCGGCGGTGAGGACCCGGGCGAGATCGGGGCCGGTGAAGTCGCCGCGGCACAGCTCGAAGCTCTCCACGTGAGCGGGGAAGTCGGCCCGCAGGTTCTCCCTGGCCAGCTCAAGGATCTCCGCGCTGATGTCGAGCGCGCGATAGCCGGCCAGGCGGGTGCTGTCCAGCAGGTGGCGGATCAGACCGCGCACGGGACGCGTCGTTCCCGGCCCGAGATCGATGATCTGCACCGGCGGCGATGACGGGACAAGGGCGAGGAGCTGCTCGGCGTGGCGCGTGAGGAGTGTGTCGAAGTCACCCAGCATCGGCGCGAGGTCGGGGTTGGACGCCACTTCGCGCTCTCGCCACAATTCGCTCCCATCACCGAGGTAGGTCAGTTGGTACGGGAACTCGGCTCGGTGGCTGAGGGAATCGACGATGACATCCACCTGCGCTGCCGAGTAGAGGCGGTAGAAGTCTCCGCTTGGCGTCACCGCATGCTGTTGTATGCCCATCCGGCGGAGAGTACCTCGTCGGCCGAACACATCCGTCCAGTCGCGTGCTACGGCCCTCGGCTCGGGCCGGGCCGAAGCTCCACGTCGCCCACCGCCCCACGGGCGTATCACCACCTTCTCCGGCGCTATGCGCCGGAACAGCACCCCCCCACGACTCGTCGGTGCCATCCACTCAGCAGGACTCGTCATGCCCGGCAGACGATCCTCGCGCCAAGGGAAATGACGTCGAGGCCGACTGGTTCTCTGTGGAGCGGGAGAGCCCCAGTCGGATGTACACGATGCGGGCGATGTCCGCGATGGTGCCCTCGGACCTGAGCAGTTCCATGGGCGGTAGGTCGAGGTCGAACTGCTGCCTGACGGTGACGAGCAGTTCGGCGCCCATCAGGGAGTCCATGCCGTACTCGTCCAGCCGTCGGTGATGGTCGACCTGATCGGGCGACATGTGCAGGACATCGGCGAAGAGTCCGGCGATGGTGTCTGCGATGAGGCCCCGGGCCTCGGTGGGTGTCATCTGTGCCAGGGCGCGCACCAGTTCTTCCTTGCTGTGGACGGCGTCGTCGATGAGGACCGGCAGGAGTGCGGTGAGGCGAGGTGCTGTGCTGGCAGGCAGGAGGCGCGACAGCGGCCCCCAGTTGAAGCAGCCGACACCCAGGACATCCGGGCTGTGGGCCAGGGCCGCGTCGACGGCTCGTAGAGCCTGCCGGGGGCCGACCGGTTCCATGCCCATGCGGCTCATGGCGTCGGTCAGGCCATGGCGGGCGACGTAGCCGATTTCGCCCAGTGCGCCCCAGGCAAGCGCGCATGCCGGGAGCCCCATGGCTCGCCGCTGGCGCACGAGGGCTTCGAGGTAGAGGTTGCCGGCCACGTAGTTCGCCTGTCGCACGTTGCCCAGTGTGGCGGTGGCGGAGGAGTACAGCAGGAAGAAGTCCAGGTCCAGGTCCTTGGTGAGGTGGTGGAGCACTGCTGCGCCGGTCATCTTGGGTTGCAGGACGCTGAAGAACTGCTCCTCGGTCAGCTCGGACAGGGGACCGTCGTCCAGGTGCATGGCCGAGTGGATGACGCCGCGCAGCGGGTGTCCGACGGCGGTGGCCCGGGACACGATCTGCCGCATGGCCTCGGTGTCGCTCACGTCGGCGCGGTGGACCGATGCCTGTACCCCCTGGGCGGCGAGCTCGGCCAACAGGGTCTCGGCTTCGGGGGTGTCCGCTCCTCGCCGTCCGACCAGTGCGAGATGGCGCGCCCCGCGGTCGGCCAGGTGGCGGGCGGTGAGTGCGCCGAATCCGGACAGGCCACCGGTCACGAGGTAGGTGGACTCGGCGTCAAGGGCGGGCGGGCACGTGCGCGGTTCGACGAGGGGTGCTTCGTCCAGCGGGTCGAAGGTCACGATGACCTTGCCGACGTGGCGTGAGTGTTGGAGCAGTCGGAACGCCTCCTGTACACGGGCGGCCGGGTAGCTGCTGTGCAGTAGGGGGCGGTAGGCGCCGCTGTGGATGAGCTCGGTGACCTGGGCGAACTGCTCCATGGCCAGTTGCGGGTCCTGGAGGAGACCGATGAGGTCCACACTGTAGAAGGCGATGTTCTTGCGGAACGGGCGCAGGAGCAGAGGCCGGTTCTCGTAGATGTCCCTTTTGCCGAGCTCGACGAAGCGTCCCCCGTGGGTGAGCAGTTCGAGGCTGCGGGTGATGGCTTCGCCGGCGAGCGAGTTGAGGACGACGTCCACGCCTCGTCCGTCGGTCAGGTGGCGGATGTCGTCCGCGAAGGCCAGGCTGCGGGAGTCCAGGACGTGCTCGACGCCCAGGCGGCGCAGCAGGTCACGCTTGGCTTCGGACCCGGCGGTGGCGATCACTCGTGCGCCGCAGCGCCGGGCGAACTGCAAGGCGGCCAGGCCCACGCCGCCGGCGCCACCGTGCACCAGCAGGGTTTCTCCCGCGGCCAGTCGGGCCAGCCGGCCAAGGCTGTGGTGAACGGTGAGGAAGGCCACCGGAAGGGTTGCCGCCTCCACGAAGGACATGGAGTCCGGGATACCGCTCGCTGCGTGCTCGGACGTGACGGTGTGGGTGCTGAAGGAGTTGGGGGCGACAGCGAAGACACGGTCGCCGGCGCGCAGCGAGGCGACTCCGTCACCGACCGCGGTGACGATGCCCGCGCATTCCAGGCCCAGCCCGGCCCGCCCGCCGGTGATTTCTTCCGCCTCGGCGGGCAGTAGCCCGACCACCTCCAGGATGTCGCGGTAGTTGAGGGCCGCTGCCCGTACGGCGATGGCCACCTGCCCCGGGCCGACCGGCGGAGGCGTGCTCTCCTGCCAGGCGAGATCGTAGGACAGGCCCAGATGGTGCGCGGCCAAGGTGTAGGTGGGAATGTCGGCCCCGCGTCGGGTATCGACGGGGCAGGGCAGCTGGGTCAGACGCGGTACAAAGCGGCCCGATGCGGTCAGGACCAGTTCGTCCTCGTCGGTCGCGGCCAACAGTTCGCGGACGACCCGCGGCGCGTCTGCGGCCGGATCAGCGGTGCGATGCAGGGACAACCGCCTGACGGTCAGGTTCGGGTACTCGTTGCTCACCGTCCGGGCCACGCCCCAGAGGGCGGCGTCCACGGGGAACAAGGGCTGCTCCGGGGCGGGTAGGGCTCCGCTGGGTCGGGAGACCAGCCACAGGGCGTGCTCGCAGCCGACGGGGAGCGTGTCCAGGTGACCGGCGATCGCACGCAGGACGCCGGCGCGCCGGGACGTGTGCTGCGCCGCAGTCGTGATGCAGAGGTCTGGTGCGGTAGGGGTTTCGGGGTCCTCCAGGACGACGACGACGGCCAGGCTGGAATGCTGGGTCGGCAGCCATGCCTCGCCGTCGCCGGTCAGTTCCGCGGCAGAGGTCTGTCGGACCGAGGTCGCGCCGGCGGTGGTGAGCGCACCGGCCACCGCTGCGGACAGTGCGCCGGGGCCGGTGTCCTCGGCGACCACGAACCAGGCGGTGTCGGCGTCGGCCACCGGCGCGGCGGGCGGGTCTGCCGACTCGCTGGTGGCGGTGGCGGTGGCGACGAAGACGGAGAACTGTTCGTCCAGGGCGTCAAGCGCGGAGCCGACGGATGCGACGTCGGTGAAGCCGCAGGAAGGCAGCAGTCGCCGCCACACGTCGGCGGGCAGGAAGATGGAGTCGCCACGCAGCTCGTGATCGGTGAAGTTCCAGAAGCTTTCCAGGGTTCCCGAGAACGGGGCCAGCAGTTCCAGGACATGCGTCTCCAGAGCGATCAGTCGCCCGCCCGGGCCCAGCAGACGCTCCACCCGCCGCAGCGCCGGTGCGACCTCGGTGGCGGTGTGCAGCGTGTTGGCTGCGATGACGAGGTCGAAGCCGCCTTCGGCGAAGCCCTGCTCGGCAGGTTCCTGATCGAGGTCGAAGGTGCCGTATTCGACGTAGTCGTAGTCCGCGAATCGCTTCTGCGCCGGAGCCAGGAAGACCGGTGAGACGTCGGTGAAGACGTACTGCGTGCGATCCGACGGCAGGACCGGCAGCACGGCCGCCGTCGCGCCCCCGGTCCCGGCACCGATCTCCAGCACCCGCAGCGGGCGGTCCGCAGGCCACAGTTCGACCATCTGCTCCACCACGGCCTGGATGAGGCGGTTGTACCGGCGGCAGGGGAACTCGATGTCGTAGAACAGCTCGATGGCTGCGGTGGCACCGCTGGAAACGATCAGTTCCAGCATGTCGGTGGTGCCGCGCAGCAGCGAGGCCTGGTGGAGAAGGCACAGACCGTACAAGAGCGTTTGTGCCGGGCCCTGCGTGTTGTCCTCGATCAGGTGGCGCAGCAGTTCCGCGGTACGGAAGCGGGTCGTGGTCAGCCGGAACCGTTCGCCGTCCAGACACTCGACGAGGCCCGCCCGCTGCTGGAGGCCGATCAGGAGCCGGGCCAGCTTCCGGTGCCGTGGCAGCATGCCTCCGGCCACCAGGTCGTCGAGACCGAAGGGGGCGGTCGGGTCCGCGAGCAGTTCGGCGAAGACCTCCGCGGTGTTGTGAGCCCAGGCGTCCTGCAACTCCCGGTTCCACTCGGCGTCTTGGTCGTTGTCCCCAAGCAGCGCCGTGACCCGGTGCCGAGCACCGGTGAGCACGACGGGAGTGGGCGGCAGAGGGCTGGCCGGCACGGCCTGGTCGGGGTGCGGGGCAGCGCGCAGCGCCATCCGGTGATGGCTCAGGGGTGCGGTGCGCATGCCGTCGAAGCGGTGCAGCCGGCAGCCTTCGAGCTGCGCCCACACCACGCCGGTCACATCGGTGACGGTGATGTCCCAGCACCGTTCGGTCGTGGAGCGGCTGCGTTCACAGACGTGCACCAGACCCTCGACGGGTGGGGTGTCCCATACGCGCACGGCGCCGAATCCCACAGGGAGGTAGGCGTCACGCTCCTCGGCCAGCACCTGCTGGAGCAGGGGCAGCCCCGCTTGTAGCGCACCGTCGAACAAAGCCGGATGCACCTCGTACGCATCCGTGGCGGCGGCGTCCTGGCGGTAGCGGGCGAGGACTTCGCCGTCCCCTACGAGCAACTCCTCCAGTACCTGGAAGGAAGGGCCGTAGTCGAGGCCCAGACCGGCCATGGTGGCGTGGTGGAGGTCGGCGCCGATGCGGTGCGTGCACCGGGCTCGCAGGGCAGAGACGTCCACGTCAGCGGGGGGACGGCTGAGCAGCCGCCGTACCCGCCCGCGGGCGTGCTGACGTGCGCGTCCGAGCCTGCCCTCGCCGGCGGCGATACTGACCACGCCGTCCTCGGCGGACCAGGTCAGCTCCAGGCGCACCTGGCTCGGATCGTCCCAGGGGACGACGATGGGCCTGGCGAGCTCCAGGTTCTCGACCTCGCAGGCTCCGTCCAGGACCCGCCGTCCGGCCGCCAGGGCCATTTCCACATATCCGGTGGCGGGGAGGATGACGGAGCCTCCGACACGGTGGTCCTCCAGCCACGGGACGAGAACGGGCTCCACCTGACCGGTCCATGTCGGTTCCTGGTGGGGCGTTCGCACGCCCAACAGCGGGTGGTCGTATTCGCCGATTCCCCCTGTCCAGGCGCAGCGTTCCGCGTTCCAGTGCCGCTCGCGTTGCCATGGGTAGGCGGGAAGTGGGACGACTTTCCCGGAGTGGGGGAAGTGCGCCCTCCGGTCGACTCGGGCCCCGGCGGCGATCAGACGGGCTGAGGCTGCTTGCATCTGCCGCAGGCCGTCTCCGTGACGGATGAGCGTGGGCACGACTGCCACCGGGACGCGAGAGGAGGCCGTGAGGCGTCGTAGGTACGGACGCATGACCGGATGAGGGCCGACGTCGACGAAGACGTCGTAGCCCTCGTCCAGCAGACCCGTCACCACGGGCTCGAACCGGACGGTGTCGCGCACATTGCGCCACCAGTAGGCGGCATCGAGTTCGGGGCCCGCCACGGTCCGAGCGGTCACGGTGGAGACCATGGGGATGGCGCATGTGTGGGGCCGCAGCTCCGCCAGGCAGACGAGCAACTCCTCCTGGATCGGGTCCATGGCGCGGGTGTGGAAGGCATGGTCCAGGTCGAGCGGGACGCAGGCCACGCCCTGGCTTGCGCAGTGCTCGGCAAGGGCTTCGATCTCATCGGTAGGGCCGGCCACGGTCACGTCGCGAGTGCTGTTCACACCGGCGATCTCCACCTGCGGGTACTGCGCCAGAAGCTCCTGGGCCTGCTGGTCGGACAGGGTGAGGGCTGCCATGCGGCCGGTGCCCGCCGTGGCCGCCTGGGCCCGGCTGCGTACGGCGATGATGCGTGCGGCGTCCGGCAGCGACAGTGCTCCCGCCACGTGCGCGGCGGCGATCTCTCCGACGCTGTGCCCGAGCACGGCGGCCGGTTCGATGCCCTGGCGGCGCAGCATCGCCGTCAAGCCGATCTGGACCGCGAACAGAAGCGGCTGGGCCACCTCGGTCCGTGCCAGCCGCCACTGTTCGACGGGCAGCTCCAGCACGCTCCGTACGGACCATCCCAACTCCCGTGTCAGGGCCGCGTCCACCGCCACGAACGTGGAGCGGAAGGCCGTGTCCTGGTGCAGCAGGTCCGCACCCATGCCCGCCCACTGGGCACCGTTGCCGGAGAAGACGAACACCGGACGCCCGTCGCGGACCGCCTCGGCCCGCTGCGCCGGAGGTGTCTTGGGTCGTGCCGGGCCCGAAGGGACGGCCGCCGTGAGCGGCTCGCCGTCCACGTTGGCAGCGTCACGGTCAGCGGGCTGTGCTGCGGGAGCAACCTCTTCCTCGGAGGGCCGGGTGCTCGTGGCCTCCGCCGCAGCCGTGCCCTCCTCCTTGGCGGCGCCCTCGGTTTCGGGATTCCCCACCAGGCGGGTCAGCGCCGCTGCTGCCTGGCTCGGGGACGTGGCCAGCACCGCCGCGCGCAGGGGATGCCGGCCGCGCCGCTGGTCCATGGTCCACGCGAGGTCGTAGAACGACCGCGAGTCGGCCGTCGCCAACTGCTGTGTCGCTCGGCGGAGTGCTTCGTCGAGCGCGGCGGGCGAGCGTGCCGAGACCACCACGGGCAGAGGGCCCTCAGCGGGCGGCGCATCGACGCCGATGCGGGCAGGGGCGGGGGCAAGGACCGCGTGAGCATTGGCCCCTCCGAAGCCGAAGGAGTTGACGCCGACCACCGACCGTTCGGTGATGCGGACCGGACACATACGGTCCACCAGATGGAGGCGCAGCCGCTGGAAGTCGATGTTCGGGTTGAGAGCTGCGGCGTGCAGCGATGGCGGAACGACACCGTGCCGGAGCACAAGAAGCGCTTTGAGCAGGCCGGCCATGCCCGAAGCGGGCTCCAGATGGCCCACATTGGACTTGATCGACCCGATCGGCAGAGCGCCGACGGTGCGGTGGGCTCCCAGCGCCCGTCCGATCGCCTCGGCTTCGATGGGGTCGCCCACGGGAGTGCCCGTGCCGTGCGCCTCGATGTATGTGATGTCGTCCACGTCCAGTCCGGCGCGGGCATAGACGTTCTCCAGCAGGGCGCGCTGGGATTCCATACGCGGCAGGGCCAGTCCGGGCGTGCGTCCGTCGCTGTTGGCGACGCAGTCGACGATCACTGCGTCCACCCGATCTCCATCGGCGAGGGCGTCGGGAAGTCTCTTGAGCAGGACCATGCCCCCGCCCTCGGCCCGGACATACCCATCGGCGTCCGCCGAGAAGGAGCGGCACCGACCGCTGGGCGAGAGCATGGAAGCTTGCGAGAAGCCGACGAAATGCTGCGGGCTGAGCAACAGGTTGACGCCGCCGACCAGGGCGGCCCGACTGCTGCCGTCCCGCAGCGTCCTGCACGCCTCCACCAGAGCGACCAGGGACGACGAGCACGCGGTATCGACGATCATGCTCGGGCCGTGCAGGTCGAAGAAGTGCGAGAGCCGATTGGCCGCGATGGACGACGCGGCCCCGGACATGGTGTACGCGTTGACCCTCTCTGGCACCATCAACTGGAGGGCGCCGTAGGAATGGTCCGACACACCCACGTACACGGCAGTGTCCGATCCAGCCAGCGTGGCGGGGTCCACCCCGGCGTTGTCGAAGACCTCGACGGCCATCTCCAGGAGCAGCCGGTGCTGCGGGTCCATCTGTACCGCTTCCTTGGGCGAGATACCGAAGTAGGCAGCGTCGAAACCACTGATGTCCCCAAGGAAACCACCGGCCTTGGTGTAGCTCTTTCCTGGCCGTGGCATCGTGGAATCGACGAACCGCGCAACCTCGAATCGGCTCTCCGGTACTTCCGTCACCTGATCCGCGCCGGCCGACAGCGCCGTCCACAGCTCGTCGAGGTCGGTGATGCCGCCGGGGAGGCGGCAAGCCGTGCCGATGACGGCAATTCTCCGGTCTGGAGAGGGAACGCCGTTGGAGTTGACTGACATGAGGCTCCCAACGCAGATAACGCGAGGGCGGCACGAACCCACTGACTGGGCGTCGAGGCGGCCTCGTCACATGCCACGGTCCCTGTGAAGCTTCCTTGTCCGACATCAACGCATCCTGACCACAACTTCCCAGGAGGGCAAGGGTGTTGTACCTCAAGTGAGTTACAAGTCCGCGCAGAAAAGGGATTCGGGACGGCGTCCATGGTCTATTCCGTTCTCCGTGATCACGCCAACTGTTCGTTGAGGTCGCGGCGCGGCTGAAACACGGAATCCACATCTGCCCCATGACGTTCTATCGGTCACAGTGGTTGATCTGATGCACTGTTCTGAGATTGCATGTCAATGAACACAAGAAGTGCGGGTGGCGCAGCCGATTTCCGTGGACTGTGCCACCCCTTGCGGGAAGCAGACACTCGATCGAGGCAACCGCGTCGTGAATGTCGCGCGCAGCGGAAGGGTCGAACAAATTCTTTGACCTGGACGGAGTTTCCTCTGAGTTGAGTGCGTGAAGAGTCCAGCGATGCTGTTTTGCTGCCCCGAGGAGCTCCGATGAGGCGATTCTTCTCGGCTGTCTTTCTGGTGGCCGCTCTGACGATCCTCCGGAGGGCGCACTCCCTGTGGGTGTGGTGGCAAGGGTGGCTGGCCCGCCGAGTGCCTTCGTGGAAGCGCGCGCGATCGAAACCGCCACTCCGCTGAGCGGAGTTGCGGGGTGGCCCGCGGACGGCGGGGGCGTAAGGGGCCAGAATCCGGTGCATCTTGGCGATGAAGTCGGGGACGGTGGACGCTTTCCACGGGGTCGTGGTCCGGTGCAGCCTGCGTGCCGAGTCGCCGGGACGGCCGCCCTGCTCGGCGCGCCGCTGACCATCTGGGTCACCTTCGTGCCGTGCTTCCTGTTCATCTTCCTCGGCGCTGCCCACATCGAGCGGCTGCATCGAGCGGCTACGCGGAAATCGCCAGGTCTCCGCTGCACTGAGCGGCATCACCACTGCTGTGGTCGGCGTCTTCGCCAACCTCGCGCCGTCCTTCGCCGAGCACACCCTCTTCGCCTTCGGGCTCGCAGCTGGGCGGACGCACACGGCACCGAGGGTGAAACCTTGGCCGTTGGTTCATGTCATGATCACGGACGGGCCAACCCTCTCCGACAGGACCCATCCCATGCGAACCATCAGCGTCATCACCGCCGTACACGAAGGCGGCCACCACTTCATCGGCGACACCTATGAATCCCTGCGCGAACAAAAGCTCCCAGACGACTGGGAATGGGAGTGGTGCGTGCAAGAGGACGGCACCTCGGGTATCCCTGCGAACAGCCTGCCCAGTGACCCCAGGATCACATTCGGGACAGGACTGCGAGCACGCATAGCGGTCACACGCACACACGCCCTCGCGCGCGCGACAGGAGACCTGATCCGGACGTTGGACGCAGATGACGTACTGCTACCGGGCGCGCTGGAGCGGGACATCGAGACCCTGGAACGTGTGCCATGGTGCGTATCCGCCTGCGTCGACCTCCACGAGGACGGGAGCACGGCACCAGGGCCGTGCGACCCTCCGGGTGGCCCCTTGGAGCCCGCCCGCTTCTATCGCGAGATGCTGGAGCGGCGTCTGTCCGTTCAGGCGACCACCTTCGCCGCTCACCGTCGCCTGGTGCTGGCGCTCGGCGGCTGGCAGGCACTGTCCGGAGCCGAGACTGTCGCCCTGCTCCTTGCCGCGGAGGCTGTGGCACCCGGTGAATTCATAGCGGAGCCGAGCGTCTTCTATCGCAAGCATCCCCACCAGACGACCGCATCCAACCGCTACTGGGAACCGACCGAAGCAGCCACTCGGATCGACGCGCTCATGCAACGCGCCAGCGCCCTGCGCGAGTCGGGTTGGAAGTGGCATTAGGTACACCACAGCGCCGGCGCGCGTCCCCGACGAGGACGAGCGGGTGAGGGCTCGCATCCGGTGGCAGGTCGTTGACCTGTTTGGTTGCAGTCCCGCGTAGACGACGGGTCGGAGGGGGAGGCGCGTCGGCGTGTGTGGCAGCCCCACATCTCGGATCGCGCAGCGCGATGTACATCGTGCCGGTGCCGACCACTACTGAGATCGAACTCGTGATGTCGGACAGATCGACAGGTGGCACGCCTCAGCGCTTGCGGCTGGGGCTCCACTCGTAGACCATCGGCGCCGTCTCGACGACTTCGCTGGGCCAGGTCTGCCTCACCTGTTCCAGGCGCTCTTGGTGATCATTGACCCAGCCCTCTTCCGGGCAGATCGCCAATAGAGCAGTGAGGCGGTCGGGATCTTCGACCGTGACCGACAGCCGGCCGCCTTCGTGCATGTGGAGCACAAGGCTGAGGCCACGATCTTCTCCCATGCCGGCCTGCCGGCCTGGGGCGAGGTCGGACAGGTCTCGCTGCCATGCGTCGAGATCCCGCTGGAAGAGGTGGACGTTCAGCCGGGCGTCGATGAAGCTCGCGGATACCAGCACGTCGGCGCGCAGGATGTCGTGGCCGGTCAGCACGCCCGGCTGAAGGCGTCCGGTGACGCGGACGATGCAGCGGTTCCCGTCCGCGTCGGCCAGGTGGATCAGATCCGCCGGGGCAGATTCCGTCATCACGACACTCGCTTTCTTGCCATTGGATGAACGCATCTTCCCCCATCGCCACATGAGCGACGCAGACGGCCCAGGGCAGTGAGGGTCCCCCGAGAGCCGAGCTGGTGCCGGCGAGGCAGCCGTCGATCACGTCGGGGCGGTACTGGATCTGCTTGAGCGTGCGCTTCACAGCCTTGGTGATATCGCCCAGGTCCGCTGCGGCGAGCGTGAGGGCGGCGTACACCCTGTCGATCCCGGCATGACTCCGCTTGACCTTGACACGGTGACAAGGTCTTCACTGCGGAGCAGCCAAGGAGGTGGTCCCGACGACCATGCCGAAACAGGACACGAACACGATGCAAGCTCTCCAGGGGTTGGAGAACAGCAGCTCGTCGGTGCGGCTGAAGGCAGCGCTGGCGGTCGGCACGACCCCGGACCCGCGGTTCATCGACAAGCTCGTCGAACGATGCGCGATCGAGCCCGAATTCTACGTACGCGAAATGCTCACCTGGGCACTCACCCGCCACTCGGCATCAATGACGGTCCCAGAGCTCATCGATGAACTCCGCTCGGAACTCGCGCAGGCACGAAGCCAGGCGTTGCACACGCTGTCCAAGATCGGGGATCGGCAAGCATGGCCGGCGATCACACGGGCGCTGCTGACCGACGCCGACGACGAGGTGGCGCGAAGCGCCTGGCGGGCAGCGGTCGTGCTCGTGCCCGAAGGAAAGGAGCACGAGTTGGCCGTAGTGTTGGCGACACAGCTCGGGCGCGGCGAACGTGAGACGCAGCTGAGCCTCAGCCGGGCGCTGATCGCGCTCGGTGAGACGATCACGCCGCCCCTGCGTGCTGCGATGACGGATCTCGATCCTCGCGTGCGCGCGCACGCAATCGCCACGGAACGGCTGATGCGCGACCCGGATGCCGGATTCGAGTTCGCAATCGAGGAGGCGAAGCGCATTGTGGCCCTCGGCACGACCGGTCAGGAGAAGTGACAGCTAGTGTTGATCGGTGATGTGGCACGACGGTCCGGCGTCAGCGCCCGCATGCTCAGGCATTACGACTCGCTCGGCCTGGTGCGGCCGACGGGTCGTACCGACGCTGGCTACCGAGAGTATTCCAGCGAGGACATCCGGCGGATCTTCCATATCGAGAGCCTGCGGTCACTGGGGCTGTCGTTGCGTGAAGTCAGGCGCGCGCTCGATGATCCCGGCTTCACGCCCTCGGAGCTCGTCGACGACCTCATCCGCCAGACGCGAGAACGCATTGCAGCGGAGACGGAGCTGCTCACGCGACTCCGTCGGATCGGTGCCGCGGAACCCGCCGGCTGGGACGACGTCCTCCAGGTCGTTGCACTCCTCCAGGCATTGGGGTCGAAGAGCGCTGGGACGCGCCAGCGCGCGGCATTGTCCTCGGTCGAAGAGGTTCCGGTGCCAGTGGAAGCACTGGTCGAGGCAGCGCTGAGCGAGACGGACCCGAACGTCGCCGGAGCCCTTCGATGGGCTTTGGCGCAATCCGGCGATGGCGGATTGGCGCTGCTGGCGGAGGGACTCGGCTCACCAGTAGCCGAGGTGCGGAAACGTGCCGTCGAGGCCATCGCCGAGTTTGCGGACGGTGCGGCGACCGCACTGCTGCGGGACGCCCTTGCGAACCCCGACGTCGTGGTCCGCAGGTATGCGGCTCTGGCACTCGGGGCACGTGGAGTAGCCGACGCGGTCCCGACGCTGATCGACATGATCGTCGAGGAGACGAACGACGTCGATGCAGCCGATGCGCTGAGCGCGCTGGCGAGCGATCCCGCGTTGGCGGATCGGATCGCCACCGGGCTCGTCGACTGGCTCGCCCACGGCACCGTTGAATCGTCCGCACGTCGACGGCTGACACAGGCGCTCGCGGATATCCCGGGAATCACGACGTCACATGCCCTCGCAGAGCTGTCACATGACGAAGACCGTGCCGTTGCGCTGACTGCGGCATACATTCTCGGGATACGCAACGCACGATGACGGACCGGCCGGCATCCCATTCCACCCAGTCGATGCGGGTTGGCTCGGTACCAGGTTTCATCGCCACCGCTCGCTGGCGGAAGCGGCTGAGCGGACGGTGGGCGCGTAGGTGGGCTTCGGGGGATCGGCCGCGCCGACGGCGGTGCGGCGATCGGCGTCGCCGCGCACGTCGATGACGCGCGGGGTGGTGGTCCGTGCGGCGAGTCGGTACGGGTCGACGACCTGGCCGTGTCCGCGGGAATCTCCGCCAGCGGATCCGGGTTACTTGCTTTTACAACGATCACCACGGGATGGACCGCGGCCCACCGCAGGGAAGGGACGGGAGCCGATGAGCCTTCGTCAGTTCGAGTACGCCCTGGCCATTGCCGAAGAGGGCTCGGTGACGGCGGCGGCGGAGCTGCTGCGCGTCGCTCAGCCGTCGGTGTCCCAGCAGATCCGCGGCCTGGAGCGGGAACTCGGCGTGACGCTGTTCGACCGCACGCCGACCGGACTGGTGCCCACCGTGGTCGGCCGCGCGTTCCTGCGGGAGGCGGAGGCCGCGGTGAGCGCGGCGCGGCGGGCGAGGGCGACGGCGCGAGCCGGTGCCGACGAGCTGGTGGGCGAGCTGGTGGTCGCGGTGCAGATGGGCCTGGGCACGCGGCAACTGCCGCGCGCGCTCGGCGCACTGCGTCGCCGCTTCCCGCGGCTGGAGGTCACCGTCTTCGAGGAGCCGAACCCCGCCGAGCTGGAGCGACTGGGGCGCCGGGGCGTGCTGGACCTCGCCCTGGTGGCCGAGCCGTGCGAGGGCCCCGCCGACGCCCATCACCTCGGCGACGAGGAGTTCGTCGTGGTGATGGGCGTCGGGCACCCGCGGCTCGCCGCGGACCGGGTCGAGCTGCGCGACCTGGAGGGGGAGCCGTGGGTGAGGTTCGACCGCGACAGCACGCTCGACTGCGTACTGCGGGACGTGCTGCGGGACCACGAGCTGACCCCGACCACGGTCGCCCGCGTGTCCCAGACGGCGACGGCCGTGCGCTGGGCCGCCGACGGGCTGGGGGTGACGCTCGTGCCGGCCTCCGCGGTGCCCCAGGGTTACGAGCACCTCGCGCGCCCGGTGTTCCCGGTCGTGTCCCAGCCCGTCGTCGCCGCGCTCCGGAATGGCGCGGGCCCGGCGGAGAGGGCCCTGCTCGAATTCCTGCGCCAGGAGACCTGGCACAAATCCGCCTTCTTCTCGCCGGCATCCTGACCGGCTGAGAAGGAGGCGGGCGCCGCTGAATTCCCTTTGCCGAACCCGGCGTTCCGGAATTCCGCCGGCGTCAGCCCCTGGG
The DNA here is from genome assembly GCF_040651315.1 of Streptomyces sp. NPDC048506. Lineage (NCBI taxonomy): Bacteria > Bacillati > Actinomycetota > Actinomycetes > Kitasatosporales > Streptomycetaceae > Streptomyces > Streptomyces sp. NPDC048506. Next base: position 56,727 of record NZ_JBEZIX010000047.1, read on the forward strand.
GAATTCGCCGCCGTCCACGACGAGATTGCTCCCGGTCAGCCAGCTCGCCCGGTCGGACACGAGGAACAGCACCGCGTGGGCGATGTCGTCGGGCTGACCATCGCGTCCCAGCGGGGGCGTGGTGTTGTCCTGGCCCGGCCCCGCGTCCAGGCGCGCCCACTGCTCGCGCGTTGCCTCGCCGCCGGGGGTGGCGGTTCTGCCGGGAGTCACGGTGTTGACCCGGATTCCGGACGGGGCCAGCTCCGAGGCCAGTCCCCGGCTGTAGTTCTCCAGCGCCGCCTTCGCCGCCGTGTAGTGCAGGAACGGTGGTGGCGCGACGGGGACCGCGGCCGAGGAGACGTGCACGATCACCCCCGAACGCCGTTCCCGCATCCCCGGTGCCAGCAGCGAGTCCAGCCGCACCGACGCCAGGAAATTCAGGTCCAACGCGTTCTGCCACTCCTCGTCGGGGATGGCCACAGCGTCCGCGTACGGCCCCGCCCCGCCCGCGTTGTGGACCAGAATGTCCACCTCGCCGAGCACCTCCTGCGCGGCCGCGGCGAGCGCCTCCGCTCCAGCCCGTGTCCGCACGTCGGCGGCCACGAAGGTGGCCCCCTCCGGCACCGTGCTCGTCGCCGACCTGGCGGTCGTGAGCACCTCGGCGCCCGCGTCCAGGAGTTGGCGCACGACGGCCGCTCCGATTCCGCGAGAACCACCCGTGACCAGGGCCCGCTTTCCCGTGAGTTCTCCCGCTCCCATTCCCGACCCCGTTCCCGTTCCCGATCCGTTCTCGATCGTGGTCATGCCACTAGTCCTCTCGATCGCGTAATTGTCCGCTCGACGGAAGAAGGATCGACGTGCACAGAGCGCGAATCTCCGGAGAGATCGCGGTGAGCACCTCGTCGAGCTGTTTCACGGTACGTACGGAAAAGAGCGAGAGGCAAAGACGAAATGTCAGCAGGTGCTATAGGGAACTCCTATGGCACCCCGGCCCCTCCGTCGGAGCCGGGTCACGAGTGGCTGTGACTGTCCGACGCCCCGCTCGTGGCGTCATCAGGGCCTGGACATAGAGTGCGGTCATGAGAGCCGTAGTGATCGACTCCGATGGGCATTTCCATCTGGAGCAACGGCCGGACCCGGTGGCGGGACCGAGAGATGTGGTGGTCCGCGTACCTGTCCTGGCCGGATCGTCGTGTCACGACGATGCACGGAGTCCGTCGCCCCCGCTGCCCGGCTGTCGATCCGTCAGCTGCTCTGCCAACGCAGCCTCGGTGAAGACCCGGTATCCGGTGTCCGGCCGGTAGCCATGTAGCTCACGGGTGTCGACAGCCTGCATGTAGGCCAGCACCTCTCGGCTGATCACCTGGCCCGGAACGAGCACCGGCAAGCCTGGCGGGTACGGCGTGACGAACGTGGCGGATACGACGTCCCGGCCGTCCGCGAGGGCTTCGGCGGCCTCCTGGGCCGTCAGATACGCGCACTGGCTGTCGTCATGTGGGCAAGGTCGTCGTCGCCTTCGACCCGCTGGACGAACCCGTCCCCGCCGAACGGCGCGGACAGGTGCCGCGCATGGACCCGCAGGGTACCTACCTGATCACCGGAGGTCTTGGTGGCTTCGGCGCCGCGAGCGCCGGCTGGCTCGCCGAGCGGGGCGTGCGCCACCTCGCACTGGTCAGCCGCCGTGGAGATCGGGCACCCGAGGCCCCGGCCGTGCTGACCGAACTCAGCGACGAACGGATCGCGGCCGTGCTGTTCCCGAAGGCGGCAGGTGCCGTAGTGCTGGATCAACTCCTCGCCGGCCGCGATCTGGAGACGTTCCTGATGTATTCGTCGGGCACGACCGTTGTCGGGAACATCCGCCAGGCCAACTACGTTGCGGCCAACCTCTGGCTGGAGGCTCTGGTCCGCCACCGTCGCGGTCGCGGGGCCGCCGGACAGGCGATCGTCTGGGGGGCCATCGGCGAAGCCGGTTATGTCGCCCGCAACGAGCTGACGAACACGCTCGCCTCCGCCGGAATCGAACCCGTATCACTTCACGAGGCGTTCGCCGCTGCCGACCTGCTGACGGGCAGCGGCCTGGAGGTGGCAGGCGTAAGCCGTTACAACTGGGGGCGCATGCGCCGTCTGCTGCCTGCTCTCGCGGCGCCCCGGTTCTCCGTGCTGTTCCCCGAACACATGAAGGAAGCCGACTACACCCGGGAGGAGATCCTGCGGGCACTCGCGGTCATGTCCGTCCAGGACGCGGCGCGAGCCGTGGCCGATGCGCTTGCACATCTCATGGCCGAGGTCCTGCACATGGACCACAAGGAACTCGATCACAATCGGCGGCTCGACGAGTACGGCCTGGACTCACTGATGATCGCTGAACTGCTGGTCTCCGTGCGCAGACGCTTCGACATCGAAATCCCGCCCATGGAGCTCCTGCGCAGCGGCGGCACAATAACCGACATCTCCCACCTTGTCCTGCTACGCCTCGGCCTCTCGGGAGATTCCAGAGCCGCCGCCGACGATGACACGACCGAGCCCGCCTCCTCGGCCACCCGGGAGTAGGCCGTATCCAACATCTCCGTCGCGCCCGGAAGCGGTCGGCCGCATCCCCGACGGCGGTGGACGGCGCTCGCACGGGCGCGGAAGCGAACAGGCAAAGGCTGTCGCGCGCGACCTGGGCGCCCACTCCGGAACCCGCCCCGGTGACCACCGCGATCCGGGCGTCGTAGCGGACGTCGTCGAAGTGCGGGCCGTAGGCCACGTCGTCGCCGGCGGATGCCTTCGTGAGCAGACGAACAATTGGGGTGAGATCGGTGTGACGATGCGGAACACTCGGGCAGATCGATGAGTTCTGCCAGGTGTGCCAGTCTTTACCGGTACCACCGACCACGTTCGTGCCGACAGCCTTGGCTGCGAGGCGACTGCGACCAGGAACCCCAGCGAGGTGCTGCCATGTCAACTGCGTCCAAAGAGCGACCGGCCGTGCAGGCGGGCCGAATACCGACCGTGGTGCGGCTGCTGGTGCTGGCCACGTTCGTGGTGATCCTCAACGAAACGATCTTGATCAACGCCATCCCCCGGTTGATGGACGCGTTGCGCATCACCGAGCAGTCGGCGCAGTGGGTGTCCACCGCGTTCATGCTGACCATGGCCGTCGTGATTCCGATCACCGGCTGGTTCCTGCAACGGGTCACCACCCGCCAGGCCTACGCCATCGCGATGGGCGTGTTCCTCGCGGGTACCGCTCTGTCGGCCGTCGCACCGTCCTTCGAGGTGCTGCTGATGGGCCGGATCGTGCAGGCCGCGGGCACGGCCGTGATGATGCCCCTGCTGATGACCACGTTGATGATCGTGGTGCCCGAGCGTGACCGCGGCCGGGTGATGGGCAACGTCACCCTGGCGATCTCGGTGGCGCCCGCGCTAGGACCTGCCGTGTCCGGGCTGATCCTTCAGGTCGGCTCCTGGCGACTGCTGTTCGTGGTCGTCCTGCCGATCGCGGCTCTGGTGACCCTGCTCGGGCTGCGCAAGGTGGAAAACATCAGCGAGCCGCAGGTGAGCTCCATCGACTGGCTCAGCGTCTCAGTTGCGGCGGTCGGCTTCGGCGGCCTGGTGTACGGGCTGAGCCTGTTCGGCGAAGCCGACGGCAGGCTCGGGCTCGGCATCGGCATCGTCATCACCGGGGTCGCGGCAATCGCGGTCTTCGTGATCCGCCAGCTCAAGCTGCAACGCACCGGTGTGCCTCTGATGGACCTGCGCACCCTCGGGCACCGCACCTACGGCCTCTCCCTGGCCCTCATATCCGTCGGGTTCCTGGCGATGCTCGGGTCGATGATCCTGCTGCCGCTGTACTTGCAGAAGGTGCGCGGGCTCAGCCCGCTGGAAACCGGCCTGCTGGTCATGCCGGGCGGTCTGGCCATGGGACTGCTCGGACCGACCGTTGGAAAGATGTTCGACCGGTTCGGAAGTCGGCTGCTGGTGCTGCCCGGCTCGATCGGCATGGTGCTCGCCCTCGGCGGTTTCACCCAGATCTCGATGACGATGCCGTACTGGCAAGTGCTGGGACTACACGCGCTGCTGATGGTGAGCCTCGCGGCGACGTTCACCCCCGTCTTCACGCTCGGCATGGGCGCGCTTCCCCCGCACCTGTACTCGCACGGCAGCTCGATGCTCGGGACGTTGCAGCAAGTCGCCGCAGCCTTCGGGACCGCGCTTGTGGTGACCGTGACGACCGCGCGCACCGGCCACCTGGTCGCCGACGGCGTCGCCGCCGTGCCCGCGCAACTGAGCGGGATGAAGCTGGCCTTTGGCGTCGCGACCGCTCTCTCCTTGGTGACGATCGTCGTTGCCGCGAACCTGCCGCGCCGGATCGCTACCGCTGGCGCCCAAGACCACAGCACCGCCGCGGACCAGCCCATCGGATCATGAGGGCTGGGGCGAGGCGGCGATGTCGGCCGAGGCGCAAACCGCGTCGAGGTCAGCGACGTCCCTGAGCTGACGTGCCTGGACTGGACTGGACTGGACTGGTCGGCAAAGGACCTCTCGGCGATTCCCAGCTCGTGACGCTCATGACTGTCTCCGGTCGCGCGGATGACGGACGTCGAGAGGGCAGACGGCTCAGGCGTTGACGATGAGGTGCCTGTCGCCTGTCACCAGGAAGCCCAGATCAGGAACGTTGCTGTTGAGGCCGGAGCGGCTGACCCGGAGAGTCTCGGCAGGCACATCGCCGTGATCTTCGAGGGCGCCAATGCGCTGGCGGCCTCCTGTAACGACGTGGAATTGTTCACGGATGCCCGACGGGCGGCCAAGACGCTCCTGGACGTAGCCTTGAGCGCCGCGCCCGGACGGTGAACGCCCCCATGCCGATGTCCAGGTACCGATGGCCAAGTACCGATGTCCAAGCGGAGAGTGAGGTCCGCGGGGTGGGTGTGGCGGGTCGTGGCTCTGGTGCGGAAAGTGATCCAGAACCCACATTCAGCCGTGCCGACACAGGTGCCCGTCATCGGCAACCGCTCGGACCGTTCGTCGGCGGGGCGTTCGCTCTCGAGGCGACCCGGCGACCCGGCGACCCGCCTGTCGAGGGCGGTGCCGTGTTCCGTTGCGCAATCCGGCGACCGGTGCGAGCTCTGGCCGTGCCCGCCCTGGTGTTGACCTCAAGGCGGCCCCGCTCCCTGAAGAAGCCCCCACCTCAAGACTCCATCGGACACTAGACCTCTTGTGGAGACGTGGTCTACGTTGGAAACCAATGGATGAGTCGAGGACCTCCCGATGCCTCCAACAACTCCTGCGCAGCCACGCATCGCCTGCCACTCTGGATACGGACCCGTCGGCCTCTTCGACGTTGGACGGCGGGACTCCGTAGGGGTCTGTGCCCGCACCGCTCAGCTGGCCGACGGGGCACGGGCTCAAAGATCGCCGCCCGCTTGGCCGACTCGGCCTCGAAGAGCGGCGACAAGCCGGAACGCCCATCGCCGCCATCGACGCGCTCGCCGTCCCAGGCCTCGACCTCCTGGGGTCGAACAGGCCCCGAACATCCTCCGTTCACAGCCACATCGCCACGCCCGTCCGCCGGACGGAACCGCAACGAGGAGATCGCCGTGACCGAGTTCAAGCCTGTGCCTGACTTCGCCCTCGGGCCGGACATCCCGGAGTCCACCGGGTATGCCGTCACCGACCTGGGCGGCGATGCCTACCTCGTCACGCAAGGGATGATCAACACGATGTTCCTGGTGGCCAAGAACGGCGTCGTCCTCGTGGACGCCTCGCCGTTCCTCGGGGACAAACTGCTGGAAGCCGTGGAGTCGGTCACCCCCAAGCCCCTCACCCACCTCATCTACAGTCACGTGCACGCCGACCACATCGGGGCCGCTCACCTGCTGAACCGGGACGGCCTGAAGATCATCGCGCACGAGATCACCGGCGACCTCATCAAGGAGGCCAAGGACGACCGGCGCCCGCTGCCCACCGAGACCTTCAGCGGCCGGCACAAGGAGATGGAGATCGACGGGGTCCGGTTCGTCCTCGACTACACGGGGGACTGGCACGTGGCCGGCAACCTGTTCATCCACCTCCCGGAGCAGAGACTCATGGGAGCGATCGACAGCTTCACGCCGAAGAGCGCACCGTTCTTCCGGCTGTACTTCTCCGCGCACGTGCCCGCGTACTACGACGCCATGGATGAGTTGCTCGAGTACGATTTCGACACCATCGTGACCGGCCACATGGCCCTGCCCGGCACCCCCGAGGACGTGGCGACGAACAGCGAGTTCATCCGCGACCTGCGCACCGCCGCCGCCGAGGCGCTGCGGACGGTCGACCTGAAGGAAGCCGCGGCCGCCGCCAAGGTTCCACACAACAACCGACAGGCCGAACTGAAGGTCTGGATGGACGCGGTCGTCACGCGCGCGGCGGAGCTGATGCCTTCCTGGGACGAGCGCCTGGCGGGAACCGACGTCTTCCTGCATGACAACCTCAACGCGGTCGCCTGGAGCGTCTTCATCGACTAGACCGAAGCCCTACGTGGCTAGGGGCGAGCCGCGGTATGTCCATCCGTGCGCGAGGTGTGTGCCATGGAAGCCCGGCCCTCACATGGCCACAGGGTTCGCTCCTCCTGCGCCCCGGCTGCACCCCGGCCAGGAACCGGCGGCGGGCCGGCGCCGCCGCGGCAGCGCCCGTCGGACGAGCCTGAACAGAGAGAGCTGCGGGCTCCGCTGCCCAAAAGCGACCCGTGGCACGGGACATCGTCGAACAAGCCGCCGCAGGACCGTTCGTCCGGATCCGGCCGCGAGAAGGAAGGGCGTCACATGATGCCACTGGTCAGAGCGGAACAGCTGGCGCAGAGTATCGGCCTGGTAGCCGGCGATGTCGGCGGTGCGCCGGTGGACCAGTGCGAGAACCCGACTCCGGATTCGGAATGGAGGGTGAACGACCTCGTCAATCACATCGCGATGATGCTTGTGCTGACACGGGATGTGGGCACCCGCACGGCTTGCAATCCCGCCCTGCTGGCTGCGAACCCGGTGCCTCTGCTCGCCGGGCGGCCGGAGTCGGAGTGGGCCCTGCTCGTGAACAGCCTGGCGGAGCCGGCGGCCAGAGCCTGGTCCGAGCCGGCGGCGTGACCGGCAGCGGGCTTCGAGGCGCTGCCGGTCTCAGGCCTCCTGGTCGGTGCCCTGGCGTCGGTCGTAGGCCGCGCGGGCTTCCTGCACCACGGCGGTCCGCTTCTCGGTCCAGGCGCACAGGGTCCTTGTTTTCTCGGCGAGTTCGCCGCCGAGCTCGGTGAGGCTGTACAACACCAGGGGCGGAGTCGACCTGGGGTCGACGGAGCGCAGGACGAGACCGTCCCGCTCCATGGTTCGCAGGGTCTGGGACAGCATCTTGCGGCTGATACCGCCCAGGGAACGGTGCAGTTCGGAGTAGCGCTGGGCGCCGCCTTCGCGAAGACTCACCAGCATGAGCAGAACCCACTTGTCTGCCAGGTCCACGAACACGTCGCGGCTGGGGCAGAGCGCGTCAAGAATGTTCGGCCGGTTCGGGGTGGTGCTCACTGATCGGTCTTCTGCTGTCACATGGGAACCCTACGTCATGTCCCCGGAGGAGCCTATAGCTCCATTTGTTACATGGTAACCATCGGAGACCGTGCATGCGGGATGGGTGTCTGTGGCCTGTCGTCAAGTGACGGAGATGTCGGTCAGACCAGGTCGATGGTGATGGGGGTCGGTTCGGACGCGGCGTGCCCGTCTTTCCCGCAGGCGCTCGGCGGCGCCCGGGGTGGGCGCGTACGGGGCTACGCCGCCGGGGGGATCCCATGGCCGCGGGCGCCCCGGGGAAAGATTAATGCAAAGCCCCGTGCGTTACCGTGGTGTCCATGACTAGGGAATCGTCCCCGCGGCGCCGCACGGGCGGCCGCAGTGCCGCTGTGCTCGCGTCCATCAGGAAGGCTGTCGAGGAACTGATCGCCGAACGGGGTAGTGACGCCATCACCATCCCGATGGTCGCCGAGCGTGCCGGGGTGAATCACTCCAGCATCTATCGGCGGTGGGGCGACGCCCGAACCATGATCAATGACTTGGCGACCTACCGGCTGGATCCTGGGCGCAGCCTTCCCGACACCGGGGACGTCCGGGCCGATCTGGCCGCATGGGCACGGGAGTTGATCCGTCACTACAGCGTCCCGGTGAACGCCGCCATCCTTCGGGGCGGGGCCGCCGCGGCGGGTGAGAGCGAGTCGGACTGCCTACGCGACCGGCGGGCGGAGGCGGCTGCCTTCGCTGCCCGGTCCGGCGGCGTCTTCAGTGGTGACGACGTCATCAACCGGGTGGTGGCCCCGATCATCTACCGCGTCATCTTCCTGCCCTGGACCCTGTCCGAGATCGACGCGCGCGCCCATGTCGACGAACTCTATGGTCGGCGCCCCTGATTTCCCGACCCCTCCGTTGAGTCTCCGCTCCCTCCATCCGGGCTTGATGCGCAGAAGTTTGCGTTAAGGCGGATGGCTGCTACGATCGCCCTAAGGCGCAGATCTGTGCATTAGTGGATCTGTGCGTCAGGGCGGCTGATGCCGCCCCGGAATGTGACCCGGCACCCTTCCCGGGGCCTGCTGGGCTTCGCCCTTGATCAGGAGACTCACATGACGAGTTCGACGCAGCCTCTGCTCCAGCCGTACCAGTTGCGGGATTGTCCCGCTGGCGAATCGCATGGTCATGGCCCCGTTGACGAGAGCCCGGGCACGCAACCGCGCTCTGCTGCCCGGCGATCTGCACGCCGAGTACTACGCTCAGCGCGCCTCGGCCGGTCTGATCATCTCCGAGGGCGTGTGGATCAGCCGTGAAGCGATCGGCTGGCACGACGTTCCCGGGCTGTTCACGGACGAGCAGGTCGCTCACTGGAAGCAGGTGACGGACGCGGTCCACCGCGCAGGGGGCGTCATCTTCGCCCAGCTCTGGCACACCGGGTCCGCGTCGCACCCCGACTTCTTCGACGGCCGGCCGCCTCTCGCGCCGTCGCCCGTCAACCCGGGGCTGTTGGTGCCGACGGCAGCTGGCCGCAAGGCCACCGTGGAGCCCTTGGCGATGTCGGAGCACGACATCCGGCAGACGGTCGCCGACTTCGCGACAGCCGCCCGTAACGCCATGCGCGCCGGATTCGACGGGGTACAGCTCCAGGCCGGCTTCAACTACCTGATCAGCCAGTTCCTGAACCCCCGCACCAATGTGCGCACGGACCGCTACGGCGGTTCGATCGAGAGCCGGGCCCGCTTCCTCTTCGAGATCATCGAGGCCATCGGTGAGCATGTCGACCTGCGCCGTGTCGGTGTGAAGGCCGGACCCGCCTGGGCGGAGACGGGCGCATTCGTCTCCGGAAGCGAGGCCCTGGCCGACAGCGAGTACGTCCTCGGGCGGCTCAACGACTACCACCTCTCGCACCTGCTGCTCATGGGGGTGATGGCCGACCCCGCCGGGGGACCGCTGGAGGACTTGGCCGGCGATGAGATGTTCCGGCACTTCCGCAAGGTCTACCAGGGCACTCTCATCGCGAACGTCGGATTCGACCAACACCGGGGGAACAGGATTCTGGCCGACGACCTGGCGGGCCTGGTCGCCTACGGGCAGGCGTTCATCGCCAACCCGGACCTGCCCGCCTGGTTCGCCAACCACGCGCCCCTCAACGAACCGAAGCCGGACCTCTTCTACGGCCCGGACGCCGCCGGCTACACCGACTACCCGCAACTGGAAAGGTGAAGGTGCCCGAGGCCTGCCCCGCGGTTGAGGCCTGCCCCGCGGTTGAGACGGAAGCCGCTGGGAGGAGACTGACGGGCCGCCGGCGGAAGCGGGCCGCCAGCACGATTCCGCCTGGTGACCAGGACAGCGTGCCGATCACGAGAGCCGGTGACCGAAACAGGGAAGAGATGGGTTTCGGCTCACGGGTTCGTCGCCACTCCTGGGGGGATGCGGAGGGACGCTCTGGGAACACGCCCTACGCTTCCCTACGATCACGCTCATGGCATCACGCAATCACCCAGTGGAAGCATCAGCAGCGCGATACAGGTCCGCCCTGACCCTCGCCGCTGTTGCCGTGGCCTGCGCCATCCCTGCGCTCACGGCGAGTGCCCCGGCGGCCTCCGCGCAGGCCGACCAGGCAAGGACCAAGCCACTGATCATCGCCCATCGAGCGGGCACCAGCGACTTTCCCGAGAACACCCTGCTGGCCATCGCCGAGTCCCTCAAGGCAGGGGTGGACGGGGAATGGCTGAGCGTCCAGGCCAGCAAGGACGGAGTTCCCGTCCTGTACCGGCCCACCGACCTGTCAGCACTGACGGATGGCTCCGGCCCCGTCGCCGACAAGACGCTGGACGAGCTGAACAAGCTCAACGCCGGCTACGGCTTCAAGGGTTCTGACGGCTCCTACCCCTATCGGGACCGCCCCCTTCACATCCCCACGCTCGAAGCCGCGTTGGCGGCCGTCCCCGCGGGCAAGCAGATCTACCTGGACCTCAAACAGGCACCTGCCCGGCATGTCGTCGACGCGGTGACCCGCGTGCTCGACGAAAAGCACGCGTGGGATCGCGTCAAGCTGTACTCGACCGATGCCAAGGTCACCGCCCTGCTCTCCGGCAACCCCAGGGCGCAGGTGGCCGAGGCCCGCGACGCCACGCGGCAACGACTGGCCGAAGTGGCCCTCGAACACACCTGTAGAAGCACACCACAGGCCGGCTCGTGGGTGGGGTTCGAACTCAAACGCCAGATGACCCTTCAGGAGAAGTTCACCCTGGGCACCGGCGAGGCCACCGTTACCGCCCAGTTGTGGACCCCCCAATCCGTCGCCTGCTTCCGCTCCCGCTCCCCTCGCACACCGATCGTCATGATCGGCATCAACACACCGGCCGACCTGCGTACCGCAACGCGTCTTACCGCCACCGCCGTGCTGGTCGACTCACCCCGCACCGTCCTCACCGGGGTGGGGTGATGCCGGAGACAGGCGAAGTTGCTCCCGCCGTTTCTGGCGCAGCACACTAGGGCAGTCGCCTGCGGCGCCGCTTGACGAGCGTGATCACGACCGTTGTGAGGGCGAGGGCCGCGGTGCTGAGTGCCGCGGCCGGCAGGAGACGGGCCGCGGCACTCTGAATTGGATCTCGGACGGGTAAGGATCGTCCGGCCCCGGGATGGCGATCGAGGTGCCCTCCGGGAGCTCAACTCGTACCTCCTCCGGGCCGCCGCTGCCATAGCTGACGGTCGGGGTGTCGATGGCTGCCTCGGCGTACGTCCGTACCGCGCCGCGTAGCGTCACGCCCTTGATCGCCCAGTCGGTGGGAATCTTGAAATCCCGGGTCTCGAAGTTCATGACGCCGTGATTGCCTTTGATGGTGCGAGCGTCGACCGGTTGGAGGCCGAGTTCCGGGCCCCGGCCCCGGTCGAAGGTGTGGCGGTAGTCCTCGGGTGGGCCGTCAGGCGGGCTGCCGATCGGCCAGACGTCGTAGTCGTACGTGCCGTGGACCTGGCAGCAGTTCTTGTTGTGGGCGCGGAACGGCGCGTTCGTCTCGTATGCGCTTCCCGGCTCCAGGCCACCCGGGAACTCGCAGTAGGCGGACGTCCGCTCGCGCCCGTAGAAACAGTTGGAGAAGGAAGCGGGCAGTGTGACGCCCTTGTTGACGTCATTGACGACGATCGACATCACGATGGTGCCCGGCGCCGCCGCCCGGCCGACATTGGCGAATGCCGGAGTGATGGCCGGCGGCTGCCCCTTGCCGGATTTCGGCAGATCGAGCTGGTCGTGCTGGACCCGCACACGAAGTACCGGCGCGCCACCGTCGGCCACTGCCACCAAGTCCAGGGAGCCTGGCCCGAAGACCGCCATCAAGACCGCCATCAAGACCGCCATGACGAAAGCGGTCACCGTTGTCGCTCTGCGCAGCATTCCCTCGTCTCCGTCCATCCGGCCGCACACAGGGCGACTCCCTTCGACGGAGACTCATAGAGGGGCTCGACGGTGTGGCGGCGCACGTGGCTGAAGTGTTGCTGGACTGCGTACGTCTCCCCATGCCACGTTCAAGGCCACAGGGAACCGGCTACGGGGGGCTGGCAATGCTGGTGACGGAGTTCAGCACGGAGGTCGTGGCAGCGCCAGAGCGGTTCGCGCTGTGGGAAGAGACCACCGCACGGTCGCACATGCGCAATCGGCTGCGCAGCAACGACAGCGACGACTTCCGTGCCAGGATGCGCACGCTGGACCTGGGGGAGGTTCAGGTGTCCGCGCTGGCCTACTCGCATCTGGAGATCGCGCGGACAACGAAGCTGATACGGCAGTCCGACCCAGAGGTGTACCAGGTCAACTGCTTTCTCGGTGGGGAGGGCGTCGTCTCCCTGGACGGGGATGACACCGCGATGAGTGACGGTGAGCTGATGGTGATGGACAGTGGCCGTGCCTACCACGGCGATGTGCGCGCCGTTTCGGACAGGTGGTCGCATGTGACCGTGCAGTTTCCTCGCGGGCTGTTACCCCTGTCGGAGAAGACGGTGCAGGGGCTGCTCGCCGTCCCGATCAGCGGACACCGCGGTATGGGCGGGGTTTTCACCCGCTGGCTGACCGATCTCAACGCGCACGCCGACGAGTTCACCCCGGCCGACGTGCCCACCCTCGCCTCGGTCACCCTGGACCTCCTGGCGTCCGTCATGGCCCGTTGTCTGGAGACCGAGGAGTCTCTGGCCCCGGAGGCACGCAGAACCGCTCTGCGGGCCCAGATCAATGCGTTCGTCGAGCAGCACCTCGCCGACCCGGCCATGACTCCCCAGACGATCGCCGACGCACACCACATCTCACTGCGCCATCTCCAGCAGATGCTCGCTGAGGACGACACGTCGCCGGCAGCCTGGATACGCCACCGCCGTCTGGAACGCTGCCGCCTCGACCTGGCCAACCCCCGCTTGAGCGCCCGTCCGATCCAGGCCATCGCCGCCCGCTGGGGCTTCACCGACCCGGCGCACTTCAGCCGCCTGTTCCGCGCCACCTACGAGATCACGCCGCGGGACTACAGAAACCTGCCGCCCACGGCATGCGCGAATCGTCAACAACCCTGCGCGGACTGACAAGGCCGGGTGCCGTCGCCCTCGACATGCTGAATGCCGAGCGCCCACCACACTTCGACCTCAAGGGGAAACATGCGTACTCGACTTGTGCTCGCCAGTGCCGTGATGGGAGCCGCCCTGCTGACCGGTGGCACCGTCGCCACCGCGCAGGCGACACCCGCGTCCTCCGGCACGAGCACCACGACGGCCGCCCCACCGACCGCCAACCAGTGGATCTACGTCGGCACTTACCGCTCCCTCAGCGCGTGCCAGGCCGACGGGCGCAACTCCGTCTACTCCGAGTGGGATTGCAAGCGGGGCAGCAGCGGCAAGTACCAGCTGTGGGTGAACGACGAGTCGTAGCCACGTGACGGCCCAGGAGCCGTCCGACGACGTGGTCGCGGACCGGTCACGGCCTGCACGCCCTCTCCAAATGCTCCACAAGAAGTTCGAGAAGTGATCGAGCCTCCTTGCGTTACGTTCCTCCCGTCGCCTGATCTGCCCGCCTTTGCGGCTCTTTCGTTCAGGCGCGGAGTCGATGGGGGGAACCATGGACATCGCACTTCCGACCGACGACACCGGTGGCCCGGCCCGCTGCTGTGTGTTTCTCTCCGACAACGGAACCGGCGGCCCCGTCTCGGGGGCGCTGGCCTTCCTCGAAGCCCAACTGACCGTCACCGAGGAGGGCTCCGGCAGTGACGTGGCGAATGCCGCGCGCGCCGGGAACACGGTCCGCATCCCGCTGGGGCTGCTCGGCAGTGACCACGCCGGGTACCTCTCGTGGGACCTGGCGCCCCTGTGGCGGCAGGTCCTGCAACTGGCCGAGCGGCCCGACGGCTCCACCGCCGAGGTCCGGCTCGCCCACGTGTGGCTGTACCTCGGCGGTCCGTTGCAGAGCGCGGTGGACGTCCTGGCTGAGGCCGACGAACGGGCGCAGGCGCTGGTCCTGCGGCTCGGCGTGGACCGCGACGGCGTCTTCACCGGCTCCGCCACCGGCTTCCCCGCGATGCAGTCGCCCTCGCTCCTCGACTGGTACCTGTCGCCGGGCTCCTTCGCGTACGTACCGGCCGAACTCATCGGGCAGGACGGTTGCGAGACCCTGCTGCCCTCCAATGTGGCCACCCAGCAGTACCAGGTGCACCAGATCGTGACCGTTCCGCATCTCCTGGCGAGCCTGGACTACGGCGGCGAGTACGCGGCGCCGGCCGGGGACGGCGGCGGCACCTCCGACGGCACGTCCGGCTTTCCGGTGCCGATCGCCCTGGTCATCAGCTACGACGTCACCTGGATCCCGGTGGGGCACGGGCTCGGCCAGGTCACCTACAGCCTCCCGCTGGCACCGGGTGAACAGGTGCAGCTCGCGGTCGTGGACTGGTCGCGCACCTCGACCGACAGCCGGCTGGAGGACATCGCCCTCACCGATGACCTGGAACACGCCCTCACCCGCGACCGCACGGTGGACGAGGTGGTCAAGGGCGCCGTCAACGAGTGGCAGCGCGGCGGCTCGGTGATGGCCGGCGTGGCGGGGGCGGCGTCGATGGGCATGTTCGGCGGTTCCGCCGCAATCGGCGGCGGCTACGCCACGACGACCGGCGACCGCAGTGTCTCGGCGGACACCGTGCAGAACCTGCACGACCAGATCCGCCAGCACTCCACGTCCGTGCGCGACATGCGCAGCACGGTGGTCGTGCAGTCCCGGCAGGCGGAGAACTCCACCGCGCAGACCCGCACCGTACGCAACCACAACCACGCGCATGCGATGACCCTGCTCTACTACGAGGTGCTGCGGCACTTCCGGGTGCTCGTCGAGCGCGGCACGGTGCGCCCGGCCGTCCTGCTGCCCGCCGCGTCCCCGAACCTCGACGACGAACTGGTCATCGTCCGCTACCGCCGCCTGTTGCTGGCCGGGCTGCTCGATCCGCAACTGGCCGGCGGATTCGACGCGGTGGAGAAGTACGCGGCCTGGCAGGAACTCCAGCCCGAGGTCCCGGTGCCGCCCGACCCGGGCAGCGTCGAGTTCATCCTCTTCCAGTTCCGCTTCACCATCGGTGACCTGTCCAGCTTCCAGGACCGGGTGCCCACGACGGTCACCCTGACCCAGCGAGCCCCGGACGGCGGCCAGAAGGTCACGAACCTGGTCCGTCCGCAGCACAGCGACTGGGACCCCGATCCGACCCATCTACAGAATCCCGGTGATTTCCAGCACACCCACTCCCTGGTCGATCTCGCCGGCGTGCCCAGGCCCGACGAGCGCGTCAACTGGCGGGACCTGCGCACGATCTCGGTGACCCTGACCCCGCCCCACACCGAGGGCAGGAACGACGACGTGGCGGTGGAGCACCTGGTCGTCACGGCCGTGGACACCGCGGGCAACACCCACCTCCTGGTCGACGAGCCCAGCGGCAAGCTGTTCCAGAAACCGTCCACGACCTGGGCGCTGGCGGTCCGTCAGGCGCCCGAACCCGCACCCGCGCCGAGCCCGTTCCAGCGGCTCAGCGATGAGGAGAACCTGCTGCGGATCCGGCTGCGCAGACACCTGGTGCAGAACCGCGAGCACTACTACCGGCTGATCCGGCTCGGTGAGGACCCCAATGCCCGGTGGACGGAGCTGGCAGGCAGCAACCTCACCGTCGGCGGCACCACGCGCCCGCTGTTCCAGGCCGTCGAGAACCGTGCCCTGGAAGTGCTCGGGGATTCCACGGCCTTCCCTCTCGACCCGGCCCTGTTCGACGACTCGGGCGAGGGACAGGTACGCCTTCCCGAGGTGGATCCCGCCCGCAGCGAGCAGTTGGTCAGCCTGCCGACCCGCGGGGTCTTCGCCGAGGCCAAACTCGGCCACTGCAACTCCGCGGAGGTCATCGACAACACCCGGTTCTGGGACTGGCAGAAGTCGCCCGATCCGGACAGTGCCCCGCAGATCGCTCCGGTGTCCACGGCGAGCCGGGAGGTGGTCGTCTCCACGACGCCCTCCGGGCTGCCCGCCTCGGCGGTGACCATCGTCCAGCCGCCGCAGGCCCCCGACCCCGTGGGCATGGCGGCGGCTCTGCAACTCCTCGGCAAGGGCGACATCTTCCGCGACGAGTCGATGCAGAAGGAGATCGCCGCGCTGCTGACCTCGCTCGCAAGCAACGCGGCCGGCCTCGCGGGCAAGAACCCCGGCACGCCGGGTACGCCCGGCACCGGCTCGGCGCCGGGCACCGGAGCGGGCGGTGGTACGGGGACGGGCGCTCCCGGCACGGGAACCGGCGGCGGCGCTCCGTCCGGCGGCGGCACCGGGACCCCGGGGGGCGGAGCCCCGGGCGGGGGCACCGGAACCGGAGGCACCACGCCCCCGGGAACCGGTGGAACGGACCCCCACCCGGGCGGTACCCCGGGCACCACGGGTCCCGGTACGCCAACCGGCTCCGGCGACGGCGGCTCCGGAACGCCGAAGCCGCCTGCGCCGGCACCCCGTCCCACTCCCCGGCCGCCCGTACCGATCGGCTCGGACAACCGGTCGTTCGTGTTCAGCTTCGCCCCGGTCAGTTTCGGGCCCAGCGAGGCGGACTGGGAGCGCGGCGGGTTCGCCATCGCGATCTTCCAGGACGGCAAGCCCGTGCTCAGTCAGGACAATGTGGTGCCCGCGGCGCCCAGCGTCATCCTCAACGGCAAGGTCGCCCCGAACAAACCCCTGGACATCGTGGTCGACGGCTCGTCCACCCACTGGGTGACCTACCCCTCGATCTACTCCTCCGCCATGGCGGGTAACCCGGCCACCACCGGGATGCCTCCCGGCATCCTGACCACCACGCATCTGGTCGGCAAGCTGACGCTCGCCGGCCTGGATCCCACACAGCGCAGTTACGTCTTCTCGATCCAACGGGAGACCAAGTTCACCTCGGTGACGCTGAGCGAGCAGCAGATCCGGCAACAGGGCCTGGAGAAGGCGGTGTCGGGGCAGATCAACGCCAGCTTCGACAAGGTGATTTCGTTCGGCGCGGGGCTCAGCTCGTCCGAGACGTCCTCGACCAGCAGCGGGACGACCACCACCAAGACGGACACCGTGCCGGTCACGTACTTCAGCGGACTGATGTCCGTCGTCCCGGTCAAGAACTGACGAACGTCCTGGAACCGACAACCGTCAAGAACCCGAACGTCAAGCACTGACGAACAGCGCCACAGCGCCACAGCGTCGACGGAACGGTTCCGTCGGCTCCCGGTGCGGCGGCCGGCCCCGTGTCAGCCGCCGTACCGGGAACTGCGCCGCAGCGCGGCCTGCTGAGAAACGAGCACGATCTGGCTGTGAGCGGCACTCAGGCCGTGGATCAAGAGCAGCGAGCAAACGAAATGTTCACAACAATTCGTTGACAACGTCTAGTGGTTGGGCTCATCCTGGTCGCATGGCAGCGACTCCCGAACAGCCCGCAGACCCCTTCACACCTCCGCATCCGGAGCAGGCGCGAGCGCACCGCGTATACGCGTCCCTGCTCCGCATCTCCGAGCGACACGCAGCGACCGACGGGCAACGCCGGCGGCAGGTCCACCCCTCCGTCATGGGACCGCACGAAGCCGTCAGGCTCGTGTCGTTCCTGCTGAGCGGAGCCGCACAGCTCGATGACGGTGAGCCGGAGGTGGACCACACCGATATCACCGCCGCGTTGAGCCTCGTGCCACGCGCCCGCGGGGAGATGGACGAACTGGAAGTCGGACTCCTCCAGATGGCACGAGGCCGCGGCATGACCTGGCCGGAGATCGCTTTCAGTCTCGGGCTCGGCACGCCTCAAGCAGCCAGGCAGCGCTATGAACGGCTGGTCGCTCGCACTGACTCGGAGCAGAGCCCGGCATAGAAGTGCATCACCATGGTCGTCACCGCTGACACGGAACGCCACCAGCCGCATGGAATCCCTCCACTTCATCAGCGGCTGACGTCCCTTCAACATTCCTCACACACGGTCGGGTTGATTAGGCTGCCGGCGCCGCCGATCACGGCGAGCCGGGTACGTGGGTGGCTCTGCAAAGCCTTCAGCGGTGCCCGCGTCGCCGTCGCGTAGACGGTTGGGTCGGCGATCGAGCGCCGCACGGTGTCCGCGAAGTTCTTGGCGGCGTTGCCCGACTGGAACCCGCTGATCAGGACGTCGAGGCCGGGCAGGACGTCGGCGACGCACTTCGGGTCCAGGGCGTCGACGCTCGCCCACGTGATGTGGTCCCGATGCTCGTCGCGCTGACGCCTGAGCGGCGTCACGGCTGGACGCCCTGACGCGGTGACCGCGGTCGAGTGCCCTGGCTGACGGCCCGGCTGTCGATGGTGCCGGTGGCTCCGATGCGCATGGTTCTCCCCTTGTGCATCATCGCCCGCGAGATGGGGCGCGGGTCACTTGCGCCGACCGGCGCGGTCGGTGGCGAGGCGGGCCTCGAAGCCGTCGAGGAGGGACTGGAGGCCGAACGCGAAGGTGTTGTCCGGTGCTGCGGCGTACTCGGTGGCCGCAGTGGTCGTAAGGCGTTCGCGCAGGCGGGGGAATTGCATGGCGGTCTCGGTGGCGCGGGTCATGGCGTCGGCCATCAGTTGCTCGGCGTCTGCGCCGTCCTTGCTCAGTCGGTGTTTCAGCGAGAGCTCTATGGCAGGGCCGAGCGCGCTGCCGATCACGAAGACGAGCACGGCGCCGGCCGCCCGGTCCGCGTCGTCGGCGAGGAAGCCCGCCTTTTGGTAGACGGCCAGGCTGAGGTCGTCGTGCCGGGCCTTTCCGGGGCCGTACAAGAGGTGACTGCTGAAGGCCTGGACGAGCCAGGGGTGCCGGGTGAGCATGGCGTGCACGCCGGTCGCGTGGGCGGTGGCGGCCGAGCGCCAGTCGGTCGTGCCGAGGTCGGGCAGCTCGACCTCGTCCCAGACCGCGTCGCTGGCGAGCCGGACCAGCTCGTCCTTGGTCTTGATGTGCCAGTAGACGGCCGTGGCGGCGGAGCCGAGCCGTTTCGCCAGGCTCCGCATGTTGAGGCCGTCCAGCCCCTCGTCGTCGAGCAGCTCGATGGCCTCACGGACGATCCGGTCTGCGGTCAGTGTGTCTCGCGGCATGGCCAGCAGCCTACTTGAACTTAGTTCACGACGGGCTTGCACTTTGTTCAAGTGAGACTTACGCTCTTTCTCGTACTTAGTTCAAGTGCCCGAAGGGGGAGCCATGTTGCAGGACAAGCTGTCGGAGTTCGTCAGGACTCAGGCCACGGAGCTCGGCGTTCCTGGTGTCGCCGTCGGGGTGCTCCTGGACGGCCGGGAGATCTACGCCTCGCACGGCGTGACGAGCCTCGCCAGCCCGGCGCCGGTCGACGAAAAGACGCTGTTCCACCTGGCGTCGGTGTCCAAGACCTTCACGGCGACCGCGCTGATGCGCCTGGTCGCCGAGGGGAAGGTGGACCTGGACGCGCCGGTGCGGCGCTACGTACCCGAGTTGAAGCTGGCCGACGAGCGGGCCGCGGCGCAGATCACCGTGTTGAACCTGCTCAACCACACGGCGGGCCTGGACTGGAACCTGATCGACGACGGCGAGGGGGACCGCTCCCTGGCCGGGCTCGTGGCGAAGCTGCCCGGGCTGCCACTCATCGCGCCGCCCGGGGCCCGCGCCTCGTACAGCCAGGCCGGATACAACCTGGCCGGACGGATCGTCGAGAAGGTCACGGGCCTGCCTTTCGAGCAGGCCATGGCCTCGCTCGTGCTGGAGCCGGTGGGTCTGTCGGACACCGTGTACGGACTGGCGGAGGTGATGGTCCGCAAGTTCGCCGTGGGCTACAACCGCGGCGACGACGGCGAACTGCGAGCCGCCCGGCCCTGGGGAGCGTTCAAGGAAGGCGCGCGCGGCGACAACCCCGGCGGCGGCCTCGCCTCCTCGGTGAGTGATCTGCTGCGCTGGGCGCGCTTCCAACTCGGCGACGGGGAAGGCGTGTTGCCCGCCGCGGAGCTGCACCGCATGCGGGAGCAGACGGTCGGGCTGCGCGCCAGTACGCTCGGCGACGGCTTCGGTATCTGCTGGTTCCTGCACGACCTGGACGGCCTCCACGGGATCGGCCACGGCGGCTCGGGCAACGGCCAGTTCGCCGAACTGCTCATCGTGCCCGAGCGCAACTTCGCGGTGGTTTCCCTGGCCAACGTCGGCCCGGACGGCTACCCCTTCAACCAGTCCGTCGTGCAGTGGGCGCTTGAGCACTACCTCGGTGTCGTCGAGAAGACGCCGGAGCCGCTCCCGTACGACGCAGGGAAGGCCCAACAGGTCGTCGGCCGCTACGAGATCGACGCCATGTACCTCGACATCGCCACCGACGGCACCCAACTCACCCTGGCGGTCGGGATCAAGCCGGAGATCCGCGAGGCATCGGACGACGAGATGCCCCCGGACTACCCAGCCGCGGCTATCGGTTTCCTTCCCGGCGACGGCGACGAGTACATCGTCACCGAAGGCGGCCTCAAGGGGCAGCGCGGCTACTTCTCCCGCGACGCCAACGGTGCGGTCACAGGCGTCGACCTCGCCGGCCGGCTCTTCAGCCGGGCCACGGAAGCATCCTGATCCCGCGCAGGCAGGGGCGGACACGACCGGCCGCCCCGGCCGCCACCCCGAACCGGCGGCAGCCGGCTCACGGACGCGCCCCGTCCCGCCGCGATGTTGGTGCGCTCTCATGCGTACCGGCGCACCTCACCCTGCGGCAGTTGGCTCCACTGCTCAGGATCCCCAGGTCCGCCGCCCACCGAATCGACGACGACCTCACCCCGGGTCTGGCGCTGATGCAGCGGCGCCGGTACCGCAAGCCCCACCCGCGCTGTAGTGATTCGGGCGTGGCGAATGCGCTGTGCAGGCCCTCTGAACCACGACCGGTGGATCCAGGCTAAGCGGGCTGATCCCGCTGACCGTCAAGCGGCTCCGGAGAGGCGCACCAGCGCACGGCGAGGGCGGCGATGTCGTCGTCGAGGCGTCCTCTGCTGTAGTGGAGGAGGTCGTGGTGAAGAGCGTTGAGCAGTTCGCCGGGTCGCTCCGGGGTCTGCCGGCGCAACCAGGCCGCCACCGGGAAGAACGTGCCGTCGCGGTCGCGAGCCTCGGCGACACCGTCGGTATAGAGGAGCAGCAGGTCGCCAGGGGCGAAGCCGAAGGTGTCGATGCTGTAGTGATCACCGATCAGCCCTGCGAGGTTGAGAAGCGGCGAGGGAGCCGTGGGCTCCAGGGCGCGGACTTCCCCGCGGTTCAGGAGCAGCGGCGGGGGATGTCCGCAGTTGAGGATTCCGATACTGCCGCCCCCGTGTGGGATCTCGGCCAGAAGCGCGGTGGCGAAGCGCTCCATCATGCCCTCGGGGGGAAAGGCGGCGTTGTAACGGGTACTGCTGGCCTCCAGGCGACGGGCGATATTCACCAGGTCGGCCTCGTCGTAGGCTGCCTCCCGGAAGGAGTTGACCATCGCCGCGGCCGAGCCCACCGCCGGCAGACCCTTGCCCCGCACATCGCCGATGAGCAGTCGGACCCCGTACTTCGTGTCGACCACCTCGTAGAAGTCGCCGCCGATACTGGCCTCCGCCGCGGCCGCGAGATACAGCGCCTCGATCTCGACGCCCCCGAAGCGGCGCGGCATCGGGCTCAGGACCACCTGCTGCGCCGCGTCGGCGACCAGCCGGACCTGGAACAGGGTCTGCTCCCGCCGGAGCCGGACATGGCTTCCGTACGCGGCCGCCACGGTGACAGCGACGATCCCCGCCGCCGTCCACCAAATCCCCAGGCCGGGGAACACGATGCCGAGGCCGATCATGAGAAGAAGGCAGACCAAGCCCAGCAGGACGGTGGGGAACACGGGCCACATGGCGGCGGCGAGGGTCGGCGCTGCGGGCAGGAGCCGACTGAAAGCCAGTTCTGGGGGAGTGGCGTAGGCCAAGCCGGCGATGACAACAGTCAGGATGACCGGAGACAGCAGAGTAAGGAGCCCCCGGCCGTGGCGACGACGGAGGCGCAGCCATCCAGGCTTGATCACACTTCGCAGGATATCTACGCACAGCGGACATGGCGCTCTGGTGAGTCGGAGTCGGCCGCCTGCGTCCGGACGGTGCACCCTGCTGGACGATGGTGCCGAGGCCGAACAGAGCCGGATGTCCGTGCCGTGGGAACAGACTGTGCGACCTGCGCGTCCCGCCGGGACCGCGTGACCCGCATGGCCTAGGAACGTTGCGGCGATGCAGCAAGGGCCGATCTCCAGCAGGGGCTGGGGCTGAGCGGCTGGGCTACCTCTTCGTCTCTCACGGCTTGGCCGTGGTCAGGTGGATCGCCGACCGTGTGGGTGTGATGCTGGAGGGCCGCCTGGTCGAGACCGGGACCGTGTCCGACGTGCCGGCCCGGCCGAGGACCGCCGTCGCTCGCCGGTTGCTGGACGCCGTTCCGGGGCGGCTCCACGGCAACGGATCCGGGGTGTCGCCGTAGCCGGCCTCGGCTCGGACTCGGTGCCGGGCGCATCCGAGGAGAACGGCGTAGGTCAGGAAGTGGGCGCCGATGTCAGGGACAGCGATGGTGCGCTTCAGTGGTGCCGGCCTTCCGTCGTCACCGAGTCCTTGGTCTCCGGCGCCCAGGCGACGCTGATCACCGTGCCGAGCAGCAGCACTCCGGCAGGCTTCTTGTTCCCGGAAGCGCCGGTGAGGTTGTCCGCGTCGAGTTCCAGATCGGTGCCGAGGAACGTGAGGGTGATGGCGCGGGCCTCCTCGATCCGGCCCCGGCCGATCAGCCAGCCGGGTGACTCCGGGGTGCCGATGCGCAACAGCAGAACCGGCGCGGCCGGCAGCGCGGCGCTGGCCAGCAGCCAGTGCGAGGAGGTGTCGTCGAGGGACAGGTGGGAGCCGAGAATGTCGGCGACGACGTACCCGACGGTCCAGAGCACGGTCAGTGAGCCGAGCAGCAGGCCGCGGAGCCGTCGTGGTGCGAACTCGGCCGGCAACGTCGGACCGACTGCGTCCGCTGGTCCGGTGTGCTGTCAGGCCATCCAGCTGTCAGGCCATCCAGAAGAAGACTGCGGTCATCCGTTTGTCTTCCAGTGTGCTGCCCCAGTAGCCGGTGGCGCTGTGAAGCATGTTGGCGGTGTAGAGCAGCAGCCGGTTGTGGCGGTGCGATACGCGTACGTCCTCGGCGAAGGAGTCAGGCGGGACGAAGCGCGTCCCGAGGGCGTCGACCAGGTTGTTGTGAGGCGCGGTCACCATGTTTCCGCCGAGTCGGCCGCCCGGCAGGGTCTGACGGTAGAAGCTCGTTCCGCAGTCCTTGGGCACCTGGGGGTTGAGGTAGAGCACCGCGGCGTAGCGGCACAGCGATCGCGAATCGGTGTGGGGCCGTGGCTCGCACTCGTCCTTGCCCACGACTTGGATGCAGTTGTGATTGTGGGTGCCGCGACCAGGGGCGGTCTGCTGCCACAGCCGGCGCGCGCCGGTGGCCTTCATGACCAGTCTTTCGACTCGGGTCAGTTCAGCCGGTTCGAGCCCGGGCATCGTGCGCAGACCGGGCCAGCTCTCGGGCTTGTGCGGATAGCCTTCGACCCAGTTGCGGTTGGCCAGGCAGCGCGCCCGGACGGCATCGACGTCGGGCAGCACATTGTCCAGGACCCAGTAGTCCCGGCCGGGGGTGGGTTTGCGGTAGGGCAGGACAGGGAGTACCGGGGTCCTCGGGGGGCGTGGGGGCATGCCGCTGACCATATGGTCGGCCTGTGTGCGGGCACTCCCGCGAAGGGGTCAATCTTCCGTCAACTCCTCGCAGTCCCAGGGTCTGGTGTTGTCAAACCCTGCCGCGCAGGTCACAGACGGCCGCCTTCGCAACGACGGGTACGGCGTCGCCCGCAGCGTCCACGGTGCACACCCACCGACTCTGCTCGGAGCCGAGCAAGCCCGGCTACATGGCGTGTCAGGCGGTTGTCCGCACCGACCTGAAGGCGCAGAGGTCCCTCGGCCGCCACGACACCCCCAAGGGCTACGGGCCGAGCGACCTCCAGGCCGCCTACAACCTCCCCAAGGGCGCCGGCAAGGGCACCACCGTCGCGATCATCGACGCCAACGACGACCCGAACGCCGAGAAGGACCTGGCGACCTACCGCACCCAGTACGGCCTGCCGGAGTGCACTACCGGCAACGACTGCTTCAAGAAGATCGACCAGGACGGTGGCGCGAACTACCCGGCACCGGATGCCGGTTGGGCCGGTGAGATCTCTCTCGACGTCGACATGGTCGGCGCGTCCTGCCCGCAGTGCCACATCCTGCTGGTCGAGGCCAAGTCCGCCAACATGGACGACCTCGGTGCGGCCGTGAACCAGGCCGTCAAGCAAGGTGCCAAGTACATCTCCAACAGCTACGGCGGGGACGAGGAAGCCGCCGACACATCCGCGGACGAGAAGTACTTCAAGCACCCCGGTGTCGCCATCACCGTCAGCTCCGGCGACAGCGGCTACGGCGTCGAGTACCCGGCTGCCTCGCAGTACGTCACTGCCGTCGGCGGTACCTCGCTCAAGAAGGACAGCAGCACCCGCGGCTACTCCGAGTCCGTCTGGGGCACCTCCGCCGGTGGCGAGGGAGCCGGTTCGGGCTGCTCGAAGTACGACGCCAAGCCGTCCTGGCAGAAGGACAGCGGCTGCGCCAAGCGCACCGTCGCCGACGTCGCGGCCGTCGCCGACGGCGCCAACGGGTCCTGCGGCAACTACCTCTGCCAGGCAGGCAAGGACTACGACGGTCCGACGGGCCTGGGTATCCCGAACGGTGTCGCGGCCTTCACCAAGTAGACCGGGCGAGACCGCACGCTGCTCATTGAGTACCGAGTACGACGCTGCGAGCTCCCCTCAGTGAACTGAGCGCAACGCAGTGGCACGGGTTGACACCGGCGGATGCCGGTGGCCCGTTCCGTCCCCGTGCACTTCGCCCCGTCGGTCGGCCGACGGGGCGAAGTGCTGCGGGACGGCCGGGAGTGCCCGCCTTCATCGCCTCTCCTCCGCCCCGGGGTTTTCAGGCCTGCGCCACCGGGTCGTGGTGCTCGTGTGCGCAGGCGTCGTCGATTCCGTAGGTGTCCCATGCGGGGAACAGGTCGTCGCAGGGCGGCTCCCCGTCGGCCAGGAGGCAATCGGTCAGGGCCGCGTGCAGCGCCTGGGTGTGCAACTCCGTCCCGATGAAGACCAGTTCCTGGCCCTGTGGGTCGTCGGCGGCGCGGGCGCCGGACGGCTCGAAGCGGGCGACGGCGCCGGCCTGCGACCACAGCCCGGTGACATTCGGGCGGCTGGCCAGCCAGAAGAAGCCCTTGGAGCGCAGGATGTGGCCGTAGGCGCCGCTGTCCAGTCCTTCGGTGACGAAGGCCCACAGGCGGCCGGGATGGAACGGTGCCGCGGCGCGGAACACCGTGCTGGAGATGCCGTATTCCTCGGTTTCGGGAATGTGGTCGCCGTTGAGTTCCTTGACCCAGCCCGGAGCCTGCTGGGCGCGCTCCAGGTCGAACAGGTGCGTGCCGAGGATGTCACCGACGTTCACCCGCCCGTGCCGCGCGGTGACGATCCGGGCGGCCGGGTTGAGCCGGGCGAGTGCGGCCCGAAGGCGGTCGGCGCTGTCCGCGTCGATGAGGTCGGCTTTGTTGAGGACGATGACGTCGGCGAACTCGATCTGGTCCATCAGCAGGTCGCTGACGGTGCGTTCGTCGTCCTCGTACTGGTCCAGGCCCCGCTCTGCCAGCCCGTCCCCGCCGGTCAGTTCGGGCAGGAAGTTGGCGCCGTCGACAACGGTGACCATCGTGTCGAGCCGGGCCAGATCCCCGAGGGTGGCTCCGTCGTCGCGCGGGAAGGCAAAGGTGGCCGCGACGGGCATGGGTTCGGAGATGCCGCTGGACTCGATCAGGAGATAGTCGAAACGACCTTCGTGGGCCAGCCGGTCGACCTCTTCGAGCAGATCATCGCGCAGGGTGCAGCAGATGCACCCGTTGACCATCTCCACCAGGCGCTCCTCGGTACGGGAGAGGGCGGCCTCACCGCCACGCACGAGCGTCGCGTCGATGTTGATTTCGCTCATGTCATTGACGATGACCGCGACGCGCATGCCCTCCCGATTGCTCAGGACGTGATTGAGCAGGGTGGTCTTGCCGGCACCGAGGAAGCCCGACAGGACGGTGACGGGCAGTCGATTGTGCTCCATTCCGTCGAATCAGCTCTCCGGGCGCAGGAGCCCGCGTTCGTACGCCTTGGCGAGCCGCTGGGGCACGAGGTACGGGGTGCCGTCGACGGTGACGGGCACCAGCTGGGGGGTGCTGGCCTTCCACTGTGAGCGGCGGTGGCGGGTGTTGCTGCGGGACATCTTCCGCTTCGGTACGGCCATGGCGACCTCCTGTGTTGTTGGGTCAGGCGAGGCGAAACGCTACATGAAAATGGATACCATTTCCAATGGGTCCAGAACGTGAACATCCGTTTCGAGGCTGAGAACGGGAAAGGGGCAGCCGCAGGCCGGCCGCCGCGCCCTCGTCGCAACCGGAACGCGCCACGTCGATTCGCTCACTGCCTCGGACCCCGTCTGCGGAGATCGACCTGCTGTGCCGATCAGCGTGAAGAACCAGCTCATCGGCCACTCTTTCTGGGTATGGCCGGGAACTCACCCCGGATCCCCCTCGACTTATGGGGCGAGGTTGCCGTCCGGCAGCACGCTCGTGGTGATGAAGGGGGAAGGGTGGCACACGACGGTCCCGGTTCGGATCGGTCCGGTCACATACCCGTCGGTGAGGACCGGTGGTCGCTGGTCGCGGTGGCGGGCGTGCTGGCGTTCGTGGCGATGCTCGACATGAACATCGTCAACGTCGCCTTGTCGGACATCGCCGACGGTCTGCACGTGTCCACCGCCGCTGCCCAATGGGCGGTGCTGGGTTACCAACTCCCCGTCGTGGCCTTGCTGTTGCCCGTCGGTCGGTGGCTCGACGGAGTGGGGCTGCGTTCTGCCGTGCTGGCCGCGACCTGCGGTTTCGGCCTGTGCAGCGCCCTGGCCGCGGCGTCGCCCTGGGCGGCCTGGCTGATCGCCGCCCGCCTTGTACAGGGGACGTTCGGGGCGGTGTTGTTCGTGCTGATGCCGGTCCTCGCGATCCGTTCCGTACGACCGGAGCTGCGCGGACGGGCGATGAGCGTGCCCGCCACGCTGGGGCCGCTGGGCGCGGTGACCGGACCGGCCGTGGGCGGCCTGCTGCTGGACCACCTCGGCTGGCGCTCCGTCTTCCTGGTGAAGATCCCCTTCTGCGTGCTCGCCCTGGTCATCGCCTGGAGGGTGATGCCGCGGGACGGCCGACTGCGCACGCCTGACCACCGATCGGCGACGGACGCCCTGCTCGCGGCCACGGGCGTCGCGGTTCTGCTGCTGGCGATGACATTGACATCGGGTGGTCCGGCCGGGCTGGCGCTCGCGGTCGCCGCCGTACCGCCGCTGTGGTGGTGGCTGCGCGGTCCCGGCGGGCGTCCGGTGGCCGGCGTGCTGCGGACGGCGGGCCTGTTCAGGGCCCACGGCGCGGTGCTGGCCCTCGCGGCCGGATTCGCCGCGATGCACTACGTGGTCGCCCTGCACCTCCAGCGCGACTACGGTGTCAGCGCCACCACGACCGGGCTGACCGTCCTCGCCTTCCCCCTCGGCATGGGACTGGCCGGACCGCTCGGCGGGCGCCTCGCCGACAAGTACGATGCCCGGCCGGTCGCGGTCACCGGTGCCGCCCTCACTGCCACCGGCCTGCTCCTGCTGGTCCCGCTGGGCGACGGCTGGTCACCGCTGGACGTGGCCTGGCGGCTGGCACTGGCGGGTGTCGGCCTGGGCCTGAACGGCGGCCCCACCCAGGCCCTGGTCATGAGTGCCGCCCCACCCGACCGGACCGCGACCGTCGGGTCCACGGTGCAGCTCGCCCGCAGTCTCGGCTTCACCCTCGGCCCCGCCCTGGCCACCGCCGCCTCGGGGATGGCCGGACCCGACGAGGGCGTACGGGCCGGGCTCACGCTGGCCGCCGGCGCCGCCTGCCTCGCTGTTCCGCTGCTCGGGCTTTCCGGCAGAAGGCTCGTACCCCCACCCGAGAAGACGACCGATGCGGCGCCCGCCGCCCACAACTGACCCAGGAGTCACACGCATGTGCGGAATCACCGGCTGGGCGTCCTTCCACCACGACGCCCGCACCCAGGCCCCGGTCATCGAGGCGATGACCGCCGCCCTCACCCCCCGCGGCCCGGACGCCGGCGGCGTCCGGCTCGGCGAACGCGCCGCGATCGGCCACCGCCGCCTGGCTGTCATCGACCTGGCCGGCGGTGTACAGCCGATGACCGACCGGCCCGACCGGCCGACCATCGTTCTCAGCTACAGCGGCGAGGTGTACAACCATCACGCACTGCGGACGGAACTCCGCGGCCGGGGACACGTCTTCCGCACGCGCAGCGACACCGAGGTGGTACTGCGCGCGTACGCCGAGTGGGGAGAGGACCTCGCCGAGCACCTGGAGGGCATGTTCGCCTTCGCCGTCTGGGACGAGTGCGCACAGCGGCTGATGCTGGTACGCGACCGCCTCGGCGTCAAGCCTCTGTTCTGGGCGGCCGTCGACGGCGGTCTGGCCTTCGCCTCCGAGCCCAAAGCCCTGTTCGCCCACCCCGAGATACGGCCCCGGGTGGACGCCGACGGGCTGCGGGAGGCGTACAGCCTGCTCTTCAACACGGGGCCGACGGTGTGGTCGGGGGTGCGCGAGGTGGAGCCCGGTGGCCTGCTCGTCCTGGACCGGGACGGCATCCGCGAACGCCGTTACTGGCAGCTGGAGGCGGGTCCTTCCGAAGACGACCAGGACGCGGCCGTCGAACGGATCCGCGACCTGGTGGGCACGGCCGCCCGCAGCCAGCTGGAAGCCGACGTCCCGCTGTGCACCCTGTTGTCCGGCGGGATCGACTCCACCGTCCTGACCGCATTGCTCGCCGACGAGCTCCGGCTGCGCGAAGGCCCGGACGCCCGCATCCGCTCCTACGCCGTCGACTACAGCGACCAGGCCGAGCAGTTCACCGGCGACGTGCTGCGAACCGGCCACGACACCCCGTACGCCACCGAGGCCGGCGCCTTCATCGGCACCGACCACAGCACGGTCGTCCTCGATCCGCTTGCCCTGCTCGACCCCGAGCACCGCAAGGCGGTCGTCGTGGCGCGGGACTCGCCGATCGGCGTCGGCGACATGGACACCTCGCTCTATCTGCTGTTCGGGGAGATCCGCAAGCACTCCACCGTCGCCCTCTCCGGCGAGGCGGCGGACGAGGTGTTCGGCGGCTACCCCTGGTTGCACAACCCCAAGGCGCTGGCCGCGGCCACCTTCCCGTGGCTGCTCGTCACCGGTGACGAGGCCGCGATGCCGCTCAACCCGGAACTCGACCTGCGCATGGCGGAGTTCCGCCAGGACACGTACCGCAGCGCGCTGGCCGCCGTACCGCACCGGGACGACGAAACCCCCGCCGAGCACCGGCAACGCGAAATGCAGCACCTGTCCCTGACCCGCTGGCTGCGCCAACTCCTGCACCGTAAGGACCGTTTGAGCATGGCGCAGGGCCTGGAGGTCCGCGTCCCCTACTGCGACCACCGCCTCGTCGAGTACGCCTTCACCGTGCCCTGGGCGCTGAAGAGTTTCGACGGCCGGGAAAAGAGCCTGCTGCGCGCGGCCGGCGCCGGAATCGCGCCCGACTCCGTGCTGTACCGACCCAAGAACCACTACCCGGCGACCCATCACCCCGACTACAACCGCGGTCTCCAGGACCTGGCCCGCGACGCCCTGTCCACCGCCCAGGTCCGCGCCCTGGCCGACGAAGCCCGTATCAAGACCAGCCTCGACACCCCGCCAGACCGGCTGGAGTGGGGCCACCGCCTCCGTCTGGAGCGCGTCGTCGACCTGGCCCTGTGGCTGGAGCACTACCGGCCCGAACTCGCCCTCTGAGGAAAGTGGACCTCACCAGCGATCAGACCGGGTCCTCGTCAGCCGGCGTAGGCATCGTGCGTGGACGCAGGACCATGAGCGAGCCTTCCAAGGTCGCCACCATGGCAAAGGGGAATCGGTCGACCTCAAGACAGAGCGCAACGTCATCAGGGTGGACTCCTTGGCGCACCCCCTCCGCCAGTTCGGCAGCGGCGCGCGACTCGGCAGCGCGGCGGAGGAACTCAGCAGCATCCGTCCCGGCCTCGGTGGCCCTCCGAGCGATGTATTGAGCACACGCCAGATCTTCGTCGGCCTGCCCATCCTCGCCAGTGACCACGAACGTGACAGTGTCCCTCTCGCGCATCCGCAAGAGCTGAGCCGTTGCCTCCGCAACCACAAAACTGGCGCACAGCACCAGCGGCGCCTCCTTGACCGCAAGGGCGCCGACCGTCCCGGCCGTGGTCTTCTGCACAACGGTCCGTCCGTCAAGGTCAAGAGACCGCAGCAGGCCCGGGGAGTTGACGGTGTCGAACCCGGGCGCGGGCGGACCGTCCTTGAGCGCCGTCCAATCCGGGTGGCGGGCCTTGAGCGCCAGAGCTTCATCCAGCGACTCAGCAAGCACGATCTTGTCCGCTCCCTGGGCAAAAGCCCAGGCAGCCACGGTGAAAGCACGCATGACGTCGACCACGACCGCCACGGACGGGGCTTCGACCAGCTCAGCGATGCCACGGAAACGAGCGTCCATGCCGATCATGATCGCGCATGCCCGACCCGAAGCACCCGGAGAGTGATACGCGTCATATCGGCGGTCTTGGAGTGCGACACCTCCGGCTGCGTGCGTCGCGAAAGTGATCCGTGGCGACACGCCTGCTCAATCGCCATACGGGGTCACCCGCACACGGCGCCCGGATAACACCACTCCACAGGCACAACGAGCGAGCCGATGTGACGGCGGTTGCGTCCAGGGAAGTGGTGTAGGGGTTCGACCTGATCCGGGGGTTTGCTCCGGCTTCTGGCTGATGCCCGCATAGATGAACGGCCACCGGCT